>NZ_JBLUPX010000008.1:0-182012 GCF_048068235.1 Pseudomonas sp. NY15364 | reverse complement strand
GTTACTGCCGCTGCGCAAGGATGCTCAATACGAGGTGCTGCGTAAGTTAGGGCGCCACGATGCCATCGTCTCGCTAAAGACCTCGCCGCAGGCGCGTAAACAATGGCCCGACCTGCCAGACACGCTACAGGCTCGGTTATTAAGCAAGACCATCAAGGGCAAAGTGCGGCAGGTACTGACCTCAATGATCGATCCTCTGCGCTTCCCTCCAGACGAAATCGTGGATCTGTACAGTCAGCGTTGGGAAATCGAACTGGGCTATCGAGAAATGAAGCAAGGCATGCTCGCGGGGCACTACACACTGCGCAGTAAAACACCGGAGATGATTGAACAAGAACTGTGGGGCGTACTGCTAGGGTACAACCTGCTGCGTTATCAAATGTTGGAAATGAGCCGCCACTGCCCTGGCATCTACCCCTGCGAAATGAGTTTCACCGCTTGCACCTGGGCGATTCTGGGCTTCTTGAACGGGGTCTCTTTGAATCATCCAGGCAATATCCCTCGCTACCTGGCCGAACTACAGGCCTCGGCCATGCACTACGTCCTACCTCATCGCCGTGAGGATCGCAGTTATCCGCGAGCGGTCAAACCCAAGCCGTCCAAGTATCCGACCAGAAATAAAAATGCCAGTCAGCTTAACTGACTGGCATTAGGCCGAGGCCTCCCTTGTTCTGTCGTGCATCGATCAGTCGAACAGACCGAAGGTCAGGTAGCTCCAGATCGAACGCTTCTTGGCGGTTTCGCCGGTCTTGGCGTCCTGCTGCAGTTCGGACGGGATTTGTTGCTCGGCGTCTTCGTACTGGCGAATCACGTCCTGGCTGGCGCGGGTTTCGCCCGGCGGCAGCGGCGTGTCGGTTTCGATCAGGCCCAGGGTGGCCTTGGCCAGCCAGGAGCGGTTGTCGGCTTCTTCTTCGAGCGGGACGAACTCGCCGCTTTCCAGGCTCGGATGGTCAGGGTAGTTGAGCTTGAGGGCTTCCAGGCTGGTGGCAGCCAGGTCGTCCAGGGACAGACGCTGATACGCTTCGGTCATGATCGCCAGGCCATCACCGACCGACGGGGTTTCCTGGAAGTTTTCCACCACATAGCGGCCACGGTTGCCGGCAGCTACATAGGCTTGGCGGGTCAGGTAGTAGTGGGCTACGTGGATCTCATAGGCGGCCAGCAGGTTGCGCAGGTAGATCATGCGCTGTTTGGCGTCCGGGGCGTAGCGGCTGGTCGGGTAGCGGCTGGTGAGCTGCGCGAACTCGTTATAGGAGTCGCGCGCGGCGCCCGGGTCGCGCTTGGTCATGTCCAGCGGCAGGAAGCGGGCCAGGAGACCGCGGTCCTGGTCGAACGAGGCCAGGCCCTTGAGGTAGTAGGCGTAGTCGACGTTGGCGTGCTGCGGGTGCAGGCGGATGAAGCGCTCGGCGGAGGACTTCGCAGCTTCCGGCTCGGCATTCTTGTAGTAGGCGTAGATCAGTTCCAGCTGCGCCTGCTCGGCGTAGCGCCCGAACGGATAGCGCGACTCCAGCGCCTTCAGTTTGGCGATGGCCTGGGTGTAGCTGCGGTTGTCCAGGTCGGCCTGGGCCTGCTGGTACAGCTCCACCTCGCTGAGGTTTTCATCGACCTCCGGCTGCTTGGAAGAGCAGGCGGCGGTAAGGGCGAGGATGGCGATCAGCAGCAGGTGTTTCACTTGCATGGCGGCTTGCGTCCCTGTGACGGCCGCGCGGCCGTCCTGTTATGATGAGCGCCCCCGGAAACCCCTGGGGCAAAGACGCCGTATTTAACCACAAGCCTGTCGCCGAAACCAAAGGCCAGGCTCCCGCCGTTGCCGAAGATGACTTCTATAAACAAGCAGCTGATTCAACTCCAGGCCGTCGTCCCCTTTGAACAGGGCGGTCAACGCCTCGACCAGGTGGCTGCGCAGCTGTTTGGCGAGTTCTCCCGTTCGCGCCTTTCCTCCTGGATCAAGGAAGGTCGCCTGACCGTCGATGGCGCAGTGGCGCGCCCGCGTGACACCGTGCATGCTGGCTCGACGCTGGTCCTGGATGCTGAACAGGAAGCGCAGGGCGAGTGGATCGCGCAGGACATCGAACTGAACATCGTCTATGAAGACGAACACCTGCTGGTGATCGACAAACCGGCCGGACTGGTCGTGCACCCGGCTGCCGGGCATGCCGACGGCACCCTGCTCAATGCCCTGCTGCACCACGTCCCGGATATCGTCAATGTGCCGCGCGCCGGCATCGTCCATCGTCTGGACAAGGACACCACCGGCCTGATGGTGGTGGCCAAGACCCTGCAGGCGCAGACCAATCTGGTCGAGCAGTTGCAGAAGCGCACTGTCAGCCGCATCTATGAATGCATCAGCATCGGTGTGATCACCGCTGGCGGCACCATCGATGCGCCGATTGGGCGCAGCTCCAGCCAGCGTCAGCGCATGGCGGTGACCGACGGCGGCAAGCCGGCGATCAGTCACTACCGTGTGCTCGAGCGCTACCGTTCACACACCCATGTGCGGGTCAAGCTGGAAACCGGACGTACCCACCAGATTCGTGTGCACATGAGCCATGTTGGCTACCCGCTGGTGGGCGATCCGGTCTACGCCGGGCGTTTCCGTATTCCGCCGGCGGCCAGTCCGACCCTGGTGCAGAGCCTCAAGGAGTTTCCGCGTCAGGCGTTGCATGCGCGTTTTCTCGAACTGGATCACCCGGCTACTGGCAAGCGCATGAAGTGGGAGTCGGCGCTGCCGGATGATCTGGTCTGGCTGCTTACCCTGCTGCGTCAGGATCGTGAGGCGTTCGTCGGGTGAGCGTCCACGACTGGCTGACGCCCGACTGGCCTGCGCCCGTCAATGTACGTGCTTGCGTCACCACCCGTGGCGGCGGCGTCAGTGCGGCGCCGTTCGATACCTTTAACCTGGGCGACCATGTCGAGGACGATCCTGCTGCGGTGGCGAGCAACCGTCAGCATCTGGTCGATATGCTCGGCTGCCAACCTGCCTGGCTGCGCCAGGTGCATGGCATCGTGGTGGCCGAAGCCGATCCGGCGACGGTCATCGAAGCCGATGGCAACTGGACGACCACGCCGGGTGTCGCCTGCACGGCGATGACCGCCGATTGCCTGCCAGCGTTGTTCTGCGATCGCGCCGGTACCCGCGTGGCAGCGGCCCATGCAGGTTGGCGTGGGCTGGCCGGTGGTGTGCTTGAGGCGACCGTCAAGGCGTTGAGCGTTGCACCGCAAGAGCTGCTGGTCTGGCTCGGCCCGGCCATCGGCCCGGCGGCTTTCGAAGTGGGTAGCGAGGTGCGCGAGACCTTCGTGCAACAGCATGCCGAGGCTGCCGATGCATTCGTGCCTAGCGTCAACGCCGGCAAGTTCATGGCCGATATCTACCAGTTGGCGCGCATTCGCCTGGCTGCCATCGGCGTGACCTCGGTCAGCGGCGGCGGACTGTGTACCTACAACGACCCGCGTTTCTACTCCTATCGCCGCAGTGCCCGCACCGGGCGTTTCGCCTCGCTGATCTGGCTGCAGTCCTGAGCTTGAGTAGGGCGGGTGCAACCCGCCTGACCGGCTAGCGACGGGTTGCACCCGTCCTACGTTTTCTAGTCCTCAATCACCAATATCAATAGTGCTGTGCTGAGCGAGACGACCGGTCATATGCTCGGCGCCATGAACAGCATTCGACTCGACAAGCGCGACCTGATCCTGAGCAAAGGCTCGGCGGTGATGACGCGTCGCGGCTACCACGGCACCGGTGTTCTGGAGATCGTCCAGGCGGCCGGGATTCCCAAGGGCAGCTTCTATCACTACTTCGCCAGCAAGGAAGACTTCGCCCTGCAGGCGCTGGCCTTCATCTATCGGCCGCGGCTGGCGCGCTATGCCCAGGCACTGAATGATCCGGCGCTGAGCCCGCGTGCACGCATCCTCGCTTATTACCGTGACCTGCTGGCGCACTTCGCCCGGCAGGAGACGCCGCAGTACCACTGCTTCATCGGTAGCCTGAGTTTCGAGATGAGCGAGATGCTGCCGGCGATCGGCGCCGAGGTCGCGGCCATTCAGCAGGCGTCTGTGGACATTCTGCGCGACTGCCTGGAGCAGGCGCAGGCCGCCGGTGAACTGCCGGCCGACGAGGACTGCGGCAACCTCGCCACCTTCATCAGCGACGCCTGGCAGGGCGTGCTCGCCCGCCTCAAGGTGGGCCGCAGCCTGCAGCCGCTGGAAGCTTTCGTCACCCGCCTGGAGCGTTTGCTGCAGGCCTGATTACCGTTCAACCCCAGAGGAAAGATGATGAACGCACCCGTTCAAGCCCTGTTCGCCCCGTTCCGCCTCGGTAACCTGGAGCTGCCGACCCGTGTGGTCATGGCGCCGATGACCCGTTCCTTCTCACCCGGTGGCGTGCCCAACGCCAAGGTCATCGAGTACTACCGTCGCCGTGCGGCTGCGGGCGTGGGGCTGATCGTCACCGAAGGCACCACGGTCGGGCACAAGGCGGCCAACGGCTACCCGAACGTGCCGCGTTTCTACGGCGAAGACGCCCTGGCCGGCTGGAAGCAGGTGGTCGACGCGGTGCACGCCGAAGGCGGCAAGATCGTCCCGCAGCTCTGGCACGTGGGTAACGTGCGCAAGTTGGGCACCGAGCCGGATGCCAGCGTTCCTGGCTTTGGCCCGATGGAGAAGGTCAAGGACGGCCAGGTGGTCGTGCATGGCATGACCCAGGCCGATATCGATGAGGTGATCGCCGCCTTCGCCCAGGCCGCGCGCGATGCCAAGGCCATCGGCATGGACGGTGTGGAGATCCACGGTGCCCATGGCTACCTGATCGACCAGTTCTTCTGGGAAGGCAGCAACCAGCGCACTGACCAGTACGGTGGCGACCTGGCAGCGCGTTCGCGTTTCGCCATCGAGCTGATCCAGGCTGTGCGCGCCGCAGTCGGCCCGGACTTCCCGATCATCCTGCGTTACTCGCAGTGGAAGCAGCAGGATTACACCGCGCGCCTAGTGCAAACCCCGGAGCAGCTGGAGGCCTTCCTCAAGCCGCTGTCCGACGCTGGCGTGGATATCTTCCATTGCTCGACCCGCCGCTTCTGGGAGCCGGAGTTCGAAGGCAGCGACCTCAACCTGGCCGGCTGGACGCGCAAGCTCACCGGCAAGCCGACCATCACCGTCGGCAGCGTCGGCCTGGATGGCGAGTTCCTGCAGTTTATGGTCAAGACCGACAAGGTGGCCGAGCCGGCCAGCCTGGAGAATCTGCTCGAGCGCCTGAACAAGGAGGAGTTCGATCTGGTCGCCGTGGGCCGCGCGTTGCTGGTCGATCCGGATTGGGCGCTGAAGGTGCGTGAAGGCCGCGAGCACGACATCCTGCCGTTCAGCCGCGATGCGTTGACCACGCTGGTCTGAGTCCGTTTCTATCGGGCGTCGCGATCCGGCGCCCCGTTTTCAGCCCCGGCACATCGGGGCTTTTTTACGCCTGCGTGTTTTGAGTGGATGTGATCACGTAGGGCGGGTGCAACTCGCCAGATTGTCTCAATGGCGGGTTTCACCCGCCCTACCGGCAAGCGCTGCTTCAACGCTGACCTGAGGTTGCATGGCGCTGCGCAGGTGCTGTTCGAACAACGCGATGATGTCGTCCCAGCTCAGATGGCTGGCATGTCGGCGGGCGTTGAGGCGGATATGCCGCAGTACCTCCGCATCACCCAGTAATTCACAGGCGGCTTCGCAGAAGCCTGCCTCGTCACCGGGACGGGCGAGCACGCCGTTGTGGCCGTGATGGATATGTTGGGCGGCCGCTGCTTGGTCGAACGCCACCACGCCGAGGCTCGAGGCCAGGGCCTCCAGCACCACGTTGCCGAAGGTTTCCGACAGGCTGGGAAACAGAAACAGGTCACCTGACGCGTAGTGCTCGGCCAGCGTTTCACCGCGCTGCAGACCGCAGAAAAGCGCCTCCGGCAGCTGTGCCTGCAGGCTGGCGCGCAGTGGTCCGTCCCCCACCAGAATCAGGCGCATACAGCGTTGTGGGTGAGCCTGCTGCAAGGCTTTGAAGGCCTTGACCAGCAAGCCGAGATTCTTCTCTGCAGCCAGGCGTCCGACATGCAGCACGGCCAGATCATCCGGCCCCAGGCCCCAGCTTTCGCGCAGGGCGTCGCTGCGCCGGCGCGGATGGAACAGCTGGCTGTCGACACCGCGGGCGAGCAGGGCCAGGCGTTCGAAGTCACGGCGTTCGAGGTCGACCTTCTGGCCAATGCTCGGCACCAGCGTCAGTTGCGTGCGGTTGTGGAACCAGCGCAGGTAGTTGGTCATCGCCCGGGTCAGCAGGCCGATGCCGTAGTGCCCGGTGTACTGCTGGAAGTTGGTGTGAAAACCGCTGACCACCGGGATCGCCAGGCGCCTGGCCGCGCGCAGTGCAGAAAGCCCCAGCGGGCCTTCGGTGGCGATGTAAAGCACGTCCGGGCGTTGCCGCTCCCAGCGCCTGAGCAGCTTGTGCAGCGACGACTGGCCCCATTGCAGGCCGGGGTAGCCGGGTAGCGGCCAGCCGCGGGTCAGCAGCAGGTCACCGTCGGCGTCCTGCGTGTGGTCGATGTCCTGGCGCGGCCGTATCAGTTGCACGCGGTGGCCACGGCCACGCAGGCCGTCGACCAGGCGACCGAGGGTGTTGGCCACGCCGTTGATTTCCGGCGGGAAGGTTTCGCTGATCAGCGCGATATGTAGAGACGGTGCGTTCATATACGCAGTCTCTGCCTGTGCCATGTAATGACTGTGACGGTTTGTTTGCGCTTTTGTGATGGACGGTTAGCTGCGCTCGCGTACCCAGAACAAGGTCGCCCCAGCCACGGCAGCTGGCATCATCAGGATATTCAGCCCCGGCACCAGCAGTGCGGCGTAGGTGATGCCGCCGAAGCTCAGGCTCTGCCAGCGTTTCTCGCGCAGCCAGGCGAGCATGTCCTGCCAGCTCATCTTGTTGTTGTCGGCCGGGTAGTCAATGTACTGCACGGCCATCATCCATACGCCGAACAGCAGCCACAGCGGCGCGGCGACCAGGTTCACCACCGGGATGAAGCTGAGGATCAGCAGACCGATGGCGCGCGGCAGGAAGTAACCCAGCTTGCGTAACTCGCGGCCCATGGTGCGCGGCACCATGGCCGCCAGCTCGCCCCAACTGAACGGCGGGAAGTGATCCTCACCGCGCGCCACTACTTCGACCTTTTCCGCGAGAAAACCGTTGAACGGTGCAGCGATGATGTTGGCCAGCAGGGTGAAAGTGAAGAACACCATCAGCAGTACCAGCACCACGAATAGCGGCCAGAGGATGTACTGCAGAAAGCTCAGCCAGCTCGGCAGGGTGGGCATGAAGGTGTCGACCCAACCGCTGAACTGCTGCACGGCAAAGCTGATCATGGTGACGAACAGAATCAGATTGACCGCCAGCGGCAGCAGCACGAAAAGGCGCAGGCCGGGGCTGAGGACCAGTTTCAGGCCCTCTCGCAGGTATTGCGGGCCGGACAGGACGGGAGCGGCAGGCATGGCGGTCTCCTGAGTGGTTGATGCGCGCGACCATACCGACTTCGCCGCCGAGGCGAAAGTTCAGACGGGTGCCTGGCAGCCATAGTCGGATTCTATTCGCGGGATTGGTAATGGATATTTCCGCTGGCCCGGCGGCCTGGATAGCCTTGCGCACAGTTTCGCTTTTGCGGGGCTCTCATCCTTCCAAGCCTTCCCCTAGTGCTTCGAGAGTCCCTTTTTATTCTGGCCTGCCGGCCCTGTGGGCTTGCAAGGAGTTAGTGATGTCTGCCGTTCGTCATGCCCGCGTCATCATTCTGGGTTCCGGCCCTGCCGGTTATAGCGCTGCCGTCTATGCCGCGCGCGCCAATCTGAAACCGCTGCTGATCACCGGTATCCAGGCCGGTGGCCAGCTGACCACCACCACCGAAGTGGACAACTGGCCGGGTGACCCGAATGGCTTGACCGGCCCCGCGCTGATGCAGCGTATGCAGGAGCATGCCGAGCGCTTCGAGACCGAGATCGTTTTCGACCATATCAACGCCGTGGATCTGGCCGGCAAGCCTTTCACCCTGGTTGGCGACAGCGGCACCTATAGCTGCGACGCGCTGATCATTGCTACCGGTGCCAGCGCGCGTTACCTGGGGCTGCCCAGTGAAGAGGCGTTCATGGGCCGTGGCGTATCAGCCTGTGCGACCTGCGATGGTTTCTTCTATCGCGGCCGTGAGGTGGCCGTGGTTGGCGGCGGCAATACGGCGGTAGAAGAGGCGCTGTACCTGGCCAATATCGCCAGCAAGGTCACGTTGATCCATCGCCGCAACGCCTTTCGTGCCGAGAAGATCCTGCAGAACAAACTGCAGGAGCGGGTCGCCGAGGGCAAGATCGAGCTGCAGCTCAATGCCGAGGTCGACGAAGTGCTGGGCGATGCCAGCGGTGTCACCGGCGTACGCCTCAAGCAATACGGCGGTGCCTATCGCGAGCTGAAAGTGGATGGACTGTTCGTTGCCATCGGCCACACGCCCAATACCAGCCTGTTCGAGGGCCAGCTGGCGCTGAAGGATGGTTATCTGGTGGTCAATGGCGGGCGCGAGGGCAATGCCACCGCGACCAGCATTCCTGGCGTGTTCGCTGCCGGTGACGTGGCCGACTCGGTCTATCGCCAGGCGATCACTTCGGCCGGTGCCGGCTGCATGGCCGCGCTGGATGTCGAGCGCTATCTCGACGGGCTGTGAGAACACAAGGGTGCGCTGTGCGCACCGCGCTTTGCAGGACCGTAGCTGATAGCGATCAGAAGCCGGTGCGCACGGCGCACCCTACGGGGTGTTCGCATCAATCCGCAGGTTTCAATCCGGCCAATGCCAGGGCGGCTCGTCGAGCATGCCCTGGTCGCGTATGCAGGTCTGACCGAGCTGCTTGTCCAGCTCCAGGGTGTTGCAGTCGGGGCTTTCCTTGAGCGTGGCGATCAGGCGGCTGGCGTGGGAGACGACCCATACCTGGGTCTGCTTTGAGGCGGCGATGATCAGGCGACCGAGTGCCGGCAAAAGATCCGGGTGCAGGCTGGTTTCCGGCTCGTTGAGCACCATCAATGAAGGCGGCCGTGGCGTGAGCAGGGCGGCGACCAGAAGTAGGTAGCGCAACGTACCGTCGGACAGTTCTGCAGCGCTCAGCGGGCGCAGCAAGCCTTCCTGGCGCAGCTCCACGGCGAAGCGCCCGCCCGCTTGAAAGTCGATATGCAGTCGGCTGCCGGGAAAGGCGTCGTCGATGGCGGCGTCCAGTGCGGCGCGGTCGCCTATCTCGCGGATTGTCTGCAGCGCGGCGGCCAGGTCGCGGCCATCGTGATGCAGCACTGGCGTGCGTGTGCCCAGTTGCGGTTGGCGCGCGGGCGCCTCGGCATCGCTGCGAAAGTGATCGTAGAAGCGCCAGCGGCGGATGGTTTCGCGTAGCTGGAAGACTTCCGGGCAATTCGGGTCGTTGCCGATCTGGTCGAACAGGCTGTCGTAGTTCGGCACGTGCTGGGCCAATACCTGCCAGCTGCGTCCTTCACGCATGCGTACCATGGGCCCGGCACGATCCACCAACAGCGAGGCGGGGCGATAGCTGGCGCCGGCCCAGATGCATTCACGCTTGATCTCCGGGTCGAGGGCGAAGGCCGAACTGCTTGGCTCGGGTAGACCCAGGGCGATGGCATAGCCGAAGTCATCACCGGCAAACCCCAGACGTAGGCGCATCACGTTCTGCCGTGGGCCGCCCTGTACGGGCACCTCGCCGCTGCGCATGCGCCGGGAAATCTTCTCTGGCCCGGCCCAGAAACTCGACTCCAGCCCACCTTCGCGCGCCAGCGCGTTGACCACGCCACCTTGTGCGGTTTCCGCCAGCAGGCGCAGGGCGCGGTAGAGGTTGGACTTGCCGCTGCCGTTGGCGCCCGTGATCAGGTTGAGCCGGCCCAGCGGCAGGATCAGGCTGTTGATCGAGCGGTAGTTGGCGACGGCGAGGGTATGCAGCATGCAGATGGTTTCCTGGCGGAATCAGCGGCCATAACGTGGCGAAAACGCCAGCCAGGCCAGCACCGGGTAGCAGAGGTAGTGCAGGCTGAACAGAAACAGGCCCATGGGGCTGGGCGTGTCCTGCAGGTACATCATGCCCAGCAAGCCCAGATAGAGCAGCCCGAGCACGCCGCCATAGAGCAGGGTGAAGCGCCAGCGCTCGGCGTTGCTCGGCGCGCGCCCGGTTCGCCAGTGAAACACCAGTGCCAGACCGGCAGCGATGGCGGCGGCGATCAGCAGGGTGGTGAACACACCGCCCAGACGCACGAAGGTGCGCAGCAGCAGGTTCAGCAGCACGGCGGCGATCACTCCCGCAACGGCGTAGTAGCGCACGGGCAGGCGCTGGCTCACAGCTGCTGCGCCAGGCCGAAACGTTTGCGTAGAACCCGTTCCAGCAGCGCCTTGGGCAACAGTGTGGCGAGCAGCGGCAGGGCGCGACTGCCATTGCCCAGGCGCAACAGACGTGGGCGTGTGTCGCGCTGCACCGCGGCCAGTAGTTGCGCGGCAAACTCGCTGGCCGGGGTCGGGTTGTCCTGTGAGGCCCTGGCGCGGGCGCGGATGCCGTCGCGCAGCGGCCACCAGGGCGAATCCTCGCGGATCAGCGCCTCGGCCTGCTGGCTGGCATTGGCGCCGAAACTGGAGGCGATGGCGCCTGGCTGCACTTCCATCACCTCGATGGAGAAGGGCGCCAGCTCCATGCGCAGGGCGTCGCTCAAGGCATGCACCGCTGCCTTGGAGGCGCAGTAGGCGCCAGCGAAGGGTGTTACCAGCACCGACGACACGCTGCCGATATTCACCACCAGGCCACGGTTGCGACGCAGCAGCGGGAAGAACGCACGGGTCACGCCGACGATGGAGAACACGTTGGTTTCAAACTGGCGCTGCATGGCTTCCACGCCGCCGTCGAGCAGCGGGCCCATGGCGCCATAGCCAGCGTTGTTGATCAGTACATCGAGGCCGCCGATTTCCTCGCTAAGGCGTGTGGCTAGTTGCTGCAGCGCGTCGCCATCGTTGACGTCGAGTTGCACTGCGTGGAACCCCGCCTGCTCGAGCGCTGCAAGGTCACCGTTCTTGCGTGCTGTAGCCCACACCGCGTAGCCAGCCGCCTTGAAGGCGTCGGCCAGGGCGCGGCCGATGCCGCTGGAACAACCAGTGATGAGAACGCTGGGTTGAGGCATGCGCGGGACTCCCTGAGACGCGAATGGGGCTGCAGCTTAGCAGGCTTGGCTTGAGGTGATGGCGGACTGTTCGCCTAGGCTCCTGAGTCCGCCCTACGGGGCTGGCAACGGATGTCGAGCTGTAGGAGCGAGCTCTGCTCGCGAACGCGTATGACGCCGCAAGCTTCGCGAGCAGAGCTCGCTCCTACAGGTTATCGAATGAATTTGCCTTGCAGGCGCTCGGCGCGAAACTCCAGCGTAGCGGGGCGATAGCCGCTGCGCAGGTCGGGCAGGGGCATGCAGTCACTCCAGCTGGCGCCCGGCAGCAGCTCGCCGGGGCCGCTGTAGCGTGGCGACTCGTAAAGGCGCTGGGCCAGGTTGGTGGCGTTGCCTGGGCGGTAGGCGGCGACTTCCCAGCGCAGCTCCAGCAGGGCGGCGTCGCTGCCGTTCTTCAGGTCGATGGCCAGTGGGCGATCGGCGGGGCAGCGCTGCGGGTCGTAGCTCAGGCGCAATTCGAGATGGGCGAGGTTGCGCTCGTCCTGGCTTTCCTGCCAGAGCACCCAGGTGGCCACCAGGCCGAGACCGACCAGCGCGGCCATGGACACCGGCAGGGCCTTGGTTGGATAGCGAATCAGCAGGATCAGCCAGGTGATGACGAGTACGACACCGAACAGCATGAGGGCAGCCTTTTTGCGAAGTCTGCGTTCATCCTACACAAGGTGCTTTGTCAGGGTAACCGCGTGGGCTGTCGCAGGGTGTGACAGTGAGGGAAAGGGGGCGGGGAAGAGATAGCCGCGAGTGACGTGGGTGTCTTCTGCCCTCTCCCCCAACCCCTCTCCCATGAATGGGAGAGGGGAGCTCACTACGTATGCCACGGATGAACAAGGATGTAGCCCGGATGCAATCCGGGGCCGATATCGACCCGGATTGCATCCGGGCTACGAACAGCTCAGTGTGCGGCGCCGACGGCTACTGCATCGCTGCGACCGTATACATCTTCCAGGCGCTCGATATCGTCCTCACCGAGATAGGTGCCGGACTGCACTTCGATGATCTCCAGCGGGATCTTGCCCGGGTTGGAGAGACGGTGCACCGAGGTCATCGGGATGTAGGTGGACTGGTTCTCGGTGAGCAGGAACTCTTTATCGTCGCAGGTCACCTTGGCGGTGCCGGACACCACGATCCAGTGCTCGGCACGGTGGTGGTGCATCTGCAGCGACAGCTGCGCGCCCGGTTTGACGGTGATGTGCTTGACCTGGAAGCGGCCGCCCATGTCCACCGAGTCGTACGAGCCCCAAGGGCGGTAGACCTCGCAGTGGTTCTGGGTCTCGCAGCGACCCTGCTCGTCGAGCTTGCCAACCAGCTTCTTGACGTCCTGCACGCGGTCCTTGTGCGCCACCATCATGGCGTCCTTGGTTTCCACCACGACTATGTCGTCCAAGCCGAGCACCGAGACCAGCTTGCCATTGCCGTGGATCAGGCAGTTACGGCTGTCCTCGATCACCACGTCGCCCTTGGTCACGTTACCGGCGTCGTCCTTGTCGTGCACTTCCCAGATCGACGACCAGCTGCCGACATCGTTCCAGCCAGCGGCCAGCGGCACCACGCAGGCGCGGCTGGTCTTCTCCATCACCGCGTAGTCGATGGAGTTGTCCGGGCAGCAGGCGAAGGTAGCCGGGTCGATGGCGATCTGCGTGCCGTCGCGCTGGCTGCGTTCCAACGCCAGCAGGCAGGTGTCGTAGATGTCCACGTCATGGTGCTTGAGCTCTTCGAGGAAGCGGCTGGCGCGGAACAGGAACATGCCGCTGTTCCAGTAGTAATCGCCGCTCTTCACGTACTCGGTGGCGCGCTGGGCGTCGGGTTTCTCGACGAAGTTGGCCACACGCGCCACGCCGTCGGGCAGGGTGCCGTCGGCCTGGCCGCGGATGTAGCCGTAGCCGGTTTCCGGACGGTCGGCCGGCACGCCGAACAGCACCATCTCGCCTTTCTCGGCGGCCACGGTTGCCAGCGCCAGGGCCTGGCGGAAGGCTTGCTGATCGTCCAGCACATGGTCGGCTGGGAGCACCAGCATCAGCTCGTCACGGCCTTCGGCGATCAGTTGCAGGGCCGCCATGGCCACAGCCGGTGCCGTGTTGCGGCCGAAGGGTTCTAGCAGGAGCATTTGTGCCTGCAGGTCGATCTGCTCCAGCTGCTCGAGCACGATGAAACGGTGCTCCTGATTGGCCACCAGCACGGGTGGCTGCATGCCCTCGATGGAAAGGCGCTGAAGGGTCTGCTGGAACAGGGTCTGCTCACCGGTCAGGGCGAGGAACTGCTTGGGATACAGCTTGCGCGAAAGAGGCCAGAGTCGCGAGCCGCTGCCACCGGAAAGGATGATGGGGGTCATGGTTGTGTCTCTCCTGAGCGATTGATCAAGTGGTTTGCCCGTGTCGTGTCGGTGCGACGTGTACCCGCCGTTTTCCTTGTTCTAAAAAAACTCGCTGCCTTAAGAAAATTCTGAAAAAGCCATTTATCGTCACTCCCGCGAAGGCGGGAGCCCAGGGACTACGCAGGTTCTGGATTCCCGCCTGCGCGGGAATGACGGCTATTTCAGAGTCTCCTCAACCGTCGATGGGGCGCTTGACCCATACCGGCGACAACTTGCCCTGACCGCCAGTGACGAACAGGCTGACGACTTCGCCGCGCCCGAGGGTGACCGGTTTCAGGTCGGCGACCTTGCGCTCGCCGTCGAACAGCGCCAGGCCAACCTTGACCGGGTTGATCTCGCGGTCGCCACGGCCGTCGGGTTTGACGTCGGCGACCACGGCGGTCTTGCCGTCGGCAGTCTTCAGGCTGAGGGTGCTGTCAGTCAGGTTCTGGACACGCAGCAGCGCTTTCTGGCGGCTGGTGAAGGGCGGCTCCTCGACCAGGCGCGGCTCGGCGCCGGTCTGGCTGACCAGGGTGTAGTAACGCGCGGCCTGCAGATCCACCGCCATCTGTGCGTTACCGACCTGAGCCTGGTAGCTGCCGGCCGGGAGGAACTTGAAGTCACTCGAACCCAGCGGCGAGATCTGCTTGAGCTGGGTCTGGCCGACGCTGACATCGAGCTCGGCGCTGCTGGCGTTGTAGGCGCGGACGAAAGCCGAGCCCTTGGGCGCCTTGGGACCGTAGAGCGCGCCGTCATCGGCCTGCGCCTGGAACATGCCAAGGCCCAGAGCCAGGGCGCAGGCGCCCAGGGTGAAGCGGCGTAGGGTGTTTTGAGTGTTCATCGGATAGTCCTCCTTGGGGGATGAATCAGTGACTGGCAGCAGCCAGCCCCTGGCGCTCGCCGTCGTCTTTGAGTGCGGCGAGCCATTGCGGGTCGAAATCGGTGAAATCGCTGGTCATCGGCAGGTAGCGCTCGGGGAACTCCCAGATCACCAGTTGCGGTGGGTTGTTCTCGAAGTCCTCGCTCTGCAGGTACTTGAGCATCGGCACCAGCGGGCCGCCGCCTTCCTCGGCGTGATTGGCCAGATCGCGCTGCAGGTGCTCACGCAGGGCGCCGGCGAAGTTCCAGGCCGGGTTGGCGCTGTAGCTGGTGCCGACCAGGGTCACCGGCAGATCGCTGTCGCCGAACAGGTCGTCGCCGCTACCTTCGGCGGCGTGGGTTTCGCGCTGCTGCAGGCGGTCGGCCTGCGGCATCAGACTCTCGAACAGCGGGGCCAGCGGCAGGAAACGGGTCAGGTCGCCCTGGTGCGCGCGGGTTTCCACGGTTTCGGTGACGAACTGCTGCGGCTCCCCGCGCAGCTGCATGGCGCTGCGCACCACTTCACTCAGCGCCTTGGCGGTGACATCGGCGCCTTCCGGCGTCCAATGCGTGTCGGTGCGCAGGAACATCGGTGCTTCGTCCTTGGCTGCCTGCAGCGGTGCGAGCAGGTCCGGTGCGGCGATCCCTGCACTGCGCACCGCACGATGAAAGCGCGGGTACAGGCTGCGTTGCAGGGCGCTGGGGCGATGGCTGCCGGTGTGCTCCGGGTACAGGCGGGTCTTGGCCGGGACGATGGCCAGCAGCAGCTGGATATCGCGTTCTTCCAGCTGGCGCTGCACGCCGCGGATCAACGCCAGGTTGTCGCGCATCTGGCGCTGGCCGTCGGCCTGCGGAGCGAATTCCTCGTCCGAGTACAGCCAGCCGTCCTGGCCGATCACCAGGCCGCTGCGGCCCTCACCGAACACCAGGTATTCCACGGCTGCCCAGAGGTTGATGCCGGCCTGCTTGAGCGGGAAGTTCTCGTCGTAGTGACGCTCGATGCTCTCGGCCAGGCCGCCGTCGAGCACGCTCGGCTGCGCCGGCATCTGGTAGTCGGCGAGCTTGCTCAGGGCAAGCACGCTGACCGGCAACAGCAGCAGGGCGAACAGCGCGACGTACAGGGTCTTGATGGGGCGATTCATGCTTGGCCTCCGCTCAGAACTGGAAGTAGAGGAAGGGGGAGTAGCTCTGCGCCGAGAGCTTGAGCAGCGAGGCGCAGAACAACAGCAGTAGCGCACCGCGCACGGCCACCATGCGCAGGTCGATGGCCTGCAGGGCCACCCCGGCGCTGGCCAGGGTCAGCCCCGGCTCATGATGGCGGCTGGCAAGGAACTGGCGGGCGCCGTTGACGGCGATCACCACCCAGGCCAGCGCCAGAGTCGCCATCTGCAAACCGGTGATGTGCGCCAGGGTCAGCTCGCTCAGGTGCCAGTCAGCAAAGCTGAACAGGGCGGCGTACATGCGCCCGGCCACCTCAAGGTTCTCGGCGCGGAAGATCACCCAGCCGAGCATCACCAGCAGCAGGGTGAAGGCCCATTTCAGCGGGTTGAATACAGTCGGTGCGGCTTTCACCCCCAGCGCGCGTTCGATGGCCAGCCAGGTGCCGTGCCAGGCGCCCCAGATCAGGAAGGTCCAGTTGGCGCCGTGCCAGAAACCGCCCAGCAGCATGGTCAGGAACAGGTTGCGGTAGGTGTTGAAGGTGCCGTGGCGGTTGCCGCCCAGCGGCACGTACAGGTAGTCGCGCAACCAGGTGGACAGACTGATGTGCCAGCGCCGCCAGAATTCGGTGATCGACTGGCTGATATAGGGCTGGTTGAAGTTCTCCATGAAGCGAAAGCCCATCATCAGGCCCAGGCCGATGGCCATGTCGCTGTAGCCGGAGAAGTCGAAGTACAGCTGCGCGGTATAGGCGATCATGCCCAGCCAGGCGTCGCCGGTGCTGGGGTTTTCCAGAGCGAAGCAATGGTCCACCAGCGGCGCCAGGCTGTCGGCGATGAACACCTTCTTGACGAAGCCCTGCATGAAGCGTGTGGCGCCTTCGCTGAACTTGTCGATGCTGTGGGTGCGGTCGGTGAACTGGTCGGCCAGGTCCTTGTAGCGCAGCACGGGGCCGGCGATCAGTTGCGGGAACAGGGCGATGAAGGCGGCGAAGTTGATCAGGTTGTGCGTCGGTTCGGTGTCACGCCGGTACACGTCGATCAGGTAGCTGATCGACTGGAAAATGTAGAAGGAGATACCGATCGGCAGGATCACCGCCGTGAGGACGAAGGGCTCCATCCCCATCGACTCGAGCACCGCATTGATATTGGCCACGCCGAAGTTGGCGTACTTGAAGTAACCCAGCGTGGCCAGGTTGCCGATGACCCCGGCCACCACCCAGCGGCGCGCCGCCTGGGTGCCGGCGTGGGCATGAATGCGCAGGGCGAAGACGTAGTTCCACAGTGTCACGGCGGCGAACAGCAGAAGGAAGTCCACCCGCCACCAGGCGTAGAAGGTGTAGCTGCCGATCAGGATCAGCAGATTGCGCCCGCGATTCGGGCACAGGTAGTAGAGGCCGAGAAAAATCGGCAGGAACAGGAACAAAAAGACGTTGGATGAAAAGACCATCCGTGCTTCTCCGTGAACAGCCGGGGCAGCGCCCCCCTTTCCCCCCGCGAACGGAGGGTTTGTTTTGTTACGTCCCGTAGGAGCCGATTCATCCGCGAAAATCGCGGCTAAAGCGGAATGCCGCCCAGCCGCTCCTACGGTTTTTCGAATACCTGTGTCACCTCGCCACCGAGGCGGAAGCTGTTGAACGGCCCCTTCTCCTGGTTCAGTTCGCGGGTTTCCTCATTGCAGGCGTAGAGGCTGCAGTAGGGCGCCAGCCAGGCGTACTTGAAGTCCTTGCGCAGCTCGCTCATGTCCTGCTTGGCACCGGTGCGCTGGGCGAATGCGGCCGGGTCGCGTGCGCCTTGCAGCACCCGTTCGGCCAGGCGCTGCAGCGCGCCGTGGTTCTCGCCGCGCAGATCCACCTCGTTGGCCTTGGCGAACGCGGCGATCATCGCCAGCGGTGGCAATGCATAGTTGTGGTAGGCCAGGGCGCGCTGGCTGCGGCGCATTTCGTTGGCCAGGTAGCCTTCGTCATCGACCTGATTGGCAGCGATGCGGAACTGGCCCACGGACCAGTCGAACAGGTCGCGACGATCACTGATCACCGCCACCGCCATCACCGACCAGGCGGCCCAGTAGCTGTGGTTGTTGATCTTGCGTAGCGGCAGATCGCTCCACTCGCGCACCGTGTGTTCGGCCAGCCGGGTGAACCAGGCTTCGATGCGTGCACTCTGCTGCGGGTATTGCGCCAGCGGCTGCGACTCGGAGAATTTCAGGCGCAGCCAGGCGCCAGCCAGGCTGCCGAGCGCCCATTTGCGCATCGACTTGCCGGTGTGGTTGAACTGCTCGGATTCCAGCGCATCGGCGCTGGCCCAGCGATCCAGCCATTCGATGGCGCATTCCAGGCGCTCAGGCTGACCCGTGCGCATGTAGCCGGTGATCATCCGCCCGGCTTCCTTTTCCAGGCGGACGATGTGAGCGGTCTGCTGGCGGAAGTTCTTCTCCGCCTTGCGGTTGAGCGTGGCGCGCGCGCTGTCGGAGCCGGCGTACTTGCTGGTGAACTGCAGCTCACCGGTGTATGGCTCTGGCACCGCAGGGCAGGCGGGCGCCTTGCCGTCGCGCTGGCCGACGGCGGCGTAATAGCCCGCCGGCGGGTGCAGCTCGGCAAAGGCCGGGCCGCTGAGCAGCACGGCTATCAGGGTGAAGGGAGCGAGTCGTTTGGGCATGCTTGCCTCCTCAGTCGTTCGCACTGTGCTGCGCGACTTGCTGGCTGGCCCCGCTCGGGCGCTGGCACAGGCTGGCCTGGACTTTCAGGTCGTCATCGCTGTCTTCGGGCTTCTCGATTTCCAGAGCGAAGAAGTTCTGATCACCCCAGCCCGGCTCGTCGCGCAACTCCACGGCGAAGCGGCCGTCGGTATCGACGGTGTTGGGTTTTTCCAGCTTGAGCTGCTCGCGACGACCGTTGAGGTACCAGATGGTGGCGTCGACGCGCTTGACCGACGGGTCGCTGAAACGCAGGTCCAGCTGGTGGCGGTTGCCGGGTAGGGTCAGCAGCTTGTTCTCGCCATTGATCAATATTTCGTTGCTGCCCGGATGCAGGCGTTTCTCGCTGGCGAGCAGCTCGGTCTGGCCGCTGCAGCCGTTGTTCAGGGTGGCCATCAACTGACGGTGAATCTTGTCCGAGGCCAGGTCGTAGAGCGGCGAAAACTCCCAGATGAGGATTTTCGGTGGGTCGTTCTGGAAGGCATCGCTGGCCAGATACTCGAGCATCGCGCCTTCCAGGCCACCACCGGGGAAGGCTGCGTTGAGCACGTCGGTGCCCAGGTACTCTTCGAGGAAGCCGCCGAAGTTGTAGTTCTTGCCGCTGTGGCTGGTGCCGATCAGGGTGATCTTCGGGCTGCTGTCGTCGCCGAACAGCGCGTCGCCATCGCTGGCATCCTTCGGCTCGGTGACGAACTGATCGACGTACTGCACTGCATAGCCGGTACCGCACAGCTGGCTGGCGACGTTCTGCATGGTGCCAGTCTTGCCCATCAGGCCGATGCGCTCGGTGACGAATTCCTTCTGCGCAATATCTTCGAAGCCGGGGATGCGCTTGACCGTCTCGGCCACCAGACGTGCGGTGCGCTCGGCGCCGTAGGGCGTCCAGTGCTGGTCGCGGCGGAAGTAGAACTCCTTGTCGCTGTCCTCGTCGGTGAGCGGCGTCAGGTCCGGTACCCAGATACCCAGCTGTTCGAAGCGCGTCAGTGCCTGGCGGTAGTTGCGCAGCGCCTTGTCGTAGTCGAAGCGCTGGTAGTCGGCCGGGCTCAGCTTGCTGCGATTGACCAGGCCGCGGGTCGGTTGATAGACCACCACCAGTTCCACGCCGCGCTGCTTGAGACCGTCGCGCAGTTCCTTCAGGCGCTGGTAGCCGATCTCGGTGGTGCCGAACTCGGTGCGCAGGTCCTCGACACTGCGGAACAGCCAGCCCTCGTCGGCGTCCATCAGGGTGACGAAGTTCTTCATGTAGCTGGTGGTATAACGGCTGGCATCGTGCGCAGCCGGGCACAGCGAGCAGCAATCTTCCACCTGGTATTGCGGCGCCTGGCGCTCTTCGGCCTGCAGTGCGCTGCCGAATGCGGCGCACGTCACTGCCAGGGCCAGGGTCTTGAATTTGTATGCAGTCATGGGAGGCCTCGTCAGTTGGTCATCGGCTCGGGCTCGATCGGATCGATCAGCACGGGCAGGCGCTGGCGCACCATGAGGTCAAGGATTTCGTCCTGTTTCTCGCCGAGGATGCCGGCGAGCTGGATGCCGCTGCTCTTGCGCGGCGCGAGCATCTTCACGCGGTACAGCTCGACCGACAGCGGCGAGTCGATGTTGATCGGGCTGGAGCCGTTGCCGGCCAGGGTGCCGCCGACGATGATCATCGAGATCTTGGTATCGAACGGGTCGAGGTCCAGGTCGCGGTCGGTGTCGGACAGGTCCTTGATGTGGCCGTACACACCGGTGAGCTGGTTCATCGCCGAGACGTTGTCGTAGAGGCGAATGTTCTCGCTGTTGCGGATGCGAATGCCGTGGCGCTGGTTGCCCAGTACATGGTTGCCCCACAGCAGGTTGTCGCCGCTCTCGTACAGGGTGATGCCGTCGGAGTGATTGCCGTGCACGCGGTTATAGGCGATCAGGTTGCGTTCGCTGTTACGGTCGATGACCACGCCGGAGAGCTTGTTGTCGTAGCTCTCGTTGTTGATGATCCAGCTGTCGTTGACCTCGCGCGAGATGATGATGCCGTGTTTCTTCTTGGTGCCGAACACGGTGTTCTCGGCGATGATCAGGCCGTGGGAGCGGTCGTGCGGGTCGATGCCGTAGACGATGTTGTCGCGGTAGGTGTTGCCCTTGATCACCACGTTCTGCGCTTCGTAGCAGTAGAAGCCGTACCAGTGGTCGACGAACTCGGAGTCGATCAGCCAGCCGGTCGGCTCGTCGCGCTTGAGGCGCTCGTGCATGTTCGGCGTGTACTGGGTGATCGACACCCCGTAGGACTTGGAGTTGTCGTAGCCCAGGCTGGTGATCACGCTGCCCGCGATATACAGCTCGCTGCCGCCCCAGGAGACCAGGAACGGGCGGAATTCCTTGCCGTTGTCGCGCATGGTCGCTGGGCCGTTGTCGGCCTCGCGCCAGGCGGTGACGCGGGTGTCGGTGAGGAACATCAGGCCGTCGTTGACCAGGAACGAGCCGCGCTCCTGCGACAGGCGCAGTTCGCGGGTTTCCTTGCCGACATGCAGCGCTGCGCCTTCTGCCACGACGATGGGCAGGCGAGCGAGATACACGCCAGGTTCCTGTTCGGCGAACTGGCTGTCGGGCAGCGCCTTGGCCAGATCCTGGGCGGTGACCAGGCCACCTTCGATGAAGATCGCCTGGGGCATGCCCTGCTGGCGCTTGATCCATTCGCGCAGGCGTTCGTTGCCGCCGGTGAAGTCCTTCAGCGCGTCCTGGCGCAGCATGCGCCGCACCACTACCTTGCCGCGTTTGTCACGCGGAATCTTGGCCAGCACGGCCTCCTTGGTGTAGCCGGACAGGTCTGGCAGCTTGGGCGCTTCCATATGCAGTTCGTCCGCTGGTGCACTGCGCACGCGGTAGTCGAACTGGTGCTGCGTCGGGTTGGCCTGGGCCAGGGGTACCGTGAGGCACAACGCGCCGAGCAGCAGGGGTAGGGCTAAGCCTTTGGGTTGCATGATCCGATCCCTCAGAAGCGCCAGATGAAGTCGACGAAGGCGCGGTGCATCACCGAGTCGGTGCCGCTGCCGTATGCGTCGCCCGGCAGGAACACGCCGGCGCGCAGGCGTACCAGGGCCGAGCGATCATCCAGCTGTTCGGCGACCGTGGCCGGCAGCAGGCCCTGCTTGAAGTAGCGGGTCAGCACCAGGTCGACTTCCTGGCCGATGTCTTTCTCGCCCGCCACCAACGGCGCGGTGATGCCGCTGTCGCCGACGTCCTGGTCGCCATCGACACGCCAGAAGCGGTGATAGACGACGCTGGCGTCGTAGTCCTCGCCCAGTTGCCAGGAGCTGAAGGCGCTGGCCACCTGCAGGTTCGACAGTTCGCCGCGGAAGGCTTCGCCGTAGCGGTGCAGGCGCGATTCGACGCCGGTGAAGTTGGCGCGGTTGCTCTGCAGACCGGTCTGCATGAACTGGCGCGACTTGCCGTCGTTGCCGCCGCCGCTGCCACGGGCGTAGGCGGCGCCGATCTTCCAGTTTTCATCGAGGCTGTAGCGCAGACCCAGGTCCATGGCCCAGGCGTCGACGTCCTGGCTGCGCGAGCCGGTGGCGATGCGCTCGCTGCCGACCACCTGCTGCTGCAGCTGATCGGTGTCGCCCTTGAGCCAGGTCATCTGCGCCCAGTAGTTGAGGCGATTGCGCGAGTTGCGCTCGAAGAAGCCGCCGTCGGCGTGCAGGCCGAACCAGGTCAGGTCGCCGGTGTAGCGCTTGCTCAGTTCGTCGACGCGCTCGCCGGCGTTCGGCAGGCTGCCGTCGTCGCGGCTGTGGTGCAGCTTGGCGCCGATGCGATGGCCGGGCGTCCACTGGTAGTCGAGACCGGCGAAGTAATGGCGACGGTCTTCGTCTTCCGGGGCGAGGTCGTCAAGGTCGGTGCGGTATTCGGAGAAGCGCTCGGCGACGCCGACCGTGGCTTGCAGCAAGGTGGTGTCGAAGCGCCAGTTGACCGCTTCGATGTTGGTGTCCCACCAGGTGCCTTCATCGCTGCGCAGGCGCTGGCGGCCGACGCGCAGGTGCTCGCCGGGGTAGGCGGTGAGGCCGCTGTAGTCGACCCAGAATTCGCGCATCGCCAGGTAGCTCTTGTCCGGCTGGCGGGCGTCGCTGCGCTGTGCGCTGTCTTCGCCGTCGTCCTGCAGCGGGTCGGTTTCGATGGTGTCGGTGGCGGTGACCGCCTGGCCCATGGCGAAGGCGCTCCAGTCGCCGCGCTCGCCGTAGGCCCAGGGGCGCAGGTCCAGACCGATACCGCTGACATCCCCGCCGCTACGGGTGCCGAGGTCGCGGTCATCTTCCGATTGCGCGGTGATTTTCATATCCAGGCCGAAATTCTTCGGCGCATCCGCCGCCCAGGCAGCGCTGGCTGCCAGCAGGCTGGCGCTCAGCCCCAATTGGCTGACGATACGATTTAGCTGCATGCGTGCATCCCTGTTCATGGCTGGCTGACCTGCAGGGCGGCCTGCTGCTGCAGGACGATGCCGCGGGCATCGCGTTCCTCGCGCAGCAGGCGTTGGCCTTCGGCCAGTTGCGCCGGGGTCAGGCTCGCTTCCACCTCATGCGCCAGCTCGAAGGTCGGCGGCGTATTGCGTGGCAGGGCCAGTTGGCTGAATACATAGGCGTTGACCGGGTTGGGCTTGACCCCGCGGCCCTGGCTGAACATCTGCGCCAGAGCGAAGTCAGCGCTGAGCTGGCCGGCGCGGGCGGCGCTGAGCAGATGGTCGAGCGCCTGCTGGGCGTAAACCTCGCCGAGGTAGCCGCGCAGGTAGATCTGCCCCAGGTAGTAGTTGGCGCTGGGCTCGCTGGGTGCGGCTTTGCGCAGGTGCTCCTCGGCCTTCTTCGGCTGCTGCGGCAGCAGCTTGCCCTCGTAGTACAGGCGCCCGAGCAGCAGTTCGGCGCGCGGCAGGGCCGCCTCGCGACCCTTCTGCAGATAGCCGAGCAGGGTGTCGATATCGCCTTGTCCCGGATAGTCGTAGAGCAAACGCGCGAGGCTGACCCAGGCGGCCGGGTAGTTCGGCGCGATGGTTTCCAGCAGGTCCTGGGCGAGCTGCGGTTGCGGCTGGCCCAGCTCGGGGTCGCTGAGCACCTGGGCTACGGACTCGACCTGGTTGGGCGAGACGCTGCCGGCGCGGTAGCCCGCCAGCAGCTGATCGATCAGCGCCTGGCGATCGTCTTCGCGATTCTGCTTCTGGTACACGGTGGCCAGCTCGGCGTAGCAGGCGTCGTTGCTGGCCAGGCGTGCCTGGCAGATGCGCTCGATCTCGCCCAGATGCTGGTCGTAGGTGCCATCGGTGCGATACAGAAGAATCTGCGCCAGTTCCGCCTGCGGCAGACCCTGCTGGCGCCAGTCCTGAATACGTTGCGCGATGTTCATGGCGGGAAAGTCCTGTGGGTAGAACAGGTAGAGTTCGGTCAGCGGCAGCAGCGCGCTGGGTTCGCGCGCCTTGGCTGCGCTTTCCAGCAGTTCGGCGGCCTCGCGGCGCTCGGCCAGGGTGCTGCCGGGCTTGCGCGCCAGCAGCTTGCCCAGACGCGCCTTGGCGCGTGGCGAACCGTCCATGGCCTGGCGATAGATGCGCTCGGCCTCATCCAGGTCCTGGTTCTGGCCATTGGCGGCGTAGATGTCGGCCAGGCCGATCTGCGAGTCGCTGTAGCCCATCTCGGCGAGCTGGCGGAAGTGCCATTCGGCCGTCTGCTGATCACCGCTCTGCAGGGCTTCGCGGGCCAGGCGCTCATCCGGCAGGCCGGCACAGCCGGCCAGCGTGGCGCTGACGGCGAGGCCGAGCAGGGCGGGGCGAAGTAGAGGCATGCTCACGGCACCTTCTCCTTATCGACCTGCCGCGACGGCGCGATCAACCAGCCAGCCCAGCGACGGGCCGCGGTCGATGACCACGTCTACCGGCTGACCGGCGAGGCCGGCCGGCAGGGTGTCCTGCGGCTTGATCACTACGCGGATGTCCGAGCTCAGGCCGCCATCGTGCAGCGCGCTGCTGACGATCTCGCCGTGGCGCGCCTGGTCTTCGCCGGCCACCTTGAAGGTCACCGGGGTACCGGGGCGTGCCTGTTCCAGGTGGCGGTAGGGGAAGCTGGCGCTGACGGTGGCCACGCCGTCCTGCGGCACCAGTTCGAAGATCACGTCGCCCTTGCTGGCGAACTGACCGTCGGCCACCAACTGGCGGGCGATCTTGCAGTTGCACGGGCTGGTCAGGGTGCCCTGCATCTCGCGGGCGAACAGCGCTTCGATCTGGCTCGGCTCGAGCTGGTCGTCGCCCAGATGGCCCTTGAGCATTTCCAGCATGCTGGTGGTGAAGGTGGCGATCGGCGCGCCTTTTTCCACCACGCCATCCGGCTGTACCAGAGCTTGTACGCTGCCTTCACGCGGCATGGTCACTTGCAGCGCCGGCAGGCTGATCTGCGCCGACTGGGCGTGGGTAACGAAGTACAGGCCGTAGATCGACTTGCCGATGTAACCGAAGGCGGCCAGACCGATCACGAAGATCGCGGCGCTGAAGGTGACGGCGCGTAGGCGGCCGAACATGCCCATGCCACCGCCGGCGCCGTTCTTGCGCGCCTTGGTGAAGTTGTCGCGCTGGAGGATGTGCAGCACCTCGCCGACGTTGACCAGCTCACCGGCCAGGTGGGCGCTGATCAGGTGGCGCAGGGCGGCAGCTTCGCGTGCGCCGAGGCCGTGGAACTGGCAGCCGATGCGGTTGTGCTCCGGCTGTACCGAGTTGACCTGGAACTCGACGTCCAGACCCAGCACCAGGCTGTCGAGCTGGAACTGCAGTTGGCCGCGATGGAAGTCCCCGACCTTGTGCGAGGTCTTTTCGTTGGTGAAGCTGAAGCCGCCGGCAGAGATGTCCTGCAGGCGAGCATCGATGCGCTCGCCCTTGGCATTGGTGAAGCGCAAACGGCCTGGCAGCTTGACACGGGCGTGCTGGCGCTGGGCCTCGGACTCATGGACGACGTTGTGATTGGCGACGGAGTTCATGGTGGCTAATTCCTATTCGAGTAGGGTCATACCAGCGCCAGCAGCGCGGCGATGAAGACGGAGGCAGCAGAGAAAGTCATGGCACGCGACGACCAGCTGTTGAACCAGTTGGCGAAGCTGGACAGGCCGCGGTTGAGCTTGGTGTTCTGGCGCGTCCAGGACTGTTGGTCGAGGCGGAAGAACACGTAGATCTTCACCAGGGCCCCGACGATCTGGTTGTAATAGAGCAGCGCCGGGTAGGCCGGGCCGATGCGATGCCCGGAGAGCATCAGCAGCAGGGTCAGGATCAGCCGCGTGGTGCCGATCCACAGCAGGTAGATC
This sequence comes from Pseudomonas sp. NY15364, assembly GCF_048068235.1. Taxonomy (NCBI): domain Bacteria; kingdom Pseudomonadati; phylum Pseudomonadota; class Gammaproteobacteria; order Pseudomonadales; family Pseudomonadaceae; genus Pseudomonas; species Pseudomonas sp. NY15364. Next base: position 156,429 of record NZ_JBLUPX010000008.1, on the reverse strand, counting down.
AGCAGATACATCACGCTGTACTTGAGGCTGGCGATGATCGCCACGCACAGGCCTAGCAGGCAGGTCCACATCGATACGCGCTGGTCGAACAGCACCAGGGTGGTGAAGGCGCCGAGGCGGCTCATGCCCAGACGCAGGGCGCGCGAGTTCTGCCGCAGGTTGTTGCCGTACCAGCGGAACATCAGCTTGCGGCTGGCCTTGATGAAGCTCTTCTCCGGCGGGTGTTCGACCGTGTTGATGGCGGCGTCCGGCACGTAGAAGGTGTCGTAGCCCAGGCGCATCAGGCTGTACCAGCTGGACTTGTCGTCACCGGTGAGGAACTGGAAACGACCCAGGCGCCAGTGCTCGAGGTGGTCGGCTTCGACATCGCGAATGAACTCGGGGTCGGTCACCACGCTGGCGCGGAACACCGACATGCGCCCGGTCATGGTCAGCACGCGCTTGGAGAGCGCCATCGAGCACATGTTGAGGTGGCGCTGGGCGAAGCGCAGCTTGTGCCATTCGCTCATCAGGTAGCTGCCGCGTACCTCGCAGAACTCGTTGGTGGTCAGCCCGCCGACATTGGGGAAGAGCTTGAACCAGGGCACGCATTTACGGACCACTTCAGGTTCGAGCACGGTGTCGCCGTCGATCACCGCCACCACCGCATCGCGGTCCGGCATCTGCCGGGAAATGGCGCGGAAACCGTGGGCTAGGCCGTCACGTTTGCCGGTGCCGGGAATGCGCACGATGTCCAGGGTAACGTGCGCCGGCGGTTCGGCCTGAGTCCAGAGGTTCTTGATCAGCAGCTCATCGGAGAGCTCGACGATCGAGCACACCACCGTGGTCGGGTAGCCGCAGTCGATGGCTTCGCGAATCACCGAGCGGTAGACCATGGCAGTGGTTAGTGCCTCGATGCGAAAGCTGGTGACTAGCAGGAACACATGAGAGGGGTCGGCGTCCTTGCCGAGTTTTGTAACCTTGCGGCGGTACCAGGGGTACACCAGGTAAAGAAACAGGCAGCCACGCACGAAGTGCATGGCACCCATGGAATAACGCCAGATGCCGACGATGCCGATCAGCAGCAGGAAGTGTCGCGAGTCGGGATCGAACACAGACCGCGGCAGCGCCAGCGCCAGGAGCATCAGCAGGCTGAGATAGAGCATCCAGCCACTGGCTTGGTTGAGGCCGTTCTTGAGCTTGTCCATTTGCGTCTCCGCATACCTGCACGCGCTGGGCGTGCAGGTACGCTCGGGCCTTACCAGCAGATGCCTTCGGCCACGCCGTTGCTGGCGTGGGGCATGAAACCGACCAGGTCGATCACCCGCTTGCCGCTCGGCGCCTGCTCGGCCAGCTTGGCGAAACGCTCGTCGCTGTTGCCCAGGACGATGATGTCGGCCTTCGCCACCACCTCGTCCAGGTCACTGTTGAGCAGCGAGGATACGTGCGGGATCTTCGACTCGATGTAGTCCTTGTTGGCGCCGTGTACGCGGGCGTACTCGACGTTGCGGTCGTAGATGCTCAGGTCGAAACCTTTGCCAATGAGCATTTCCGCCAGTTCCACCTGTGGGCTTTCGCGCAGGTCATCGGTACCGGCCTTGAAGCTCAGGCCGAGCAGGGCGACCTTGCGCGAGTCATGGCTGGCGATGATGTCGAAGGCCTTCTGCACCTGGGCGGCGTTGCTGCGCATCAGCGAGCCGATCAGCGGAGCTTCCACGTCCAGGCTACCGGCGCGGTAGTTCAGCGCGCGCACATCCTTGGGCAGGCAGGAACCGCCGAAGGCGAAGCCGGGCTTCATGTAGTACTTGGAGAGGTTGAGCTTGTGATCCTGGCAGACCACGTCCATCACTTCGCGGCCATCGACGCCGACTGCCTTGGCGATGTTGCCGATCTCGTTGGCGAAGGTGACCTTGGCCGCGTGCCAGACGTTGCAGGTGTACTTGATCATCTCGGCGACTTCGATGTCCTTGCGGATGATCGGCGCGTCCAGCTCGCTGTAGATGCTTTCCAGCAGGTCGCCGGAGGCCTTGTCCAGCTCACCGATGACGGTCATCGGCGGGAAGTCGTAGTCCTTGATCGCGGTGCTTTCACGCAGGAACTCGGGGTTCACCGCCAGGCCGAAATCGACGCCGGCCTTCTTGCCCGAGCAGTCTTCGAGAATCGGCAGCACGACGTTCTTGGCAGTGCCCGGCAGCACGGTGCTGCGTACCACCACGGTGTGGCGCTCGTTCTTGTCGCGCATGGCCATGCCGATTTCGCGGCACACGCCTTCGATGTAGTTCAGCTCCAGATCGCCGTTCTTCTTGCTCGGCGTGCCGACGCAGATGAACGACACATCGCTCTCCAGAACGGCAGCGGCGACGTCAGTGGTGCCGCGCAGGCGGCCCTGACGCAGGCCCTGTTGCAGCAGTTCTTCCAGGCCCGGCTCGACGATGGGCGATTTGCCGTTGTTGATCAGGTCGATCTTGTTCGCGGAGATATCCACGCCAATCACGTCGTGACCGCGTGCCGACAAACAGCCAGCACAAACGGCACCTACATAACCCAAACCGAAGATACTGATTCGCATGGTATTCACCTCGTCCGTTCGATGCAGTTTCAAATACTTGCCTTTTGGCCAAAACTAGTCCGGGAACTTGCTTTTCAAATAAGAGCAAGTTCATTCAGGCATGAGTAGAGAGTGGTGCCTGAATTGGCACCGAGTGCGGGCCTTTATATATAAGGTGGCCCTTTGATGTTGTCGCTTTAACCTCGTGCGAGGCCTCTGTTTCGGTACTCTTGCAGGTTGTCTGGGTCTCCCTTTGAACTACACCAACTTTTCTCTGGGCGAAGCTGTCTGGCGGAAGTCAATCCGCTATCAGGCAGGTTAAGTTGACGGAAAGTTATGTATTGAAATGTGTTACGGGCTGTATGAGTGGCGGCACTTTCGGATAGTTCCTACCGTTCGTCCTGAAGCTGAGCCGGAGCTGAACGGCTAATTTGATCGCAATATAGTGGCAAGTTGCAAAATGCATGATGGCACTCGGCGAGTTAACTAACGCGAAACTATCCGATAACTAAGTGACGTAATAAGTTCTGCAGGAAGTGCGATCGCGCTGAAAATGTGATGTCAAGCAGGTTTTTGAGAATCAAACGCAACGACGAGGGAATTTTTGCCAGGCGCAGCGCTCGGCGCGTAGGGAGGCGACAGGTGGGATGCGGAAAAGGGAGGTAGGGTGTCGTTCAGTGCAGCGGTCGAACCCATGCAGTAACCGATGAGCGGTGCATGGGTTCGATCGGTTTGGCGATCAGTCCTGCGGTTGGTCGCGCAGGAAAACCAGGCTATCCGACTTGGAATGCTCGGCCGAGTAACGGTAGCCCTGATAGTTGAAATCCTTCAGGCCTTCGGGGTTGCTCAGGCGTTCCTTGATCACGTAGCGCGCCATCAGGCCACGGGCCTTCTTGGCATAGAAGCTGATGATCTTGTACTGGCCGTTCTTCAGGTCCTTGAACTCAGTATCGATGATGCGCGCGTTCAACGCCTTGCGCTTGACCGCGCCGAAGTATTCGTTGGATGCCAGGTTGAGCAGTACGTCGTCGCCTTGGGCGGCCAGTGCCTCGTTCAGCCAGCCACTGATGCGCTCACCCCAGAAGGCGTACAGGTCCTTGCCGCGGCCGTTGGCCAGCTTGGTGCCCATTTCCAGGCGATACGCCTGCATCAGATCCAGCGGGCGCAGCACGCCGTACAGGCCCGACAGCATGCGCAGGTGGGCCTGGGCAAAGTCGAAATCGTCTTCGGAGAAATCCTCGGCATTCAGCCCGGTGTAGACGTCACCCTTGAATGCGAGCAGTGCCTGCTTGGCGTTGGATGGGTTGAATGGTCGCTCCCAGCTGCCAAAGCGAGCGGCGTTGAGGCCGGCGAGCTTGTCCGACAGGCCCATCAGCTCGGCGATCTGCGCCGGGCTGAAGTCGCGCAGCTGCTCGATCAGCTCCTGGGCGTGGTCGAGGTGTTCGGGTTGGGTGAAGCGCGGGGTGGCGGGCGGGGTCTCGTAGTCGAGGGTCTTGGCCGGTGAAATCACCATCAGCATGTGCAAGGTCTCCAGAAAGCGTGATGGCGATTCTAGAGGCCGGGATTCGGCAAGACCACCTATCGCGGTGATTGAGAGGAACCGAGGCGCTGCTGTTGTAGGAGCGAGCTCTGCTCGCGAAGCGGTTGCCAGCAATGATCAGGGGCGAAGCGTTACCTGCACCTGAATGGCGCGACGTGCTGCAAGTGAGGGCGGTAAGCGAAGCGGGTTGAAGCAGGTAGGACTTCGGACTGTAACGGGGCGCCAGCGGCACGCCAAGCGTTATCTGTCGCCCGTGCAAATAAAACTGCATGCCAGAAAAAAAACGTTTTTCTGTCATGTGAATTGGAGTAATAAAAAAGCAAGACCGCCGAAACCTGCAGACAGGTGGCGGCCATTGGCCCTCACCTTGCTTGCCCCCTTTCGGCCCCGATCTGAAAAATCGGCGGTCTCTGTCCGGCGCAGCACCGCCCTGGTATTGCGTCGCCTGGCTACTACAAGAAGGTGACCGAGTATGGATGACCACGGACGCTCCAAGCCCACCGCTCCAACCCTCTACGCCCTCGACACCAATGTTCTGATTCACGATCCCAACGCCTTGCTCAACTTCGAAGAACACCACGTCGCCATCCCGATGACGGTGTTGGAGGAACTCGACAAGCTGAAGTCCGGCAAGCACGGCGTCGCCGCTGAATGTCGCCAGGCCATCCGCCTGATCGATCAGATTCTCGCCGGTGCCGAACCCGAGGACGTCGAGTACGGCGTACCTATCCAGCGCGGCAAGAGCGGTCCCTGCGGGCGACTGTCCATCCTCATGAGCAAAAGCGCCGCGCCGGTCACCTGGCTGCCGGAAACCCTCAACGACAACAAGATCATCAACCAGTTGGTGGAACTGAAGTCACGTAACCCCGGGCTGTCCGTGGTGCTGGTGACCAAGGACATCAACATGCGCCTGAAGGCGCGCGCCTGCGGTATCGACGCCGAGGACTACCACACCGACCAGCTGGTCGATGACGTCTCGCTGTTGTCGAAGGGCTACCACGACATGCCCGGCTCGTTCTGGGACCGCGTGAGCAAGGTCGATACCCGCCAGGACCATGGCCGCACCTGGCATCGCGTGCAGCTGATCGACAACTTGCCGGCGGTACACGTCAACGAGTTCATCCTCGATGAGCAGGGCTTCGTCGGCTGGATCAAGGCGATCAAGGGCGATGAGCTGGTGATCCTCGACATGCACCAGGAACCGCTGCTGCACCAGGAAGCCTGGGGCCTTAAACCGCGCGACATCCACCAGGCGCTGGCGCTGTTCGCACTGCTCGACCCGGACATCCACCTGGTCAATCTGTCCGGCGCCGCCGGTTCGGGCAAGACCATCCTGGCGCTGGCCGCGGCCATCGAGCAGACCATGGTCAGCAAGCGATACCGGAGGATCATCGCTACCCGCAGCGTGCAGGGGCTGGATCAGGAAATCGGCTTTCTGCCCGGCACCGAGGCGGAGAAGATGGAGCCCTGGCTCGGCGCGATTACCGACAACCTCGAGGCGCTGCACATGGAGGACGAGAGCACCCACGGCAGCGTCGACTACATCCTGCAGAAGGTGCCGCTGCAGTTCAAATCCCTCAACTACATCCGCGGGCGCAGCTTCCAGCAGAGCCTAATCCTCATCGACGAGTGTCAGAACCTCACCCCGCACCAGATGAAGACCATCATCACCCGTGCCGGCAGCGGCTCGAAGGTGGTCTGTCTGGGCAACCTGGCACAGATCGACACCCCTTACCTGTCAGCGCCGAGCTCGGGCCTGACCTACCTCACCGAACGCTTCAAGGACTTCCCGCACGGCGTGCACATCACCCTGCAAGGCGTACCGCGCTCGATCCTCGCGGAGTACGCGGAAACCCATATGTAACCCTAAAGCGGTTAAACACCGGCGCCCCTGCTCGCAAGAGCAGGGGCGTTTTAGTCTGCATCAACGAATTTCTGCAGGCCCCCGTGGGAGCGGCTTCAGCCGCGATGATCGCGGATAAATCCGCTCCTACAGAAGCGCGCATTTGGCTCCCCTCTCCCGCTTGCGGGGCGTAAGCGGAAATAGCGAAGCACTGCTTCGTCCGCTGAAGCGCCCTGAGCTCTGCGAAGGGCTGGGGCGCAGGGCGGGGGCTGGGGGAGAGGGTTCGTAGCTCGGCTGCAGTCCGGGCCGCTCGGCTGCAGGATTTCATCCGACCTACAAGAGGACTGCAAATCCTGACCTGCAGGTTTACAATCGGCCGATTCCCGCCAGGAGTTTTCCCGTGCTGACCCACCTCGATTCCCAAGGCCGCGCGCATATGGTCGATGTCACCGACAAGGCGACCACCTTCCGCGAAGCCACCGCAGAAGCGCGCGTGCGCATGCTACCCAGCACCCTGCAGATGATCGTTGCCGGTGAGCACCCCAAGGGCGACGTATTCGCCGTGGCACGTATCGCCGGCATCCAGGCCGCGAAGAAAACCAGCGACCTGATCCCCCTTTGCCACCCGCTGATGCTCACCGGGGTCAAGGTCGAGCTGCGCGCCGAAGGCGACGACTGCGTGCATATCACTGCCCGTTGCAAACTGTCCGGGCAAACCGGTGTCGAGATGGAAGCACTGACTGCCGCCAGCGTCGCCGCGCTGACCATCTATGACATGTGCAAGGCCGTGGATCGCGGCATGGTCATCGAGCAGGTGCGCCTGCTGGAAAAGCTCGGTGGCAAGAGCGGTCACTACAAGCTGGAGGAACAAGCATGATCCGCGTGCAATACTTCGCCCGCTACCGTGAAGCCCTGGGCCGTGACGATGAACAGCTCAGCGGCGACTTCGCCACCCTCGACGACGTGCGCTTGCACCTGGTGGCCCGTGGCGGCGAATGGGAAGTGCTGGGTGAGCAGAACCTGATGTGCGCGCGTAACCAGGAACTGTGCAGCCTCGACGAGCCGCTGACCGAAGGCGATGAAGTCGCCTTCTTCCCCACCGTTACCGGCGGTTGACGCAGGTACCGTAGGGTGGGCTTCAGCCCACCAATCTCTCCAAGCCGCCTGCTCTTGACCAGCGTCCTTTGCAAACGAGATCCTCATGACCATCCGCGTCCAAGCCCAACCCTTCGACCCCGGCAACGAGCTCAACGCCCTGCATGCCGCCAACCTTGGCATCGGCGCGGTGGTCACCTTCGTCGGCTATGTGCGCGATTTCAATGATGGCCGCGAAGTCGGTGGCATGTTCCTCGAGCACTTCCCCGGCATGACCGAAAAGGCTCTGGGCAAGATCGCCGATGAGGCGCGCGAGCGCTGGCCGCTGCTGGGCATCGAGATCATCCACCGCATCGGTCGCCTGGAGCCGGGAGAACCTATCGTCTTCGTCGGCACCAGCAGCGCCCACCGCCAGGCGTCGTTCGATGCCTGCAATTTCATCATGGATTACCTGAAGACCCGCGCGCCGTTCTGGAAGAAGGAAGACACCAGCCAAGGCCCGCGCTGGGTCGAAGGCCGCTGCAGCGACCAGAGCGCCGCCGAGCGTTGGCAGCGCCCGTAGGGTGCGCCGCGCGCACCGACCCTTCGCTACACCGCGCTCGAATAGACAGCGACATCATCAACATCGCTCGGTGCGCATGGCGCACCCTACGGTGCCCTGAGCTCTACGCCAGCGCCAGGTGCACCCGCAACGCAATCGGTACCAGCATCAGCAATACGCCCAAACCCAGCACGCGTACGCCCCATTCGTGCTCGCGGAAGTTGAAGCCGACGCCCAACAGCAGAAAGCCACCGATCAGCAGCATCAGCATTAGGTGATAGTGGCCCATGGCGCTTCTCCACGTTGCAGTCCTAATTACAGCTTAGTCCCACCGTCTGGCTTGGGGGCTGACCTGGGGCAATGAATGCCTGACTCGATTGGCGACAAAGGGCGTCTCGATTGGTCGCTGTCTGGCGTCAGGGCCTGCTCCATACTGTGCGCAGTCATCGTCAAGGATCGTCCATGCGCCTGTTCTCCTCACTCCTGCTCGCCGGCCTGCTGGCCGCCACGTCGCTGGCCGCTGCCGAGCGCAGTTTCACCATCCTGCACAGCAACGACTGGCAGTCGCGCCTGCTCGGTTTCGGCCCCAACAACGAATACACCCCGGCGACGGTGAACGATGACGACACCGTTGGCGGCGTCGCGCGCCTGGCAACCTTGTTGAACGAGCGCCGCGCGGCAGCCGGCGAAGAGCCTCTGCTGCTGCTCGACGGCGGCGACTTCACCATGGGTACGCTGTTTCACACCATCGCCCGCGAGATGGGCAGCGAACTGCGCCTGATGAGTGAGCTGGGCTACGACGCGGCAGTAATCGGTAACCACGAATTCGACTTCCGCCCGGCCGGGCTCGCCGCGATGGTCAGCGCCGCGCACAAGGCCAAGGGCGACGCGCTGGTGCCGCTGCTGTCGAGCAACATGAGTTTCGATCCGACCAGCAAGGCTGATGACAGCCTCCAGGCACACGCCGACGCCGGGCGCATCCTGCCGTACAAGCTGATCGAGCGCGGTGGCATCCGCTTTGGCCTGTTTGGCCTGCTCGGCAACGATGCCGTGGCCGTCAGCCCGATGATCAAGCCGCTGACCTTCGCCGACCCGGTTGCCATCGCCAGGGAAACCGTGGCCAAGCTGCGCGAGGAGGGCGCCGAGGTGGTCATCCTGCTGTCGCACATGGGCGTTACCCAGCAGGCCGATGGCAGCTGGCGCGGCGAGGAAGTGGAGCTGGTCGAGCAGGTGCCGGGCATCGATATCGTTGTCGGCGGCCACTCGCACGTGGCTCTGCCGCAGCCGGTGCTGGTCAACGGCCACACCCCGGTGGTGCAGGCCGGCTCGGAAATCCAGTACCTCGGCGAACTGCGCATGACCCTTGGCGATGACGGTGTGCCGCGTGTGCGTGACTACCGCCTGCATCCGGTCAACGACAGCATCGCCGGCGACGCTGCCATCACCGCCAAGATCGAAGACTTCAAGCAGGTAGTCAGCGAGCGCATGCTCACGCCCAAGGGCTATCGCTTCGACCAGCCGCTGGCCAAGGTCGACCAGAGCCTGGGCCGTGATTTCACCGATCAAACCCTGGCTAACCTGGTGACCGATGCGCTGCGTCATGCAGTCGATGCCGACCTGGCATTCACCGGCAATGGCACCATCCGCGATGACCTGCTCAAGGGCCGCAACGGCGTGCAGGACGTCTCCGACCTGTTTCGCATCGCCCCGCTGGGCATCGGCGAGTTCGACGACGAGCCCGGCTACCCGATGATCAAGGCCTACGTCAGCGCGCGCGAAATCAAGTCGCTGCTGGAAGTGCTGCTACTCGCCTATCAACTGCGTGACAGCCAGAGCTATTACCCCCGCGTTTCCGGCGTGCGTTTTACCTACAACCCATGGCGCGTGCCGTTCGACCGCGTCAGCCGCATCGAGATCGGTGATGCGGTCAACGGCTATCGTGATCTGGATCTCGACGACACGCGTCTCTACAGCATCGGCGCCACCAGCTACGTCGGCAGTTTCACCTGGCTGGTACCGGAGTTGACCAAGGGCCTGCTCGACGTCATCCCCAAGGACGCCGAGGGCCGCCCATTGCCGCGTATCGAAGACGCCATCGTCGACCAGGACCCGGATAAAGAAGGCGTGCAAGAACTCAAGGAATGGCAGGTGTTGCTCGACCATATCCGTAGCCTGCCGGATCTCGACGGTGACGGCCTAGCCGACATTCCCACCACCGGCGCGGCAGCCGAAGCGCGCATGATCCGCGCGCCGAGCCTGCATCCGGCCGATATGTTCCGCCTGGCCGGGCCGATGCAATGGGGCGCCAGTGCCGTGATTCTGGCCTGCGTGCTGCTGATTCTCTGGCTGCTGAGCCGCCCCCTGCGCCGCCGCCGCAGTCAGCGTTGACGACCCTAGGGGGCGCCGCGCGTACCGGGAACGACGCGCTACTCGGCCTTCAAGCTCGCACAACGCGCCCATAGTTTTCGGGCGCGCCGGCCTGAACGTCATGACTCCGTTGGCTTGGCAAGGTAGCGCACCCCAGGTTCGCCACCTTGCCAAGCCTTGCGTGCCTCCGTATGGTGCAAAGCCGCCTGATTCGGAAGCTACGCAATGATCGCTCAGCACTGCCTGCTCGGTGACCGTGCTCAACCGTCCAACCCTCGCCCGGATAAAGGCCGCGCCACTGGTGCGGTGCTCGCCTTATGAACACACTCAATCATTCGCGCCCGCTGGCGCTGTTCGGCCTGCTGCTGGCCAACCTTTGCTGGTCCGGTAACGCCCTGGTGGCGCGCGCCTTCGCCGGTGAAATCGCGCCGTTCACCCTGTCGTTCTGGCGCTGGTGTCTGGCGTTGGCATTGCTGCTGCCCTTCGTTGCCGTGCCGCTGTGGCGTCACCGCGCAGCCCTCCGTCATGCAGGCTGGCGCCTGCTGGTGCTCGGGGCGCTGGGCATCGCCGGCTACAACTCGCTGCTCTACTGCGCTGCGCAGACCACGGCGGCGATCAACATCTCGCTGGTCAACACCTGCCTGCCGCTGGTGACCTTCATCGGCGCCGGGCTATTGCTCAACGAATGGCCGGCGCGCCGTGCCTGGTGGGGCATGCTGGTGGCCGTCGCAGGGCTGGCGGTGTTGATCAGCCAGGGGCAATGGAGCCGCCTGGCCAGCCTGTCGTTCAATCAGGGTGACCTGATCATGCTGCTGGCCGTGGTCGACTGGGCGTTGTATTCGCTGCTACTGCGGCGCTGGGCGGCATATCTGCAGCCGATTCCACCGCTGGCGCTGCTGGGGGCATTCATCCTGCTCGGCGTGCCGCTGATCCTGCCGTTCTACCTCTACGAGCTGAGCCAGGGCGCGCACCTGGCGTTCAACGTCGCCAACCTCTCGGCCATCACCTACACCGCGGTGTTCGCTTCGTTGCTGGCCTACCTGGCCTGGAACCACGGTATCCGCGTGATCGGTGCGGCCAAGGCGGCGCTGACCAACTACGTCATGCCGGTATTCACCGCATTGCTGGGCTGGGTGCTGTTGAACGAGAGCCTTCAGGTCTACCACTGGCTGGGCGCCGCGATGATCTTCGGCGGCCTGCTGCTGGCCACGCGGCCAGGCAAAAGCGCCTGAAAATACCCCCGATTAGCGAAACGCTGTTCACATAAGGTCCTGCGCGCTTTGCTCCCCTCTCCCATTTATGGGAGAGGGGTTGGGGGAGAGGGCTGAAAACGCCGTAAGTCTGCCGGCCACCCCGCCAAACGCGGCTCTGGGGAGAGGATGGCAGCCGCGGTGGATCACGCTTCACCGATCCACCTTTCAGCGGCGGCGGATGAAAAAGGCGTCATCCGCCCTACGGCGATCCCCTCATTCCGGCTTCAGCATCACGAAGGCTTCACCGCCTTCGCGATCGTGCATCAGGATGAACGGCTGCCCGGCGATCATCAGCTTCACCGGCACCTTGCGCGGCACCGTGGTGCCGGCGTTGATCGCCGCGGCGCTGAGCAACTGGCGAGTCAGGCTGTCATCCTCTTGCGCCTCACTGGTCACCACGCATTCATGGCTGACCTTCACCTGAATGCTCAGGCTCTTGTCCGCATTGAAGCCGATGGTGGCGAAGCCCATGTCGGTCATCTCGGTAACGCCATGCTGCCGCGCCACGCGATGCGCCTCGGCAAAGCTCGGCGCCGTCTGCAGGCAGATATCGCGAAAGGCCTGCACCACGGGCGAAGTGACCGGCACCGGTGGCTGCGAACCCAGATTGGCGCAAGCGCCGAGAAGGCCAAGGCTGACAAGCAAGGCGAACTGTTTCATCACATCATTCCTTAGTGACGGTTGTTCAGGGTTGCTGGCAAAGATCATGCCCCAGCAACTGCGAAGCCAACCCTTTGGCAAGATAGGTTTCAACCACGCGGCCATCGCTGCATTCGGTCTTGTGGCCGATAGCGAAACCGATGGAAAGCACAACGAATAGCGCCAGGCCGATATTCTGGATGGGCGTCATGACAGGGCTCGCTGGGTAAACAATGGGGCAGGATGAAGATGCGGGCAGGGGATGGCAAGTGCCAATGCTCCGCTCTGGATTTGTCCGCGCGGCGAGCCAATACTGGCAACCACCGAAACCGGCAAGGGACTGTGCAATGAAGAAGCTGATCATCATTCTGCTGCTGGGCGCCGCCTTCTGGCAGTTCTACCTGAGCAAGCCTGGCAGCCCGATCATCAGCAATATCGCCAGCGATGGCTCGGTGATGGACAACCCTGTGGTCACTCAGCCCGGCTCGTCCAGCTTCTCGCTGGACAGCCTGCGTCCTTCACCCTCGATCAGCCAACCCGCAACCCAGGTCGCCAGCAAGCAATATCGCTGCGATGGCCGCACCCACTGCTCGCAGATGACCTCCTGCGACGAAGCCACCTTCTTCCTGCGCAACTGCCCCGGCACCAAGATGGACGGCGACAACGATGGCGTGCCCTGTGAAGGGCAATGGTGCGGGCGTTAAGGCAGGGTGATCGACATACCACTCAGCGCAACCTGGGCGACAAGCATCCAGGCAACCGCGCTGAGGATACCCAACACGCTGTAGCCGACGACGATGCCAATCGCGATCTGCTTCCACAGCCCTGCATGGCGGTTGGGTTCGTTGCGGTAATGCGTCGGCATATCACGCTCCGCTCGCAGATCGTCGAAGTCGTCTCTTGCTCTCAAGGTGCTCTCCTGGTTCATGGGCCAGCGCGCGACGGCGCTGCAGCCTGCTGGAGGCGGATTTTCCGGCATCGCCCGACACCCCCGCAAGCACCGTCCGAGCAGTTGAGAGGTCAGCCGCAGGCTCAGAAACGAGCGATTCAGCGAGTCGCCACCTGCGAAGCCTAACCGCTTGATAAAACGTAAATTTATCGATGATCTGGGGTTGACAGCGATAGGCGAGACGCGGACAATGCGCGCCGTTGGCTACATAGCTCAGTTGGTTAGAGCGCAGCATTCATAATGCTGATGTCCCAGGTTCAAGTCCCGGTGTAGCCACCATATCCTTGTTTCTAGCTGTCTACAGCAGTCTACGAAACTCCCCAAGAAGCCCGCCTTGTGCGGGCTTTCTTGTCTCTGGCTGTATCTACTTATCTACCCCTAGCCCTTCCCGCCGTGTATGCCCCTGTGTATGCTTCGACAAAAGTTGAACTCGAGGCATACACACCATGAAGCGTTCGGAGATCAAGCGCCGCCCCCTGGCAGATACCACGCTGGCCAGCCTCGAGTCGGAGGCAGTTGCCTACCGCGAATTGGACAGTGCCGGCCTGTATTTCAGGGTGAAGCCCAACGGCGGCAAGTCCTGGGAGCTGCGCTACAAGAAACCGGACGGCAAATGGTCATGGCTGGGGTTGGGTGGTTACCCGGAAGTCAGCGGCGCCCTCGCCCGACAGAAGGCCGCTGAGCTGAAAGCCGATGCGTCTGCCGGGCGCAACCCCCTTGCCAGCAAGCAAGCGCGTAAAGCCGAGGCACTGGCGACTGCCAACAACACGTTCGAGCACCTGGCCCGGGAGTGGCACACCTCGCGCCTTGGTGGATGGGACAGCGGAACCGCTGCGAGGGTGATGGGGGCGCTTGAGCGCCATGTGTTCCCCACCTTCGGCAAGCGCCCTTACACAGAGATCCTGTCCATGGAGTGGATGGAGCTGCTGCGCGGCATGGAGCAGCAGGGCATCCTCGAGCAGATGAGCCGGGTGCGTGCCTACTGCAAGGACGTGTACGACCTGGCCAGGGTTACCGGCCGGGCCGTGAACAATCCGCTTGAGGGCATACACAAGTTCCTTTCCTCCGGCAAAGCCGAGAACTATGCCCACGTCTCCCGGGACGAACTGCCCGCCCTGCTCCGGGCAATTCAGTCCTACCCACACGCCAAGGATGTGCAAATAGGTTTGCGCCTGCTACGCCCTGCTTCGTGGTGGCCAAATATATGGTGAGTTCTACGCGAGGATGGATTGATCCAGGCTGGTCAGGGGCCTGCAGCGGAGTGAAAAGCATGCCCGCTCGTCGGCTTTTTACACCGCCCAAAATCAGCTCCAGAAGCGAATACGCAAGCTACGAAAAGAGGCTGACTGAAACTCAGCAGCCGGAGCCATGTATGCCAGCCTGTATGCCTTAAAAAACAAATACCGTCAAAATCAATACAAAACAGTACCTTAGCTAACCAGTTCAAATGACGGTGTACCACCATATTTATCAAAGGGTTAGCTTCGGCTAGCCCTTTGTCGTTTCTGGGGTAGTGACTACGAAGTGACTACACCTTGTCTACAGCGGCAGATCCTGGCTAGTTGCTCCAGGGATCTACCAGGGCAACGCCCAGCGTTTCGAAGTGGCGAATATTGCGGGTTGCGATCACGGCATCATGTAGCCGACCAATTGCAGCTATCTGCGCATCGGCCATATCAACCACCCGTCCTTTAGCCTCGGTTTCTGCGGCTATCTCGGCGTAGTGCACAGCGGCATCCGCATCGAAGGGCAAGATATTGCCCGCGAAGTCTTCATCGAACATGACCGAGGCCACATCGAGCAGTCCTTGCTTGCGCTTCCCGTCCGGCATCCGGGCAATGCCATAGAGAATTTCCGCAACGGTGATCGAGGTGATTACCAGATCCCCGGCAGGCTGAGCATCAACCCACTCCAGAACTTGGGGCGAAGGCTTGGCACGCATCAGTTCCGACAGCACGTTGGTATCAAGCAGGATCATTCATCGAAGCTCGCGGCACGGGCTTTGGTTTTGCGCTCTGGCAATTCAAGATCAGCCCCACCGACAGCGGCAAAGCGGGAGTGAATACGACTGCCCAAGCCGCCACGCTTTTCTTGACGTGACAGAGCCTGCCGAATGATGAACCGGACTTCTTCTTCCATCGAGCGACCATGGCTAGCCGCAACAATGCGGAGCTGAGCTTTCAGATCGTCGTCGAGGTTTCGAATAGTGATAGCGGCCATGACTACCTCCTGTGGATTCAATGCAATCATTGATAGCATATATGCACGCAAGTTACACGCATACTACGGCATGACCGCTCTGGTTGAGAGGGGATAGCCGAAGCGCCGGCTCCAGATGATCAGGCGACAGATGTGCATAGCGCATGGTCATCGTGATGGTGGAGTGCCCGAGGATGAGTTGCAAACCCAGGATGTCACCACCGCCCATCATGTAATGGCTGGCGAAGGTGTGCCGGAGGATGTGAGTCATCTGGCCAGGAGTGTGGAAGCCGCAACGTTGGTAAGCAGATCGAAACGCAGATCGGCAGGGCATGAACAGTCGACCATTCCCCGGCATACCCACCTTTAACGCAATCTCTTCGACCTCTTTGGGGGGCGGCACCGAACGGGACTGGCGGTTTTTGGTCCGGTGAAAGTGGGCCTTACCGCCGAACAGGGCACCGCGTGGCAGGGATTCCGCTTCATCCCATCGGGCGCCAGTGGCCAAGCAGATCAACGTAACCGGATAGGTATGGTTGTTGGTCGAGCGCTTGCACTCTTCCAGCAGTTGTTCGACCTGTTGCAGGGTCAGAAACGTCAGCTCGGTCTGATCGGTTTTGATCTGGCGAACCTTGGCCAGCGGGTTGTTGCCGACCCAGGCACACAGTTGCTGGTAACAAAATCAGCAATCCGCCCGGGGTCAAATTTCAATCGGCAGGGTGGGTCAATTTTCCATCAGCGCCAACAGCCCTTGGAACGAAGCTGGCTCAATACCGCTTCGCGTGAAGGTAGTGGGCGTTCCACATCGGCAGGCGTGACCTGAAAGCCTGCCAAGCGCAGGCTGGCGATGTAGTTGGAACGACGCACCTTGGCGAAGTAGGCCTTTTTGATCTGCAAAGATGGGTGCCGCATGACGCTACCTCTATCGACGGTGACAATCGCTTCAGCAATCAGGCGAACGCCAGTTTGCCAACCTGTTTGAGGTCTACGTGCTGACGGGCGATCCACAGATCATAAGCGTCCTGCATGGCCAGCCAGCTTTCCGACGAACGCCCCAGTGCTACTGACAGGCGCAGGGCCATTTCCGGCGTTACACGGCTGCTGCCTTTGAGTACACGACTCAGTGTCGAGGGTGCTACGCCTAGCTTCTCGGCCAACTCACGGCCGCTAATGCCGTTGGGCTCCAGGTAGATATCGGTGATGAACTCACCGGGATGGGGGGCATGTTCATCAGTGGTAATCCTCATAGTCCAGGGCATGAGCGTTTCCGTCGCGAAGCTCGAACGTCAGCCGCCAGTGGCCGTTCACTGTGAAAGAACTGATGAAAATCCTTCACCCCTAGCCTTCAGGCCACGTCCGCCAGCAAACTTTCATAGGGGATACGCAGGCCGTCATGCAGGCGTCTGATCATCGCCAGGCTCAATTTTCGCTTGCGGTTCAATACTTCGGAAACTCTGCCACTGGAGCCAATGAACGGCTCGAGGTCGCGCGGCGTCAAGCCTTGCTGATCCATACGAAATTTGATGGCTTCGATAGGGTCGGACGGCGGCATCGGGGCGTGCTCGTCTTCGTATTTGCTCACAAGTAGAGCCAGCACTTCGAGTTCATCACCTTCAGGCGTACCAATCTCTGCGCCCCACAGCTCGTCAATGCGCGCCATCGACGCTGTGTAGTCTTGCTCGTTGCGAATGGGCTTGATGTTCATCAGACAGTCTCCGCGTCAACTTGGTCGTACTGGGCATGAGTGCCAACGAAGCGCACCTTGGCCAATTGTCGTTGATAGTCGATGGCGAGAATTATCCGGTACTTGTCTCCCGCAATGTTGAACACCACTCGACTCCCCTTGAGAATGCTGGCTGTGTGCAATTCGGCCTTCAGCTCCTGTGGCGTGCGGTATGTAGCCTTCTCCATATGCCTGTACCACTCGACCATGGGTGACTGAGCATCGGCATAAGCAGGGCTGCTCTCCCAGAATGTTCTGAGTGCCCCTCTCGAAATGACATGCACTAGCTTTCTCCCGTTTTGGGAGATGTTGGGTTCTTCGCGCTGCAAGGGCAAGTCCCGTAAAACTCAGGCGCGACGGCCGGTGGGCTTCGTTGCTGGTGCATGAGTGCTTCACGCAGCATCTGCCGCATTTCCTCTGCCATCGAGCGCCCATTGCAGGCTGCTTGGGCGCGCAAGCGTTGCTTTAGGTCGTCGTCCAGGCGGATGGTCAGGTTAGCCATCAGCGCTACCAGCGATTGAGCAGGGCGCACAACGAGCGCTCGCCGGGTGGGGAGGGCGGGGCGAAGCGCGGCATGTCGCGCAGGGCGATCCACAGATCGCCTTGCCATTCCAGCAGGCTGATGCGTTGAGCGGTGAGTGCGTGTTGGTTTTGGGGCTGGCCGAGCGCTATCATCCGATGAATCTGGGTCAGAGCATGATCACGTCGCCTTATGGTGACGTGATATCTGAGCATGGTTGACAGTGGGATAAATAAATCTGTCCCCTTTTCTTCAAGCAGCTCAAGGATGGCAAGCAATGATCACACTCGAAGCCCTCGAAAAGCTCCCTCGCAGCAAAGCCCTAGCCTGTTCAATAGGGGCTGGCGGCGCTTTAGGCGTCCTGGCTTATATAGGGCTGAGGTTCTACGAGAATAACGACGCTGGCTTTTTCTCCGTCGCGTGTTTTGTCTCAGCTATCTGGTTAAGCCTTGTATCGACGCGCTGGAATCCGCTGCTAGGTGTGAAGCAGCTCTATCTATTCGATTGGCCTATCGTGGCTGCGGTGGCTTGGTTCGTGACCATCAACGTGCCTCAGCTAGGCCACAAGCTACTGATCGGCGCGTGCACAGCTATCTTTGCGACCGCCGGCGCGGTATCGGTGCGTAGAAAACGGTTGGGGGATTAGTAGCTTGAGTGGTGGTTGCTTGGTGGCGCATACAGTTAATCGTGGTCTGTCCCCTATTGTTCATCAAAGCGCTAACTAATGGGGCAGAGAATAAACCCGCCCCCTTTTCCCTTTAAGCGGTCAGTCCTGCTGATTAAATAAAAACAGTCTACCGATTGGGTCGCTCGCCTGAACGGATTGCCTCGACGATTCCTGGCATCGTTGGGCCTGAATCCGATGACAATAGCCCAGTGTCAGACCTGCTAAATAGAGCCTGAAGAATAATGTCTCTAGAAGATTCATCGATTTTTCCGCTCTCACTTAGAGATAAATATAAGTAAGTCAATTGCTCGCGTTCCTCGGCGTCTCGCATTAGGTGGAATGAGCTAAACGTGAGCTTTGCTAAAGTTCTAGCAAGAAATGCATATACCGCTACTATTGAGCCGAAAATTACAACGCCTTGAAGGGTGTTTAGTTTTAAATTGACCTCTTTTCCCTGTAGCCAAGTGGTGAAGAAGTCATGAAAGTAAACTAGGGCCAGTAAAATCGCTGCAATTAGTGCTAGAGCCCATAGTGCTCCATGTAGGCCATATTTTTTTGCTGAATCTCGCCAGTATTGGGCTGGCTTTTCTAATCTGAGTTTTTCTTGGTATAAGCTCTCTAGTTCTTGAATTCTAGAGTTGCATGTGTCCATGTAGTCGGAGAATTTATCTCTCTGATCACCGAGTTGCGTTGTGTGAGCTGTTTTTTCTTCTTCTAATACGGCTTCTAGTTCCGTTTTTTTGTTTTCAAGCCAGTCTTTGAATCCTGTCTTTAGTTCGTCTGTCTCACGTATTACGCTGGAGGTTGCTGAATCTAGATTGTTCCTGAGCTGAGATATAGATTTCTTCTCGCCAGTTCGACGCTTTGCTATTTCTGAGCCTTGAAGAAGAAATTCATATGCTATAACTGTTCCTATGAAACCTGCTTGAGTAGTTGTGTCTACTATCTTCTTCTCGATTACAAAGCTAGAGAATGCTGATGCGGCCTGTAATCCATAGGTTGCTTGGCAGTCAATAAATTGAGCTGTGAATGGATGCCCGCTCCATATCCATCTTGGAGATAGATGCTGCAAGGAATTTCTATACAGTTCTTGGTATGCAGCTCTATAAGCTTGGTCATCCCACGAGTCAAGCTTTTCTTCCCATGTTGATGTTGTATCTAATGCAGTTTGAAAAAAGTTTATACAGTCAAAGTAAGGGTGTTTTCTAGTGTTGCCCTGGTTTAATGACGAGGATGAACTGCTATTTGTCCAGAAACCTAACTCTTTCTGGATGAAGGCCCTTAGTTCTTTTATGTTTGTGAATTCCCACTCTCTTTTCGTTGCGTCAATAAGGGTTATTGCTATTTTTATAGTCACAAGAAGTCCTAGGTGAAAGTCGGGGGGAATATGTTTCTCTTGTAGAGTGTCACGGGTAAATACTCTGAAAATCTACAGTAGTAAATCCATTCAGTCGCTTGCTCCCGACTAATATCACGGGCACACCATTACCGCCAATAGCGTTATAGGCTCTGCGAGCATTCTGGTTTTTCTCGATGTCGTATTCGACGAAGCTGATGCCGTTACGCCGGAAATACTGGCGGGCCTGCTTGCAGTAGCCACACCAAGCAGCTGAGTACATGATGACGCGCTGCGATGTCGCGCCTTGGGCTGGCGTGAAGGATTCGTAGCTGACGCTTTCGTAGGAATTGATCTTGAGCGAGAGTTGCTCGGCTTGATCCTTGTCCTTTGGCTTGTCGCCGAAATGGACGCGCCCGTTCTCATCCGTCCACTTGTAGATTTCCGCAGAGCAGATCAGCGGCAG
This sequence comes from Pseudomonas sp. NY15364, assembly GCF_048068235.1. Classification (NCBI taxonomy): domain Bacteria; kingdom Pseudomonadati; phylum Pseudomonadota; class Gammaproteobacteria; order Pseudomonadales; family Pseudomonadaceae; genus Pseudomonas; species Pseudomonas sp. NY15364. The sequence continues at coordinate 136,764 of NZ_JBLUPX010000008.1, read as the reverse complement.
GATGGCGACCAGGGCAAGGAGGAATCGGGTCATGCGGCAGCTTCCATGCAGGGGAGGGCGTGCTGGCTGACCCAGGAGCGCCACTGTTCAGGCAAAAGAGGTGTCCCCTTTCTGCCTCAAAACACCATGCAATGGATACTAGCCAATAGCCGGCACCGGCGAAAGCCCTGTTTTTACAGGCGTCCAGCGCCTACCGAGTGAGGTGGCGCTTTTTCATAATCCCCAGCGCGCACCATCCCCAACCCAACAATTCCCCACCCCAAAAACAACAAAACCCCGCCAACGCGGGGTTCTGCTTATGCACTGCTTACAACAATCAAACGTTAAAGCGGAAGTGCATCACGTCGCCGTCCTTGACGATGTAGTCCTTGCCTTCCAGGCGCCATTTGCCGGCTTCCTTGGCGCCGGCTTCGCCTTTGTACTGGATGAAGTCGTTGTAGGCGATGACTTCGGCGCGGATGAAGCCTTTTTCGAAGTCGGTGTGGATGGCGGCAGCCGACTGCGGGGCGGTGGCGCCGACTTTGACTGTCCAGGCACGCACTTCCTTCACGCCAGCGGTGAAGTAGGTCTGCAGGTTGAGCAGCGAGTAACCGGCGCGGATCACGCGGTTCAGGCCCGGCTCTTCCATGCCCATGGTTTCGAGGAACATCTGCATCTCTTCGAGATCGTCCAGTTCGGCGATCTCGGCTTCGATCTTGTTGCACACCGGTACGACGATGGCGCCTTCTGCGTCGGCGATGGCTTGCACCACGTCGAGGTGCGGGTTGTTCTCGAAGCCGTCTTCGGCGACGTTGGCGATGTACATCACCGGCTTGGTGGTGAGCAGGTGGAAGGTCTTGGCCAGGCGCTTCTCGTCGTCACCCAGGTCTTTGAGCAGGCTGCGTGCCGGCTTGCCTTCGGTGAGGTGGGGGATGAGCTTTTCCAGCAGGGCCTTTTGCGCCACGGATTCCTTGTCGCCACCCTTGGCGGTACGTGCCACGCGCTGCAGTTGTTTCTCGCAGCTGTCGAGGTCGGCCATGATCAGTTCGAGGTCGATGATCTCGATGTCGCGCTTGGGGTCGACGCTGTTGGCCACGTGGATGACGTTCTCGTCTTCGAAGCAGCGCACCACGTGGGCGATGGCGTCGGTCTCGCGGATGTTGGCGAGGAACTTGTTGCCCAGGCCTTCACCTTTCGACGCGCCTGCTACCAGGCCGGCGATGTCGACGAATTCCATGGTAGTGGGGATGACCTTCTCGGGCTTGACGATCTCGGCCAGGGCATCCAGGCGCGGGTCGGGCATGGGCACGATGCCGCTGTTCGGCTCGATGGTGCAGAAGGGGAAGTTTTCTGCGGCGATGCCGGACTTGGTGAGGGCGTTGAACAGGGTGGACTTGCCGACGTTGGGCAGGCCGACGATGCCGCAGTTGAATCCCATGGTGTGTCCCTCGGGGAAAGGTGGTTACTTGGTGTAATGCTGTTCGCTTAAGGTTGCATGCGTTTGGCTCCCCTCTCCCATTTATGGGAGAGGGGCTGGGGGAGAGGGCTGACAGCACCGCAAAACTGCCAGTTTTCCCCTCTCCCTAACCCTCTCCCCAGAGGGGCGAGGGGACTGATCGTGCTCGACCATTTCTTGCGTGAACCGCATCAGATTACTTGCTGGCCTTCTGGCTATGCAGTTTGCGCATGGCCACGGTCCAGTCGCCGGCGAGTATTTCCGGCAGGACGTCCAAGGCGAAATCGATGCTCTTGTCGAGCAGTTCCTGTTCGCTGCGTGGGGCGCGTCCGAGCACGTAGCCGGATACCAGGCTGGCGTGCCCCGGGTGGCCGATGCCGAGCCGCAGGCGATGGAAGTTATTCTGGTTACCGAGCTGGGCGATGATGTCGCGCAGGCCGTTGTGCCCACCGTGGCCGCCGCCCTGTTTGAGCTTGGCGACGCCGGGTGGCATGTCGAGTTCGTCGTGGGCCACCAGGATCTCTTCGGGCTTGAGCTTGAAGAAATTGGCCAAGGCCGCCACGGACTGGCCGCTGCGGTTCATGTAGGTGGTGGGGATGAGCAGACGAACTTCGCGCCCCTGATGGACGAATTTGCCCACCAGGCCGAAATATTTGCGATCTACGGAGAGGTTGGCGCGCTGGCTCGCGGCCACGCGCTCAACGAAAAGGGCCCCTGCATTGTGCCGGGTCTGGTCGTATTCGGGGCCGGGGTTACCCAGGCCAACGATCAGTTGTACGGCAGTCATACAGGAGCCCTTTCGTGAACATGGCCCGGCGTGATCGCATGCCGGGCCAGCTACTGACGATTACTCGGCAGCGCCTTCGCCGGCAGCTTCTTCACGAACGCGCGGCAGGTGGATGCTGGCTACCGGCAGGTCACTGCCGTGGGCCAGAGCAACCAGCTCAACGCCTTTCGGCAGCTTGATGTCGGACAGGTGAACGGTCTGGTCAACAGCGACAGCTGCCATGTCGACTTCGATGAATTCCGGCAGGTCTTTCGGCAGGCAGGAAACTTCGACTTCGTTCAGGGCGTGCAGAACTTCGCCGCCGCCTTGCTTGACGCCAACGGAGCTGGCTTCGTTGATGAAGTGCAGCGGTACGTGGGCGGTCAGTTTCTGGCCGGCAACGACGCGAACGAAGTCAGCGTGCAGAACGAAGCCTTTGGCCGGGTGGCGCTGCAGGGCTTTGATCAGTACGTTTTCTTTGGTGCCGGCAACGTCCAGGCTCAGGACGTGGCTGAAGGCAGCTTCGTTTTCCAGCAGCTTGGCCAGGTCTTTGGCCAGCAGGCTGATGGATTGCGGGGCTTTGTCGCCACCGTAGATCACGGCAGGGACCATGGACACGTTACGACGCAGGCGGCGGCTCGCACCTTTCCCCAGGTCGGAACGCACTTCGGCATTCAGGGCAAATTCAACAGTCATTTCACTTCTCCAAAATAACCAAACCGCCTTGTGGCTTGCGACCAGCCTCGGGCGGTAGGGCAAAAAGCCCCGCACGAGGCGGGGCGCTTAACGTCAGCGGGTTCCTTAGCGGAACATCGCGCTGATCGATTCTTCATTGCTGATGCGGCGAACCGCTTCGGCGACGACCGGGGCGATGTCGAGCTGGCGAATACGCGAGCAAGACTGCGCTGCTGCGGACAGCGGGATGGTGTTGGTGACCACCAGCTCGTCCAGCGACGAATTTTCAATGTTCTCGATGGCGCGGCCGGACAGCACCGGGTGGGTGCAGTAGGCGTAGACCTTGGCGGCACCGCGCTCTTTCAGCGCTTTGGCGGCGTGGCAGAGGGTGCCGGCGGTGTCGACCATGTCGTCGACGAGGATGCAGGTACGGCCTTCGACGTCACCGATGATGTGCATCACCTCGGACTGGTTGGCTTTCTCACGACGCTTGTCGATGATCGCCAGGTCGACGCCCAGGCTCTTGGCCACGGCGCGGGCACGAACGACGCCGCCGATATCGGGGGAGACGATCATCAGGTTGTCGAAGCGCTGGTCTTCGATGTCGTCGACCAGGACCGGGGAGCCGTAGATGTTGTCCACCGGAATGTCGAAGAAGCCCTGGATCTGGTCAGCGTGCAGGTCGACGGTCAGCACGCGGTCGATACCGACCACGGTGAGCATGTCGGCCACTACCTTGGCGCTGATCGCCACACGTGCGGAACGCGGGCGGCGATCCTGACGGGCGTAGCCGAAGTAGGGGATGACTGCAGTGATGCGAGTCGCCGAGGAGCGGCGGAAGGCATCAGCCATCACGACCAGTTCCATCAGGTTATCGTTGGTGGGTGCACAGGTCGGCTGAATCAGGAAGACGTCCTTACCGCGGACGTTTTCGTTGATTTCGATCATGATTTCGCCGTCGGAGAACTTACCGACCGACGCATCGCCGAGGGGAATGTGCAGCTGACGAACGATCCGTCGCGCCAGATCGGGGTTTGCGTTCCCCGTGAAGACCATCATCTTGGACACGCGCAGTACCTGCCGGCTGGGGGTATACCTGGATGGGTATGGAAAATGGCAGGGGCGGCTGGATTCGAACCAACGCATGCCAGGATCAAAACCTGGTGCCTTACCGCTTGGCGACGCCCCTATATTCAGTATCGAATGCTGCTTGACTCGGTTTGCGATGCCTCCCGGAGGAGGTTATGGCAGGGGCGGCTGGATTCGAACCAACGCATGCCAGGATCAAAACCTGGTGCCTTACCGCTTGGCGACGCCCCTGTATCGTATAACCGAATGCTGAGCATTCACTTCTTGGCCAATGCTTGGAGCCTGCGGTGCAGCATCGAAATGTTGCGACCTTGAGCGACAAAACTCGGCAGAGTGCCTGGAAGTTGGCGGGCGACTTTATCAGCATCGTCCCTATTTGGGAAGCTCCCAAATATGCAAGCTCCAGTGCCGGTCAATCTAGCCTGAACAAATTTGTTCAACAAGATCAAAGCGTTACGAACTTCAGGGTAACGCTTCTCTACGACCGGCTGGCAGTCGTTTCGACCACCCCCCGCAAGAAGGCTGCGAACTTTAATGGGCGGCGTATCCCGTGTCAACTCGGGCGAGCCGAAAACTTCTGCTGTGCTTACAAAGACTTGCGGCGCGGCAACGAGGAACCAGGGTTCTTCCAGTTCGACGGGCGTCAGGCGCTCGCCAACGCCCTCCGCAAAGGCCGCACGACCGCGCACGAATACCGGCACATCGGCGCCCAGGGCCAGGCCCAGTTCGGCCAGGCGATCTTCGCCCAATTGGGTATTCCACAGATGGTCGAGTCCGAGCAGGGTGGTGGCAGCGTCCGAACTGCCGCCGCCGATGCCGCCACCCATGGGCAGGCGTTTGTCCAGCCAGATATCGGCGCCCAGCGCGGTGCCTGACGCTTCCTGCAAACGCCTGGCGGCGCGCACGATCAGGTTGCTGTCATGTGGCACGCCGTCGATAGGCGTATGCAGGCGGATTTCGCCATCCTGGCGGACGCTGAAGCCAAGCTCGTCGCCGTGGTCGAGAAACTGAAACAGGGTCTGCAGCTCGTGATAGCCATCGGCGCGACGGCCGAGGATATGCAGCATCAGGTTGAGCTTGGCAGGGGCGGGGAGGATCAGTTCGGCGTGGGTGGGGATGGCGGTGTTGGTCATGGGGTGCGCTGAAGAGTCGTGTTAGGGGCTTGTCTCCCCTCTCCCGCTTGCGGGAGAGGGGCGGGGGAGAGGGGCGGCAAATCACCCTCTCCCCGGCCCTCTCCCATAAATGGGAGAGGGAGTGGTCCGCGGAAGTAGTTGCCCGCGCGGCCTATCCACCGGCTGCGTGCTATGGGAGGCGCTGGACAAGCTGTCGCGGCTGAAGCCCCTACCACAGGATCTGCGGTGAGCTTATTGACCGAGCTGACGCGGCTGCCAGTCCTTGATCACCAGGGTCACTTCCAGGTTTTGGCCGTAGAGCTTCAGGCGCTCCGGCAGGGCGTAGCCGTTTTGCTCGGTGTAGCGTTGGTATTCGACCTTCCAGCCGTCCTGCTCCAGTTGCGCCAGGTGGCTTTCGCCATCAAGGGTGATGCGGCTGTGGCTTTCCGGGGCGGGCAGGCCGCGAATCCACCAGAGCAGGTTGGACACCGGCAGGTCCAGGCGCAGTTGTTCGCGCAGCAGGTCTTCCGGCGATTCGGCGCGGTAGAGGCCACGGTTGGACACTTCCAGCAGGATGTCACCCGGGCGGCCGGTCAGGCGGGCGGCGCCGCCACCGAGCGGGCCGGACAGGCGAATGTCGTAGTAATCCTGGCGCTGCAGCCAGAACAGCGTGGCGCTGCCGGAGTCTTGCGGGGCGCGAATGCCGATCTTGCCGTTGATCTGCCAGCCATCGAGCTGGGTGATCTGCAGCTTGTGAGCCTTCCATTTGGCCGGGTCGCCCTGGCCTTCCAGCGCTTCGCGCGAGGTAAGGCCGGCGCAACCGGCAAGCAGGGCGATAAGGCTGAATACGAGTAGGTGACGAAGCATCAAAGAGTCTCGGAACCGGTCAGGCGCAACAGCGTGTCACGCAGAATGGGGCTGTCTGGCGCATCGGCGAAGGCGTCGCGCCAGACGCGTTTGGCTTCGCGCTGTTTGCCCCGGGCCCAGAGCACTTCGCCGAGGTGCGCGGCGACTTCGTGGTCGGGGAATTTCTCCAGGGCCTGGCGCAGCAGGCGCTCGGCCTCATCGAGGTTGCCCAGGCGGTAGTTGACCCAGCCAAGGCTGTCGAGAATCGCCGGGTCGTCCGGGTTGAGCTGGTGCGCTTTCTCGATCAGCTCGCGCGCTTCTTCATAACGCGTGGTGCGGTCGGCCAGGGTGTAGCCGAGGGCATTGAGTGCCATGGCGTGTTCCGGCTCGCGCTGGATGATGTAGCGCAGGTCGGTTTCCAGCTGGGCCAGGTCATCGCGCTTTTCCGCGAGCATGGCGCGGGTGTAGAGCAGGTTGAGGTCGTTGGGATACTGCTCCAGTCCCTCGTTGATCACTTTCCAGGCCGGCTCGACCTGGCGGCGATTGCTCAGGCCTTCGGCTTCGATCAGGTACAGCTGGATGGCGTAATCGGGCTGCGCGTCGCGTGCCTGGGCCAGGCGCGCGCTGGCTTCGTCGATGCGCTGTTGAGCGAACAGCAGTTCGGCCTGGCGTTGCTGGGCCGGCAGATAGTCGTTGCTCGGACCGACCTGGGCGTATTCCTGCAGGGCGCTGTCGTTGTCGTTCAGTGCCTCATAAGCGCGGCCAAGGTTGTAGTGCGCGGCATCGACATGGCTGCGGCGCTCGACCAGCTCTTCCAGATAAACGATGGCTTCTTCCCAGGCTTCGGCTTCCAGGCACACCAGGGCCAGGGAGAAACGCAGGTCGTCGTCGTTGGGGTTTTCCTGCACCAGCTTGGAGAATTCGCCCTTGGCGTCGTCGAGGCGATCCTGCTCGACCAGCAGGCGCGCGTAGGTCAGACGCAGGCGTTTGTCTTCGGGGTTGTTGCGGATGCCTTTCTGCAGCAGTGGCATGGCCTCTTTGCCGCGGCCGAGGCTCTGCAGCAGGCGAGCGCGTAGCAGGATCGGCGACACCTCATTGGTGCTTGCAGCGCTGTCTTCGAGCAGTTCCAGGGCCTCTTCGGCCCGGCCGTCCTGTTGCAGGAGGATGGCCTTGCCGAACAGCAACTGGCTGTTGTCCGGGTTCTTGCTCAGCAGGCGGTCGAAGCCTTGCAGCAGCCCGGCGCGGGTGTCCGGGTCGGTTTCCGCGGCGGACAGGGCGAGGAAATCGAAGTGGGTATCGCCCTGGCGCTGCAGCACCTGCTCCATAAAGGTCATGGATTCGTCGTAACGGCCGGCACGGGCCAACTGCACGGCGGCGGCGCGTTGCGCATCGATGTTGCTCGGCGCGTTACGGGCCCAGATCAGTGCGCTATCGAGCGCAGGCTGTTCAGCGCCGAGGTACTCGGCAATGCGGAAGGCGCGTTCTGCAACGCCGGCATCGCCGGTGATCTGTGCCTGCTGCACATAGTTGCCGAGGGCGATGTCGAAGCGATTGCGCTGCCCGGCCAGCTCCGCAGTGAGCAGGGCGAACAGGGTTTCCTGGCTGAACGAGCCGTACTCGCTCGGCTCCAGCTGGGTGGTCTGGTCGGCTTCCTGTACCGGCGGTGTACCGTCCGGCTCGCTGGGGGCGAAGGTTTGGCAGCCGCTGAGGAAGGCGAATGCAGTGAGCAACGCGAGGGGTCTGTTCATAGTGCCTTGTCGTGCGTTATTCCGGGGCGGGGGCCGTGCTGGCGCGTGCCCTGCGACGTTCGCGGCATCATGACACAAGCCTTGGAGCAAGCCCACTGGCCAGGACGATGCGGCGAACTGTCTATTGGGACAATAGGTCGCGGGAGTTGTTCTCTCGGGGGCGAAGTAGGACAATTGCCGGCTCCCGTATTGCCCCTCAGCGACCCTGCATGGCCTTTATCGCCCTCGGTATCAACCACAAGACCGCCTCGGTAGAGGTGCGCGAGCGCGTTGCCTTTACTCCTGAGCAACTGGTCGAGGCGTTGCAGCAGCTGTGTCGGCTGACGCCCAGCCGTGAGGCAGCGATCCTCTCCACCTGCAACCGCAGCGAGTTGTACCTGGAGCAGGATCAGCTGAGCAGCGACGAAGTGCTGCAGTGGCTGGCCGACTATCACCGCCTGAGCGTCGACGAACTGCGTGCCTGCGCCTACGTGCACAGCGAGGACGATGCGGTTCGGCACATGATGCGCGTCGCCTGCGGGCTCGACTCGATGGTACTGGGCGAGCCGCAGATTCTCGGTCAGCTCAAGTCCGCCTACGCCGTGGCGCGTGAGGCCGGCACCGTCGGGCCATTGCTGGGGCGCCTGTTCCAGGCCACCTTCAGCACCGCCAAGACAGTGCGCACCGACACTGCCATCGGCGAGAACCCGGTGTCGGTGGCTTTCGCTGCGGTCAGCCTGGCCAAGCAGATCTTCGCCGACCTGCACCGCAGCCAGGCGCTGCTGATCGGCGCCGGCGAGACCATCAGCCTGGTGGCGCGCCATCTGCACGATCAGGGCATCAAGCGCATCGTCGTTGCCAACCGCACCCTGGAGCGTGCCAGCCAACTGGCCGAGCAGTTCGGCGCGCATGCGGTGCTGCTCTCGGACATTCCCGACGAGCTGGCGCACAGCGACATCGTCATCAGCTCCACCGCCAGTCAGTTGCCGATTCTCGGCAAGGGTGCGGTGGAAAGTGCGCTGAAAAAGCGCAAGCACAAGCCGATCTTCATGGTCGACATCGCCGTGCCACGCGATATCGAGCCGCAGGTGGGCGAGCTGGATGACGTCTACCTCTATACCGTCGATGACCTTCACGAAGTCATCGAGGAAAACCTCAAGAGCCGCCAGGGCGCAGCGCAGGCTGCCGAGGAACTGGTGGCTGCCGGCACCGACGACTTCATGCAGCGCCTGCGCGAGCTGGCCGCGGTCGATGTGCTCAAGGCCTACCGCCAGCAGGCCGAACGCCTGCGCGACGAGGAACTGGCCAAGGCCCAGCGCATGCTGGTCAATGGCAGCAATCCCGAGGACGTGCTGGCGCAACTGGCGCGAGGCCTGACCAACAAGCTGCTGCACGCGCCCAGCGTGCGCATGAAGAAACTTACTGCCGAGGGGCGCGTTGATGCGCTCAGCCTGGCCCAGGAATTGTTCGCCCTCGACGAGAGCGCGCCGCAGGACAAAGGTCTGCAATGAAAGCTTCACTGTTGAACAAGCTGGATAACCTCAGCGACCGCTTCGAGGAACTCACGGCGCTGCTCGGCGATGCCGAGGTGATTTCCAAGCAGACGCAGTTCCGCGCCTATTCCAAGGAATATGCCGAAATCGAGCCGGTGATCGCGACCTTCCGTGAGCTGCGCAAGGTGCAGAGCGACCTCGAAGGCGCTCAGGCGCTGCTCAAGGAAAGCGACCCGGATCTACGCGAGATGGCCGAGGAAGAAGTGGCACAGGCCAAGGAAGCGTTGGCCAGTCTCGAAGACAAGCTGCAACGCATGCTGCTGCCCAAGGACCCCAACGACGGTCGCAACGTCTACCTGGAAATCCGCGCCGGTACTGGCGGTGACGAGGCGGCGATCTTCTCCGGCGACCTGTTCCGCATGTACTCGCGCTATGCCGAGAGGCAGGGCTGGCGGGTCGAGGTGCTGTCGGCCAACGAGGGCGAGCACGGCGGCTTCAAGGAAGTGATCGCCCGTGTCGAGGGCGACAACGTCTACGCCAAGCTCAAGTTCGAGTCCGGTGCTCATCGCGTGCAGCGCGTGCCGGAGACCGAATCCCAGGGCCGCATCCACACCTCCGCCTGCACCGTGGCGGTGCTGCCGGAGCCGGACGAACAGGCCGCCATCGAGATCAACCCGGCCGATCTGCGCGTCGATACCTATCGCAGCTCCGGCGCCGGCGGTCAGCACGTCAACACTACCGACTCGGCGATCCGTATCACCCACATTCCCACCGGCACGGTGGTGGAGTGTCAGGAAGAGCGCTCGCAGCACAAGAACCGCGCCAAGGCCATGGCCTGGCTGGCGGCCAAGCTGCAGGACCAACAGGAAGCGGCGGCGCACAAGGAAATCTCCGAAACGCGCAAGCTGCTGGTGGGGTCCGGTGATCGCTCCGAGCGCATCCGTACCTACAACTTCCCGCAGGGCCGGGTGACCGACCACCGCATCAACCTGACCCTGTATTCGCTGAACGAAGTGATTGCCGGTGGCGTGGAAGCGGTGATCGAGCCGCTGCTGGCCGAATACCAGGCCGACCAGCTGGCGGCACTGGGCGATTGATTGCAGCGGTGCGCATTGCGCACCCTGCGGCGAAATTTGACCGGTCACGAATCAGTCCCCTCGCCCCTCGGGGAGAGGCTTAGGGAGAGGGGGCTTGACGGCACGCCCTCTCCCCCCGGCCCCGCTCTGCGCCCCAGCCCCTCGCAGAGCTCAGGGCGCTTGAGCGGGCGAAGCGATGCTTCGCTATTTCCGCGCAAGCCCCGCAAGCGGGAGAGGGGAGAAGAATGCCGCCAGGATGAACCATGGCCACCATCGAATCCCTGCTCGACACCGCTGACCTGCCCGACTCGCCCACACCGCGATTGGATGCGGAGTTGCTGCTGGCCGCCGCGCTGAGCAAGCCACGCAGCTACCTGCGCACCTGGCCGGAGCGCGAGCTGGAGGCCGATCAACTGGCGTTGTTCCAGGCGAATCTGCAGCGCCGCCGCGAGGGTGAGCCGGTTGCTTATATCCTCGGTCATCAGGGCTTCTGGAGCCTCGATCTGGAGGTGGCGCCACATACCCTGATCCCACGTCCTGACACCGAGCTGCTGGTTGAAACAGCGCTCGAGTTGCTGCCCGCCACGCCGCTGGCCGTGCTCGATCTGGGCACTGGCACTGGCGCCATCGCCCTGGCCCTGGCCAGCGAGCGCCCGGCCTGGCAAGTGACCGGCGTGGATCGTGTCGAGGACGCCGTGGCCCTGGCTGAGCGCAATCGTCAGCGCCTGCAACTGGGTAACGCAGCGTTCTTGCACAGCCATTGGTTTTCCGCCCTGGCTGGACAGCGCTATGGCTTGATCCTGAGCAACCCGCCTTATATCCGTGCGGACGACCAGCATCTCGAACAGGGTGACGTGCGTTTCGAGCCGAGCAGCGCTCTGATCGCCGGCAGCGACGGGCTGGACGATATTCGTGCGATCATCCAGGCCGCGCCGCAGCACCTGCTGTCCGGTGGCTGGCTGCTGCTGGAGCATGGCTTCGATCAGGCCGAGGCCGTGCGCAGCTTGCTCAGCGAGGGTGGCTTCGTCGAGGTCGAGAGCCGGCGTGACCTGGGCGACCACGAGCGCATCAGTTTGGGACGTTTCGACCGTGAGTGATCAGATGCTGAGCGATGATGAACTGCTGCGTTACAGCCGGCAGATCCTGCTGAAACAGATAGATGTGGAAGGCCAACTGCGCCTGAAGCAGGGGCGTGTGCTGATCGTCGGCATGGGCGGGCTGGGCTCGCCCGTGGCCTTGTACCTGGCTGCTGCCGGTGTGGGCGAGTTGCACCTGGCTGACTTCGATACGGTGGATCTGACCAACCTGCAACGGCAGATCGCCCACGACACCGCCAGCATCGGCCAGGCCAAGGTGGACTCGGCTATGGCGCGTCTGGCGGCGATCAACCCGCAGGTCACGCTGGTGCCGCATCGCCAGGCGCTGGACGCCGATTCGCTGGCCGTCGCCGTGAGTGGCGTCGATCTGGTGCTGGACTGCTCGGACAATTTCTCTACCCGCGAGGCGGTCAACGCTGCGTGCGTCGCGGTGGGCAAGCCGCTGGTCTCCGGTGCGGCGATCCGCCTGGAAGGGCAACTGTCGGTGTTCGACCCGCGCAATGAAGCCAGCCCTTGCTACCACTGCCTGTACGGCCACGGTAGCGAAGCCGAGCTGACCTGTAGCGAGGCCGGCGTTGTCGGGCCGCTGGTTGGTCTGGTCGGCAGCCTGCAGGCGCTGGAGGCACTCAAGCTGCTGGCCGGTTTCGGCGAGCCGCTGGTGGGCCGCCTGCTGCTGATCGATGCGCTGGGTACGCGCTTTCGCGAACTGCGGGTCAAGCGCGACCCGGCCTGCGAGGTGTGCGGTGGGCGCTAAGGATAGGCTGCGTAGCCGTGGGGATGGCTTGAAATGAGTCAGTCGCAGGCGCCGATTGGCGTTTTTGACTCGGGCGTCGGTGGCCTGTCGGTGCTGCGCGAGATTCGTCAGCTACTGCCGAACGAGTCGCTGCTTTACGTCGCTGACAGCGGCCATGTGCCCTACGGCGAGAAAAGCCCGGAGTACATTCGCGAGCGCTGTGTGGTGATCACCGAACATCTGCTGGCACAAGGTGCCAAGGCGTTGGTGCTGGCGTGCAATACCGCGACTGCCGCTGCGGCTGCAGAGTTGCGCGAACGTTATCCGAACCTGCCCATCGTCGGCATGGAGCCTGCGGTGAAGCCCGCCGCGGCAGCCACGCGCAGTGGCGTGGTCGGCGTGCTGGCGACCACCGGTACGCTGAAGAGCGCCCGATTCGCCGCGCTGCTCGACCGCTTCGCCAATGACGTGCGGGTAGTGACCCAGCCCTGTCCCGGACTGGTGGAGTGCATAGAGGCGGGCGAGCTGCAGGCGCCCGCCACGCGAGAGTTGCTGCAAGGTTATGTCACGCCGCTGTTGGCCGAGGGCTGTGACACGCTGATTCTCGGCTGCACGCATTACCCCTTCCTGCGTCCATTGCTGAGTGAGCTGGTGCCGGCGTCGGTAACGCTGATCGATACCGGTGCGGCAGTGGCGCGGCAGTTGCAACGCCTGCTCTCGCGTCACGATCTGCTGGCGACGCTGCCGGCCGGGGAAACGCGTTACTGGAGCAGTGGGGAGCCAGCGCAACTTCGCCGGGTTTTGCCGATTTTACTAGGTGAAAAGGCCCAGGTTCTTTCGATATAGTGAATTTTTTTCCGATCAGGCTATCCCTGTTATCGGATGCTTCTATATTTTTGTCACAGCCTGATAAAAACCCTCGCTAAAAAGGAATGACTCATGAAGAAGTTGTACGCCTTTGCCGCAGCAACAGCCCTCACGTTCGGAACTATGGGTGCTGCACAGGCTGCGGATGTAACCGCGGCTATTGGTCAGAGCGGTGATTCAACGATGGTTTATCGCCTGGGCGCGCAGTGGGATTGGAACCACAGCTGGCTGGAGAGCAGCTACGGCCGTCTGACTGGCTACTGGGACCTGGGTTACACCTACTGGGACGGTGACGACACGGCGAGCAACCACAGCGTTTCCTTCGCGCCAGTATTCCTTTACGAGTTCGCCGGGCAGAACGTGCGTCCTTACATCGAAGCCGGTATCGGCGTTGCCGCTTTCTCCAGCACCGAGCTGGAAAGCAACGAACTGGGTTCGTCGTTTCAGTTCGAAGACCGCATCGGCGTCGGCCTGCGTTTCGCCGGGCAGGAAATCGGCCTGCGTGCGATCCACTATTCCAACGCCGGTCTGAAGAAGCCAAACGATGGCGCAGAAGCCTACACCGTGCATTACCGCATGAGCTTCTGAACAGTCATTGACATGGCTATGAAGAAATCGCCCCTCTATACGAGGGGCGATTTCGTTTCAGATGGTACTTAGATCATCGGGTCCCAGCGCTGCGACCAGTCCGTGTCCTCGGCGATGATTCCGCGCAGTAGATCGAACGCCTGCTGGAGCACTACCGAGTCGCGCTCGCGGGAATACACCAGGTAGGTCGGGTAGCTGAACTCGGGTGCGCGCGGCACGCGTTTGAGCACTTTCTTGTCCAGGTAGCTCTGCACCACTCGCGTGCGGAAGTAGCCAGAACCGCCGTGCTCGAGAATGTACTGAAGGGCCAGCGGCCCGAGGTTGAACGATACTGGCGCCTTTGCCCGATCCGGTAGCGCGCTGTCGTGCTGCAGGCGGAAGGCCTCGCCCCAGTCGACGTACACATAGGGTTCGGGATTCTTCGCGCGTACCAAGATCAGCTTTTCTTCCAGCAACTGCTCCACTTGCATGCCCGGCCAGTAGTTCGGCTGATAAACCAAGGCTGCATCGAGCACGCCCAGTTCAAGCTGACGCAGCAGCTCCTGACCTGCGCCGATATGGGAGTGCACGGCGTACTGGTCGATGTGGGTGCGGATGCGGCTGACCCAGCGCAGCATCAACGGGTTGCACAGACTGACCTCGCCGCCGATGTGGATGACGTTGTGATAGCCGTCCGGTAGCGGCAGGTCGCGCTGCGCTGCCTCCCAGGTTTGCAGTATCTGATTGGCGTAGGCGACGAAGGCTTCGCCGTCGGCCGTTAGCTTGGCCCCGGCTCGGTTGCGTACGAACAGCGTACAGTTGAGGTGGCCTTCGAGCTTCTGGATGCGCGCCGTAACGGCCGTCTGGGTAACGTGTAGGCGTTCGGCGGCGGCGATGAAGCTGCCGCTGCGAACGATTTCCAGAAAGGTGCGAGTCAGATCGATGTCCATGTCGTGGCAGGGCTCAGCAAGCGGGCAGACGGGCAGTGTAAGGGCTGCTCTGGCACTTTTCGATGAGCAGCCGCATTTGGGGTAACGAGCTTGAGTCGCAGTATGGGGGCTTCTAAAAACGTAGGCGAGGCAGCCAGCGTAAGGCCAAAAAGGCGAAAAAGCGGAGTTTACGAGCTGTTAGTGAGTATTTTGATCGGACTCGCGCACGAGCTTTTTTAACGCAGCGATGGCAACGCAGGTAGTTTTTAGAGGTGTCCAGTAGGTCGTCGTCTCAATCGAAGTGGGCCAAAAGATCTCGTTGCAGCGCAGCAATCACGTCGGTCTGGGTGATGATGCCCACCAGTTTCTCGTTCTCCAGTACCGGCAGGCAGTGCAGGCCGCGGTCGGATAACACGTCGATCAGGTCGACAACGTGCGTATCGACCTCGGTGCAGCGTACCGGGCTGCTCATCAGCTCGCCCAGGCGCGGGCGAGGGCGTCGCTTGAACAGGCCAAGGCGCTTGGCCGGGCGGTGATGCAGGGGGGCGATCAGGTCGCTGAGGCTGACGATGCCGACCAGTTGCTGATTATGGTCGAGGATTGGTAGCGCCTTGAGGTGGTGATGGCGCAGCAGGTGCAGGCCCTGTTTGATGCTGGTGCCCGGCGTGGCGCAGATCAGGTCGCGTGACATCACCTGGCCGGCACGGATATCGCCCATGCTGCGGCGCAGCGCATAGCGCTCGGTGCTTTTGACGATCATCGCCAGGTCTTCGCGAGTCACGTCGACGAAGGCGCCGAGTTCGTCGAGCGCCTGGTCGAGATCGGTATCGCGGATGCCCACGCGCTCGCCGGGCAACAGGTCGCGGGTATGGTGTGCATCGGCTGCTGGCGCAGTCTGGCGCGGGTAGCGCATGCCGGTGAGGTTGTTATAGATCAGCGCACTGCTCAGCAGGCCCAGCGCGGCGATCACCACCGTCATGGCCGGGTGCCAGGCGGGTATGCCCGGTGCCACGGGCGCGAATACGACGCAGAAGGCGATGGCACCGCCTGGCGGGTGCAGGCAACGCAGCGGGCACATCAGCAACAGGCTCAGACCTATCGCCAGGGCGGCGCCAAGCAGGCTGTGATCGAGCAGATGACCGACCAGCACACCGACCAGCGTGGCGCACAGATAGCTGCCGAGGATCGACCAGGGTTGCGCCAGTGCGCCCGAAGAGACGGCGAACAGCAGTACCGCTGAGGCGGCCAGCGGGCCGGAGAAGTGCACGGCCAGCTGCGGGCCGAAAAGCTGGCTGCATAGCCAGGTGGTGAAGACAAAACCCAGGCTGGCGCCGAGTGCCGCGCGCAGCCATTCGCGTGGGCGCGTGTGTGGAGCCTCGGGGAGAAAGGCGATGCACCATTGGTGCAGGCGTGATGGTGTGTTCATGGTATCCGGTCAAAAAAAGAGGGCTCTTCACTACTGAAAAGCCCTGAGGGTGCCGCAAGCGGCACTTCTGGACGCCCGTCCGTGGGCGAAGGAACGTCAAGCGAGCAGAGACTCTTCGGTCGGATTGCCGGGCTCTTCGAGTGGCTGCGTGGTGACCTCGCAAGGGCGGCCCGTGGCTTGCGTCATGCGTGCCGCGGCGTCGGGATCATCGGCGAAGGGCAGCAGGCTGGCCTGGTCGAGCGTCGACGGAGTGCGACAGCTCAGCCAGCAACCGAGCAGGCAGCCCAGCGTGGCGAGAACCGGCAAGATCAGAGCGTCAGGCATGGGCGGCAGCTCCCACATCCGGAGTGGCGGGTACGGCATCGATGCGTTCGCCGTTGCGTACTGTCAGCCAGGTATTCCAAGCCATCAGCAGCATGCCGCTGGCGAAGACCGCCCCGCCCAGCAGGCGTACGACATAACCGGGGTGGCTGGCTTCCAGCGCCTCGACGAAGGAGTAGGTCAGCGTGCCGTCCTCGTTCACCGCGCGCCACATCAGGCCTTGGGTGATGCCGTTGACCCACATCGACGCGATGTACAGCACGGTACCGATGGTCGCCAGCCAGAAGTGCGTATTGATCAGGCCGACGCTGTGCATCTGCGTGCGGCCGTAGAGCTTGGGCAGCATGTGGTAAAGCGCGCCGATGGAGATCATCGCCACCCAGCCCAGTGCTCCCGCGTGTACGTGGCCGATGGTCCAGTCGGTGTAATGGGACAGCGCGTTGACGGTCTTGATGGCCATCATCGGGCCTTCGAAGGTGCTCATGCCGTAGAACGCCAGCGAAACGACCAGAAAGCGCAGGATTGGATCGGTGCGCAGCTTATGCCAGGCGCCGGACAGACTCATCATGCCGTTGATCATGCCGCCCCAACTGGGCGCCAGAAGGATGACCGACATGGCCATGCCGAGGGTTTGCGCCCAGTCCGGCAGAGCGGTGTAGTGCAGGTGATGCGGGCCGGCCCAGATATACAGGGTGATGATCGCCCAGAAGTGCACGATGGACAGGCGATAGGAATAGATCGGCCGCTCGGCCTGCTTGGGCACGAAGTAATACATCATCCCCAGGAAGCCTACCGAGAGGATGAAGCCGACCACGCTATGGCCGTACCACCACTGGATCATTGCATCGGTGGCGCCGGAGTACACCGAGTAGGACTTGAGCAGCGAGACTGGTTCGGCGATGTGGTTGACCACATGCACCATGCCCGTGACGATGATGAATGCACCGTAGAACCAGTTGCCCACGTAGATGTGGCGCACCTGGCGGCGAGCGATGGTGCCGAAGAACAGGTAGGCGTAGATCACCCACAACAGGGTGACCCACAAGGCGATCGGCCACTCCATCTCGGCATATTCCTTGGAGGAGGTGATGCCCAGCGGATAGCTGACGATCATCGCCAGCACGGCTGCCTGCCAGCCCCAGAACAGGAAGTTGGCCAGACCGTCGGAGATGATCCGTACTCGACAGGTACGTTGCAGCACGTAGAACGAGGTGGCGAACAGCGCGCCGCCGCCGAAGGCGAAGATCACCAGATTGGTGTGGACGGGGCGGATGCGTCCGAAGCTGAGCCATGGAATACCGAAGTTCAATTCCGGCCAGACCAGTTGGGCCGCGATGAATACACCCATGCCCATTCCGAGGATGCCCCAGAACAGGGTTGTGAGGGTGAAGCGGCGAACGATTTCGTAGTTGTAATAATGGGGGGCAGTCGCAAGGGTAGCCATCATGATTCCGTCTTGCTGAGAAATTTCAGGCGTGCCTCTCCTGTCGCTCGTAACGGGCTGTTGGTGGGTTCGCGAGAGCGTGGCGGGGCGAAGGAGAGAGCACCGAAAGTGTGCGGGACGGCGATGGATTCGACTAATTAATAATAAATGCGCTTTTATTCTGTTTTTTTGATATCAAGCCATGAAGTGCGACCGAGTAACGCACTGGATTGGTGCTGGCGCACTGAAATGGCTCGGTGTTGAGCCAGGGTGTTCCTTCATGGTTGATCGTTATGTATTTATAGAAATGCACTTACTCAACATTAAAATTCATACATAAGATGTTACTGGCTATAGGCGGTGGCGATGCCGCGCCGTTCTTCCAGGCATTCGGCGGCGCCGAGTTCGAACTCGCGGCAGATCAGCGGGCGCTGTGCATAGATGGTGCAGCGCATGCTGTCGCGATCGAGCGCTATGCACCAGCCGTCGTCCAGGCGGCGCATGACCTCACCGCCCCAGGCGTCGGTCTCGATGTAGCGTTGTGGCACGCCGGTGTCGCCGATCAGCATCACTTCCAGTTGGCAGCAGCAGGCTGCACAGGTGCTGCAACTGATTTCGGGGGTGGTCGGCAGTTGGGTAAGGGAAATGGTCTCGCTCATGGCGCGGCAGTGTACGCCACGTCGTGGCGATCAGGGACCTGGGCTGACAGACGCAGCGCTACCCTGGCAGACGCTGAAAAACGGCCTGCTAGGCGGAGCGCCGGCTACGCAGGCTCTGCTCGTATTGCCCGCGATACAGCTTGGCGAAGCCATGGAGTACCGGCATCACCACGGCCCAGACACCAGCGAAAATCGCCAGTGTCGGCCAGGTACCCAGCGGCAGTTCGACGCCCGCGATCTTCGCGCCGCCGTAGTAGGACAGCGGTGCGGCAAGCGCGCCCAGCATGCTGCTGCGCCACCAGGGCTGTGCGGTCCAGGCCAGGCAGTGGTTGAGCGTGCTGGCCAGCAGCAGCCAGAGCAGGGCCAGCCAAAGAGGGATCAGCTGGCGCTCCTCGCCGAAATCGAACACGCCGAGGTTGAGCAGAAAGCTGTCCAGCGCACTGCCGGCGAGAAACACGCTGAGCAGCAACTTGCCTTCGGCAGCCCAACTGCTGACCCACAGCAGGTGCACACCGATGATCGCCGCCACCACCAGCAGCCAGGGGCTGTCGCCGGCAAAGACGCAGACCAGCCAGCCGAGCTGGAACAGGAGGGCATTGGCGATCAGCTTAGGCATCGAAATTTCCTAACAGAGGCGCAGGGCGAGCGGCCGGTTTGGCCAGCAGCAATTGCGCGGTGCCAATGGTGCGTTCGAGGAAGCCGCCTTCGCAATAGCAGAGGTAGAACTCCCACAGGCGATAGAAGTAATCGTCGTAGCCCAATTGCTCCAGGCGCTGCCGCGCATGACGCAGGTTGTCGTGCCACAGGCGCAGGGTGCGTGCGTAGTGCAGGCCGAAATCTTCCATGTGATGCAGGTTGAAGTCGGTGTGTCGGGTTACGACATCGAGCATCTTGTTTACCGAAGGCAGGGCGCCACCGGGGAAGATGTAACGCTGGATGAAGTCCACCGACTTGCAGGCTTGCTCGTAGCGTTGATCACGAATGGTGATGGCCTGCAGTAACATCAGCCCATCGGCTTTGAGCAGGCGCGAGCATTGCTCGAAATAGGTGGGCAGGAAGCGGTGGCCGACGGCTTCGATCATCTCGATGGACACCAGTTTGTCGTACTGGCCATCGAGGTCGCGGTAGTCCTCCAGCAGCAGGGTGACGCGATCCTCCAGGCCCAGCTCGCGAATGCGTCGCTCGGTGTGGGCGTGCTGCTCGCGAGACAGTGTGGTTGTGGTCACCCGGCAGCCGTAATGGATCGCGGCGTAGATGGCCATGCTGCCCCAGCCCGTGCCGATTTCCAGTAGATGGTCGGACGGTTGCAGTGCGAGCTTCTGGCAGATGCGTTCGAGCTTGTTGAGCTGAGCCTGTTCCAGAGTGTCCTCCTTGCTGGAGAACATCGCCGCGGAGTACATCATGGTCGGGTCGAGGAACTGTTCGAACAGGTCGTTACCCAGGTCGTAGTGCGCGGCGATGTTGCGGCGCGAACCTTGCCGAGTGTTGCGGTTGAGCCAGTGCAGGCCCTGGATCAGCGGGCGCCCCAGGCGTGCCAGGCCGCCTTCCATGGCGTCCAGCACATCGAGGTTGGCGACGAAGATACGGATCACCGCAGTCAGATCCGGCGTGCTCCAGTAGCCATGGATGTAGGCTTCGCCCGAGCCGATCGAGCCGTTACCCGCCACCAGGCCCCAGACCGCAGGGTCATGCACCGTGATTTCGGCGCGCAGAGCAGCCTGCGGGTCACCGAAATGCAGGCTGTCCCCCGCTTCATGAATCACCAGCAGGCCGTGGTGCAGGTTCTGCAGTTGGCGCATCACGGCGCGCCGCAACAGACCGGCGCCAATGCCGTTGCCACTGCGTACCAGGCTTCTCGTTGCGGTCAGGCTAGAGCTCTTCATGGGGCATGTCCTTCGCTTGCGGGCGGGCTACACGGAAGCTGCCTTCCGCGGGCTTGTGGTCGAAAATCGGGATGCGCTTGAACAGCAGGCGCATCGCCTGCCAGTAGATGGCGGCCAGGGTTTTGCCGGTCATCCAGGGGAAACTGAGCAGATAGCGGTGCAGGCTGGCGCGGTCGAGAGCTTCGCGGTGCAGGCTGAGGCTGGCATCGAACATCTTGGTATCGCCTTGCCAGTCGGCCATGTGCACGCCAAGGCGTTCGCCGACGGCGCTGAAACTCATTCGGTATTGCAGCTCGCGCGGCAGGAAAGGCGAGACATGAAAGGCCTTGTCTACGCTGACCTGGTGACGGCCTTCGCCCTCTGCCGGCAGCACGTAGTGATAACGCTCACGCCATGGCGTGTTGCTCACTTCGCAGAGAATCGCCATCAGGCGCTGGTCGGCGTCATGGCAGTAGAAGATGCTCACCGGGTTGAACGCCAGGCCCCAGCTGCGCGGCTGCGTCAGCACGCAGATGCGACCTTGCGGGCGTGTGCCCAGTGCCTGCTCCACGCGATCGCGCACTGCCTCATGCAGCGCCACGCCCTGGCGGGTCGCCTCGGGCAGGTAATCTCTCTCGCGAAAGGCGAATGGCGCCCAGCGGCCGGAGCCGGCCAGCTTTGACAGGGCGAACAGTTGCGCCTGTTCGCTCAGGTCGAGGTACAGCAGGCCCATGCGATAGCGAAAGGCATGGGCGCGTGGGGCGAAGCGACGATGCTGCACCCAGCCGCTGTACAGGGCGCTGTGCATCACAGCGTTTCTCCGAAGGCGCGCGCCACGCGCAGCGCGCTGACCACACCGTCTTCATGGAAGCCGTTGGCCCAGTAGGCGCCGCAGTAGTAGCTGTGCTGGGCACCGAGCAACTCTTCCCAGCGCGCCTGGGCGGCGGTGCCGGCCAGGCTGTACTGGGGGTGGGCGTACTGGAAGCGTGCAAGGATCTTGCTCGGGTCGATGGCGGCCGTCTGGTTGAGGCTGACGCAGAAGGTGGTATCGCTGTCGATGCCCTGCAGGATGTTCATGTTGTAGGTCACGGCCGCCGGCTGGTCGCTAGGCCCACCCAGGCGATAGTTCCAGCTGGCCCAGGCCAGCTTGCGCCTGGGCAGCAGGCGCGTGTCTGTATGCAGTACCACATCGTTGTTGGCATAGGGCAAGGCCCCGAGGATTTCACTTTCCTTCTCGCTGGCTTGATCGAGCAGGGCCAAGGCCTGGTCGCTGTGGCAGGCGAAGATCACCTTGTCGAAGCGTTCGCTGCCGGCTGCGCTGTGCAGGGTGACGCCGTCCTCATCGCGCACGACGCGGCTGACCGGGCAGTTGAGGCGAATGCGCTCGGCGAAGCTGGCGGTCAGCGGTGCCACGTAGCTGCGCGAGCCGCCTTCGATGACCTGCCAGGTCGGGCGGTCGCTGACCGAGAGCAGGCCGTGGTTCTTGCAGAAACGCACGAAGAACTGCAGCGGGAAACCGAGCATGTCGGCCAGCGACATCGACCAGATGGCCGAACCCATCGGCACGATGTAATGCTCGATGAAGCGGCGGCCATAGCCGTTGCGCTCGAGGTACTGGCCTAGCGTGGTGTCGGCGCTGATGCGGTTGTTGGCCAGGTCGTCCAGCGACTGGCGATTGAAACGCAGGATGTCGCGCAGCATGCCCCAGAACGCCGGCGACACCAGGTTGCTGCGCTGGGCGAACAAGGTATTGAGGTCGTGACCGTTGTATTCCACGCCGGTGGCCGGGTCGCTGACCGAGAAGCTCATTTCGGTGGGCTTGAAGCCGACGCCGACTTGTCCCAGCAGGCGGATGAAGTTGGGGTAGGTCCAGTCGTTGAAGACGATGAAACCGGTATCTACTGCATAGCTGCGGCCGTCCACCTGCACGTCGACGGTATGGGTGTGGCCGCCGATCCAGTCGCTGGCCTCGAACACCTGAATGTCGTGCTGGCGGTTGAGCAGATAGGCGCAGGTCAGGCCGGCAATGCCGCTGCCGACGATGGCGATTTTCATGCGTTGTCCTCGTTACGCGCCAAGCGGCGACCTATGGCCAGTTGCAGGCTGCTGGGCAGGCTGCCGAGCAGTTTCAGGATGGCGATGAAGGGGGTGGGGAAAGCGATCTCGTGCGGGCGCTTGTCCAGGCGTGCGGCGATGTGCCTTGCGGCGCGCTCCACCGGCCAGCGCATGGGCATGGGGAAGTCGTTCTTCTGCGTCAGCGGGGTATCGACGAAACCGGGACTGACCAGGGTGACGTCGATACCTTCTGCCGCCAGGTCGATGCGCAATGTCTGTATCAGGTAGCGCATCGCCGCTTTGGACGCGCCATAGGCCTCGGCGCGTGGCAGCGGCAGGAAGGTGACCGAACTGCCGACGCCGACCAGGTGCGGGCGGTTGCCTCGGCGCAGCAAGGGCAGGGCGGCCTCGATGCAGTAGCTGGCGGCGAACAGGTTGGTGCTGACCACGCGTTCGATCATCGCCGCCTCGAACTGGCGCACCTCGATGTATTCGCAGGTACCGGCGTTGAGGATCACGCAATCTAGCGCGCCCCACTGTTGAGCGATGCGCTCGCCGATGGCGCGCACCTGCTCGGCGTCGGTCAGGTCACCCGGGGCGACCAGTACCTGATCGCCATAACGCGCGGCGAAATCCTGCAATGGGCCGCTGCTGCGTGCGCTCAGCGCCAGTTGATGGCCGGCCTTGAGCAACTCCTCGGCCAGTGCGGCACCGATACCGCTGCTGGCGCCCGTGAGCCAGATACGTTTCATGCCAGCCTCCGCTTCAACCAGGCGATCACGCTGCCGAGTACTGGCAGATGTTCATAGAGCAGTGCGCCAGCATCGAAGTAGTCACGGTGTTGATAAACGCGCTCACGCCAGAGCAGGTGCGAGCAGCCTTCGACGGCGATTTCCTCGCCGCCACGTAGGCGTGGGTGGCGATAACGCATGGTCCAGCGCAGGTAGCCCTCACCTTCGGCGACCTGATCGAAGCCGTGGAACTCGAAACGCAGCGCTTCGACGTTGGCGTAGAGTTCGGCGAAATAGCGGCGTACCGCCGTCAGTCCATGCACTTCATGCAGCGGGTCGCGAAACAGCACATCGTCGCTGTACAGCTCGCCGAGCAGATCGAGGTTGTCCTTGTTCAGCGCGACGAAACGCTCGGCGAAGCCGTGAAGAAATGCACTCATGCCGGAACCTCCCGCGCAGAGAGGTTCTTGAACGCGGCCAGGGCGCGTTCACGCGAGCGCGCCAGATCGACGATCGGGCGCGGGTAGCCGGAGGGCGCGAACAGGCCGCCCAGTGCGGACGGGTCATGGATATCACGCTTGTTCAGACCAACCAGTTCCGGCACCCACTGGCGAATGAACTGGCCATCGGGATCGAATTTCTGCGATTGGCTGATCGGGTTGAAAATGCGGAAGTAGGGCGCTGCGTCGGTACCGGTGGAGGCGCTCCACTGCCAGCCACCGTTGTTCGCGGCCAGGTCGCCGTCGATCAGGTGGCGCATGAAGAAACGCTCGCCTTCGCGCCAGTCGATCAGCAGGTTCTTGGTCAGGAACATGGCCACGATCATGCGCAGGCGATTGTGCATCCAGCCGGTTTCCAGCAGTTGGCGCATGGCGGCATCGATGATCGGCAAGCCGGTGCGGCCCTCTTGCCAGGCGGCCAGCTCCTGCGGTGCGTCACGCCATGGCAGCGCCTCGGTTTCCAGGCGGAAGGCGCGGTGGCGCGATACCCGTGGATAGCCGACCAAGGTGTGCTTGTAGAACTCACGCCAGAGCAGTTCGTTGATCCAGGTGACGATGCCTGGGTTGCCACTGTCGAACTCACCCTGATTGGCCGCGAGTGCGGCATGCAGGCATTGCCGCGGCGATACGACGCCGGCGGCCAGATAGGCCGACAACTGGCTGGTGCCAGGCTTGGCGGGGAAGTCGCGTTCATCCTTATAGTAGGCCACCTGCTCGTCGGCAAAGCGCTCCAGGCGCTGCAGCGCAGTGTTCTCTCCGGCGGGCCAGAGCAGGCGCAGGCTGTCGCTGGGAGTAGCGAAACCCTCTACGGTTTCGGGAACCACGTCACTGCTGATGGCCAGCGGCGTTTGTGCCTTCGGAGGGGCGATCAAGGCTGGCAGGGCTGTGTGCAGGCGCTCGTAGCACACCTTGCGGAACTGGCTGTAGACCTGGAAGTAGCCGCCGGAGCGGGTCAGTACGCTGCCAGGTTTGAACAACAGCTGATCGAGGTGGCTGTGCCAGGCGATGGCCTGCTGGCTGAGGTAGGCGCAGACCTGCTGATCGCGCAGGCTTTCGTTGATGCCGTACTCCTCGTTGACGTGCACGGCGCTGATGTCGTGGTCATGGCAGACCTCGGCGACCTGCAGCGGCGCCTCGCTCCAGTCGTGGCAGTGACGTACCAGCAGCGGCACATTGAGCGCCGCCAGGGCCTTGCTCAGCTCCGTCAGGTTGCGCAGCCAGAAGTCCACCTTGCTCGCGGCGTCGTCATGTCGCTGCCACTGGCCGGGCGTGACCAGATACAGGGCGATGGTCGCGCCGCTGCTCATGGCGTGGCTCAGGGCAGTGTTGTCCTGGGTGCGCAGGTCGCTGCGAAACCACATCAGTTGCTGCATGGGGGGACCTCTTGGGCACCGAGCAAGCCACGGTGCAATAGCCAGGCGTGCGCGTTGAGCGGGTCGCTGGCCGATTCCAGATCAGTCAACGAGTCGCGGTGAATGTGGGCGGCGGGGCCAGCGAGCAACAGCGGCACCTGGCATTGTTCGGCCAGCCGGGGTAACTGGCGGCGCACCAGGGCACCGTCCAGGGCTTCTTCGGCGTATAGCAGCACGGCGCGCGGGGCGATGTGCTCCAGCGCCGTCAACAGTTCGTTGGGCGGTAGCGGCCAATCGAACACCTCTACCGGGCAATCACTGGCGCTGGCCAGCCAGGCGCACAACCACAGGCCCGGTTCCATCGGTGCCTCGCCGAGGTTGATCAGCAGCAGCGGCGCGCCACCGACCTGGCGATTGCAGTGGTAAATGCGGGTGGCCAGCTTGCTGCGCAGCCAGGAGAGGAAGAACACCTGCTCGGCACGTGCGCCGAACTGACCTTGCCAGCGCTGACGCAATTCACCCAGCAGTGGCCAAAGCAGCTGTTCCACCAGGGTGCTGGCTGGGTAGAGCGCCAGTGCCGAGTTGAAGCGGTCGTCGAGCCGTCGCTCGTTGAGCTGGGCGATACAGCCGAGCAGTTCGTTGCGCTGACGTGACCAGGTATCGGTAGTAGTGGCTTGTGGCACCTGCTCATGGTCGAGCAGCGCCTTGACCTGACCGACTGCAACGCCGCGCGCCAGCCAGGCGAGAATGGCGTTGATGCGCACGAGGTTGGCCGGCGAGTAGAGGCGGTGCCCCTTGGGTGTGCGGTACGGCACGATCAGGCCATAGCGGCGTTCCCAGGCACGCAGGGTCACGGCGTTGATGCCGGTGCTGCGGGCTACCTCGCGGATCGGCAGGTAGCCCTCGTCGAGCGCCTGGCGGTAGTCGTGGCCGGTTTCTTCTTCGGCGATGGTTTCGCTGGTCATGGCATCACAGCGCGTTGCGCAGGCTGAGTGGCTCGGGGTGCGGCTGCAGATACGCCTGCTCGGCGATGTAGCGATCCGGGTGACGGCGGAAGTGGTGCTTGAGCAGCGTCAGCGGTACCACCAGCGGCACGATACCCTCGCGGTATTGACCGATCAGTTGCTGCATCTCCTGCTTCTCGTCGGCACTCAGAGTGCGTTTGAGGTAGCCGCTCAGGTGCTGCAGCACATTGCTGTGGGTGCCACGGGTAGCGCATTTCTTCAGCGCGCTCATCAGTTCGCTGAAATAGCGCGGCGCCAACTCGCCCAGGTCGTGCTGGCTGAGGTCGCCGAGCATGCGCCCGAGCGACTTGTAGCGCACCGGATCGGTGGCCATCAGCAGGTACTTGTAGCGCGAGTGGAAGGCGATCAGTGAACGGCGCGTCAGACCCTGCAGCAGCAGGCGTTGCCATTCGGCGTGGGCGTAAACGCGGGTGATGAAGTTCTCGCGCAGGACCGGGTCGTTGAGGCGACCGTCTTCTTCCACCGGCAGATCCGGGTGCCGCGCGCAGAAGGCGGCGGCGAAGATACCGCGGCCCGGCTCGCTCGGGCGTCCGCCTTCCTGGTAGACCTTGACCCGCTCCAGACCGCAGGAGGGCGACTGCTGCATAAAGATGTAGCCGCTGATGCCTTGCAGCTCGTTGGCCATGCGCTCGCCGTAGGCGGCCAGGGCATCGGTGACGTCGCGCGCGCGGTCGACGGTGCCGACAGCACGCGGCTCGTGTGGGTCACCTACCAGGCGAATCGGTTCCCTCGGGATCGACATGCCGATGCCGACCTCGGGGCAGACCGGGATGAAATCGAAGTGTTCGGTGAGGCTGCGGCTGCACAGGCGCGACAGCTTGTGGCCGCCGTTATAGCGGACTTCGGCGCCCAGCAGGCAGGCGCTGATGCCCAGTTTGGCTTTGCTCGCTTGCATAACCTGACCTCGTTAGACCTTGTACATGCAGCAATCCATGTACAACTTGTGTCTATCATAGGTGTGTAGTTATACAAGTCAAATTATTTGTATAGGTTTGGTGTTGGTTTCTTGTGCGAGCAAGCGGTGTCTACCCTAGGGGCATCACAGGCCATCGCCCTGGGGGTCAGCGCCAACCTTGCAGCCAGCGCTCGGTATCTTGCAGTTGGCGCCAGTCGAGCTGCTGGCTGCGTTGTGTGAGCACCGCCTGAAGCTCGACGCCGAGGACGTTGTCTTGCTCGTCACGGATCAGTTCGGTCACCAGGAAATGACGCTCGCGATTCTGCGGCTGCGCGGCCGTCCATTTCGACAGCAGTAGTTTGCGTGGGTTGAGACGACGCTTGTCGGGCGTGCTCATTGCAGGTGCTCGAGCAGGCGGCGCGCAGCATCCTGGCCGCTGAGCCAGGCACCTTCGACGCGGCCTGACAGGCACCAGTCGCCACAGGCGTACAGGCCCAGGTCGGCGTCGGCCAGCGCGCCCCATTGGTGGGTTTGGGCCGGGCGGGCATAGAGCCAGCGGTGAGCGAGGGTGAAGCTCGGGGCCGGCACGGCGCAACCGATCAGCTCGGCGAAGGCGCCGTGCAATTGTTCGATCACCGCTTCCTTGGGCAGATCCAGATTCTGTCGGCTCCAGGCGCTGCTGGCGTGCAGCACCCAGGTGTCGAGGTGGTTGTCGCGGCCGGGTTTGCTGCGGTTGCGCGCCAGCCAGTCGAGCGCACTGTCCTGCACGAAGCAGCCTTCCACGCGGGTATCAAGCGGGCGTTCGAAGCACAGCGCCACCGCCCAGGTCGGGTCCATGATCACGCTCGCTGCGGTGCCAGCCAGTTTCGGCGCAGCTGCCAACAGGGCGCTGGCTTGGGGTGCGGGCGTAGCGACGATCACATGGCTGTAGGGGCCGTGGCTGTTGCCTTCGGCATCGAGCAGGCTCCAGTAGCGGTCGCCGCGGAACACTTCGGTGATACGGCAACTGAATTTGACCGGCAGGGCGCCGAGCATGGCACGGGTGATGGCACTCATACGCGGGCTGCCGACCCAGCGTAGTTGCTCGTCAGGTGAGGCGCTGAGCTGGCCGTCCTGGGCGTTGTACAGGCTCGGTTGCCACTCGGCGACCCAGCCACGCGCCTGCCATTGCTGCACCACCTCGACGAAGCGGCGGTCGCGTGCGGTGAAGTATTGCGCGCCGAGATCCAGGCTGCCGGCGTCACTGCGCTTGCTCGCCATGCGCCCGCCGCTACCACGGCTCTTGTCGAACAGTTCGATATCCTGGCCGGCGGCGTGCAGGGCC
This sequence comes from Pseudomonas sp. NY15364, assembly GCF_048068235.1. Taxonomy (NCBI): domain Bacteria; kingdom Pseudomonadati; phylum Pseudomonadota; class Gammaproteobacteria; order Pseudomonadales; family Pseudomonadaceae; genus Pseudomonas; species Pseudomonas sp. NY15364. The sequence continues at coordinate 108,779 of NZ_JBLUPX010000008.1, read as the reverse complement.
TGGGCGGCGGATAGCCCTGCGATGCCGGTGCCAATGATGGCGATGGGTGCGTTCATGGTTACCTCGTCAGCGCTGAATGCTATACAGGCTAAGGTTTGGACAAAAGCTATACAAGGTGTTTTCATGTACAGCTGATGCCGTTCGAACCTGCTCAAAGCCTGCTGCGCGTCGGCTCTGCTGCGTTAAAAACAGGCTCGGACTGCTCATTTACAACTCGTAAACTCCGCGTCCTCGCCTGTTTTTGCCTTGCATAGCTCTAGCTCGCGAGCCTTTGAACAGGTTCTGAGCGGCGCTCCCTTGCTTTAGGTTTAGGACAAACGCGACAGGTATGCGCGTCATGAACCAGACTAAAGGTGAAGTTTCTTCCATTGCCATGCGAGGACGATGCCATGCATATCCTGCTGACCGGCGGCACCGGTCTGATCGGACGAGCGCTCTGCGCGCACTGGAGCGAGCAGGGCCACCGCCTGACTGTCTGGAGTCGTGAGCCAAGCAAGGTCGCGCGCCTCTGCGGGGCCGACGTTCGAGGCATTGCCCGGCTTGAAGAGCTGGGTGAAGAACCACTGGACGCGGTGATCAATCTGGCCGGCGCGCCCATTGCTGACCGCCCCTGGAGCAGCAAGCGCAAGGCGCTGCTATGGTCCAGCCGTATCGGGGTGACCGAGCAGTTGCTGGCCTGGCTGCAGGGGCGTACACAGCGTCCAGCGGTGTTGCTGTCGGGCTCGGCGGTGGGGTGGTACGGCAACGGCGGTGAACGTGAGCTGAGTGAAGATACGCCGCCGGTCACTGATGATTTCGCCGCCCAGTTATGTGGCGCCTGGGAAGAAACTGCACAACGCGCCGAGGAGTTGGGGGTTCGTGTGGTGCTGGTGCGCACCGGCCTGGTGCTGAGCCCTGACGGCGGCATGCTCAAGCGTTTGTTGCTGCCGTTCAAGCTTGGTGTTGGCGGCCGGATTGGTGATGGCCGGCAGTGGATGCCCTGGATTCATATCGCCGATCAAATCGGCCTGATCGATTTTCTCTTGCAGCAGGGCGCGGCTCGCGGTCCTTATAATGCCTGCGCGCCATTACCCGTGCGCAATGCCGAGTTCAGCAAAGCGCTGGGCCAGGCGCTGAGCCGCCCGACCATTTTCCCGGCGCCGGCCTTCGTTCTGCGCGCTGCACTCGGCGAGATGTCCGAGCTGCTGCTCGGCGGCCAGCGTGCCGTGTCGACGCGTCTGCTGGAGGCAGGTTTCAGTTTTCGTTTCACCCATCTGGATGTGGCACTAGCCGATCTGCTGGGCCATCAATAGCTAGGATTTCGCATGACCGATCACGCATTGTTGCTGGTTAACCTGGGTTCGCCCGCGTCCACCGAAGTAGCCGATGTTCGCCGTTACCTCAATCAGTTCCTGATGGATCCCTACGTGATCGACCTGCCCTGGCCGCTGCGTCGATTGCTGGTGTCGCTGATTCTGATCAAGCGTCCTGCGGCATCGGCGCACGCCTATGCCTCGATCTGGTGGGAAGACGGTTCGCCGCTGGTAGTGATCAGCCGCCGCCTGCAGGAAGCGATGAAGGCTCAGTGGACTCAGGGGCCGGTAGAACTGGCCATGCGTTATGGCGAGCCGTCCATCGAGTCGACCCTGCAGCGTCTGGCCGCGCAGGGGATTCGTGAGGTGACCCTGGCGCCGTTGTATCCGCAGTTTGCCGACAGCACCACCACCACGGTGATCGAGGAGGTCAAGCGGGTGGTGCGTGAGCGTGGGCTGGACATGCGTCTGTCCACGCTGCCGCCGTTCTACGATCAGCCGGAGTATCTTGATGCCCTGGTCGCCAGTGCCAAGCCTTACCTGGAGCAGGAATTCGATCACCTGTTGCTGAGCTTCCACGGCCTGCCGGAACGTCACCTGCACAAGCTCGATCCCAGCGGTCACTGCCTGAAAGGTGACGACTGCTGCCGCAGCGCTTCGCCCGCGGTACTCGCCAACTGTTACCGCGCGCAATGCCTGCGCAGCGCCGAGTTGTTCGCCGAGCGTATGGGCCTGCGCCCGGAGCAGTGGTCGGTGAGCTTCCAGTCGCGCCTGGGGCGCGCCAAGTGGATCGAGCCCTACACCGAGACGCGTCTCGACGAGCTGGCGGCGCAGGGCGTGAAGAAGCTGCTGGTGATGTGTCCGGCCTTCGTCGCCGACTGCATCGAAACCCTCGAGGAGATCGGCGACCGTGGCCGCGAGCAGTTCGTCGAAGCCGGTGGCGAAAGCCTGCAGCTGGTTCCCTGCCTGAACGATCATCCTGACTGGGCGGCGGCATTGAAGGTGTTGTGCGAGCGCGCGCCCGTTATGGTCTGAGGGACTGTTGACCGTCGGGGCGAGCCATTCGCCTCGGCGGGTATGAAGCATTCGCCGATCTGATAACACCTTCGAGCGATACTCACTGCCGTTTATATCGTCCTAAGCTGGCGCTTCTTTCAACCGTCGCGTATCGCGTTCTGCGGTGCCGAGGAGAGCGTCCGTGCATAACAACAATAACGGCTATCCCTCCAGTGCCCGAGCCTGGACCACTGTTGCCATCCTGATGGTGGCGTATGTCCTGTCCTTCGTTGATCGGCAGATTCTCAACTTGCTGGTCGAGCCCATTCGTCGCGATTTGGCGATCAATGACACGCAGATGAGCCTGCTGATGGGCCTGTCGTTCGCTCTGTTCTATACCGTGTGCGGCATTCCGTTGGGCCGTGTGGCCGATACCCGCAGCCGGCGCGGGCTGATCGCTGTTGGCATTCTGTTCTGGAGCGCCGCTACCGCCGCCTGCGGCATGGCCAAGCTGTACTGGCAGTTCCTCCTGTGCCGCATCGGCGTGGGTGTGGGCGAGGCGGCGTTGTCGCCAGCCGCCTATTCGCTGATTGCCGACAGCTTTCCCGCCGAGCGCCGGGCCACAGCCATCAGCGTCTATTCCATGGGCGTCTACCTCGGCTCGGGCCTGGCCTTTCTGGTTGGCGGGCTGGTCATTCAGTTCGCCTCGGCGCAGGGCGACGTTACGTTGCCGGTGCTGGGTGAGGTGCGTCCCTGGCAGCTCATCTTCCTCATTCTCGGCGGTGCCGGCGTGCTCTTCACGTTGTTGATGCTCGCGGTCAAGGAGCCTGCTCGGCGTGGTGCCGGTGCTGGGGTGGCGGTGCCGCTCAGTGAAGTGGGGCGCTACATTCGTGCCAATCGACGTACCGTGCTGCTGCACAACTTCGGCTTCGCCGGTTTGGCCTTCGCCGGTTACGGTAGCGCCGCCTGGATACCGACCTTCTTCATCCGTACCCACGGTTGGGATGCCGGCCAGGTCGGCATCGTCTACGGCAGTATCGTTGCGGTGTTCGGTTGCCTGGGGATCGTCTTCGGTGGGCGACTGGCTGACTGGATGGCCAAGCGCGGGCGCAGCGATGCCAACATGCGTGTCGGCCTTTACGCGGCCCTGGGGGCCTTACCCATGGTGGTGCTGTATCCGTTGGTGGACAGCGCATTCTGGGCCAGTGTGCTGATGGCCCCCACGGTGTTCTGCCTGAGCATGCCGTTCGGCGTGGCGCCAGCGGCGATCCAGGAAATCATGCCCAATTCGATGCGCGGCCAGGCGTCGGCCATCTATCTGTTCGTCATCACCCTGATCGGCCTGGGAGTGGGGCCGACCGCCGTGGCGCTGGTCACCGACTTCGTCTTCGCCGATGACGCCGCGCTGCGCTATTCGCTGCTGATCATCACCACCCTGGCAGTGTCGACGTCGATCATCCTGCTGGCCAAGAGCCTCAAGCCGTACCGCGAAAGCGTCACGCGGTTGGAGCAATGGGCCGCTAATGTGGCCTGAGCAGGCGCATTTTCCTGCCGTGTCGTGCGTTGATCGGCACGATTTATGCGCCAGGGCACAGGCAGCGTGGAATTTTTGCGCTTTACTGAGGTTCTGAGTGTTGCGCGCGCCATTGGGGCGCGTGCCAGCCAGGGAACCTCTACATGGGAGCGAGGCCAGCGTCTGCTGTACACGGCAGGCCAATCAACAACTCGGTGTTTTTGCAGCGGCTAGTGCTGCCGGTGCTGGCTGTGCTGCTGCTGCTCAGCGGCTGCAGTGGTCGTCTGGATAACGATTCCATCCTGCACACGCGCAATCCGCTCAAACCCACTGAGGTGCTGCAGACGGACGTTGATCGCATGGCTACCCTGGCCATGCGTAACAACCTCAACAGCCTCTATCGGCTGATGAACAAGCTGTATCAACGTAACCCTCGCGAGTGGCGCAAGAACTCCCTGCCCGACGCCGCTGCTGCCGAGCGCGCTATCCAGTACGCCATCGAACATAACCAGGACTGGCCAACCTTGGGCGGCCTACGTGATGTCGCTGCGCTGGATTATTCGCTGAGCCCGGCATTTCAGGGCGACCGCGTAGCAGCCTTCACCTACGCCATTGGCAGCATGCTGGTGACGGCTCACGGTGGGCGCACCGAGTTCTACCTGACCGACAGCTTCAATGCGCAGTTCATCCACAACGCCGCGCGCAATCTGGAGAAGGCCGGCTGGATGCTCTCGCAACGGCGTGACGCCACGGGCCAGCCGATGCTGCTATCCAACGAGTTCTCCGAGCAGGGCAACAACCTCAGCTATGCAGTGGAGTTCGGCAAGATGGTGGCGCGTCTCGATCTGCTCACCCATGTGCTGGAAGAGCGTTACCGGAGGATGGGCGCCAACTACGCCCAGAGCCTGTTTCTGCTGAATTTCCTGCCGGTGCAGTAGCTCGCGCCCCTGGCCCTGGGCGCGCTCGCTGGGTGGGATCGCCGGCAATGGTGTCGAGCGTCCGTCCAGCAGCATCGACACCAGTTGCTCAGGGCAGGTGTGAATCAGACCTTGCGGACGAACTCGGACTTGAGTTTCATCGCACCGATGCCATCGATCTTGCAGTCGATATCGTGATCGCCGTCGACCAGGCGGATGTTCTTCACCTTGGTACCCACCTTGACCACCAGCGACGAGCCTTTGACCTTGAGATCCTTGATCACGGTGATGGTGTCGCCGTCCTGCAGCAGGTTGCCGACCGAGTCCTTGATCACGCGCGCGTCATCGCTGTTCTCGGCGCTCTCGCCGGCTTTCCACTCGTGAGCACATTCGGGGCAGACCAGCTGTGTGCCGTCTTCGTAGGTGTATTCGGAGTTGCATTTTGGGCAGGGCGGCAGAGCGGTCAAGGCATGTCCTCGGTAAACAGGAATAAACCGCAGATTATATAGGGTTTTGTTCGTTGGCGCCGCTCTAGGACGTGGAACCTCCGAGATACGGGTGTTTTAAATATTGGACTTTTCATTACTAGGTGGTGTGCCTGTATTTCCCTTGAGGCGCCTTTTTATGGGCGTTCACTTGATATGCAATCGATGAGGTATCAGAAGATCTCGAGCAGATTTGTTTGACATATTTTACGGCTCGGGCAGACTGGCTGCAGATTCCGTTGCCGAACCGGGTAACGGGCAGCATCGCTGCAGCCCCTCTCTGGATTGAGTTGACCCGGTTCGAGCCGCCGTCGGAAGGCGGCACTCAGGCTCAGGATGGGTCTCGGTGCGCGGGGTTAGCCAAACAGGCCGCACGTGCTACAGCAGAGTGTTCTGCTGCCCAGCGGTCTGCACAGCAACGATAGGCCCGGCCTGTCCCAAGGTGACGTATGTCCGACAACAAGATCCGCAATACCCCCCGCAAGCCCGTCGTGTTGATGTCCATGGGCGCTCAAGAGCGCAAGGGCCACGACTATCAGGTAATGACCCACAAATACATCCAGCCCCTAGTCGAGTTCTCCGGTTGTGTGCCGGTGCTGGTGCCCACCTGCTGTGGCATCGACGACCTCGAACAGTACCTGGACATGGCTGATGGCGTGTACCTGACCGGTGCCGGCAGCAACATCGACCCGACGCTCTATGGCCAGGAAAACGAAACTCCGAACAAGGGCCAGGACCGCGACCGCGATCTGTTCGATCTACCCTTGATCCGTGCCGCCATCGCCCGCGGTCTGCCGATCTTCGGTATCTGCCGCGGCATGCAGGAAATCAACGTGGCGCTGGGTGGCGACATCTACCAGAAGGTCTACGCCGAGCCGGGTTTCAACGACCATCGCGAGAATCCCGATGACCCGGTCGAGGTGCAGTACGCGCCCAGCCACAGCGTGCGCCCGGTAGCCGGTAGCTGGTTCGCCGAGCTGATGGGCAAGGACGAGATTCAGGTCAACTCCCTGCACGGCCAGGCCATTCGTAACCTGGGCAAGGGGCTAGAAGTGCTGGCCACCGCCGAGGATGGTCTGATCGAGGCGATCCATGCGCCGAGCCTGTCGCCCTTCCTGTTCGCGGTGCAATGGCATCCGGAGTGGCAGGCTGCACTGAACCCGGATTCGGTGAAGATCTTCCAGGCCTTCGGTGATGCCTGTCACCGCCGAGTCGCCTCGCGCAACAGCCGTCAGGCTGCCTGATCCGCGCCAAACGCGCCGCTGGCCCCTGCATCAGTAGGGGCTTGGCGGTTGTGGCCAGTTCAGGGTGCCGCTGTCGCTGAAGCGACGCGTGCCGAACAGGCCATCGGCAAGTTTGCCGCGCAGCACGTAGGGCACTTCCTGGCCGGGTTGATAGCCGGCCGCGCCCCAGGCCTGACGCACCACTGAAAACGCCGAAATGCTCACCGGGACGCTCAGTACCGTCTCGCCGAAGCGTGGCACGCTGCCGCTCTGGTCGCTGACGCCACTGGCCAGCGGTTGGCCGTTTACGTCCAGATCCAACGCCATGCCTTTGAAGCTCACCGCGCTGTCATTGGGGTTCTGCACTCGCAGTTTGACCGCGAAACGCACTTCCAGGCCCTGACCGGGCAAAGGTTCCAGGCCGACCAGGTCGACCCGTAGCGGATCACGATTGCTCAGGCTGGCGCAGGCGCCCAGGCTTGCCGCGAGCAGGCTGATGAGACAGAGACGGAGCAGACGAGGCATGACGATCTTCCCTGGACTTGATGGGTTCAGGATAGAAGACCGCAGTGCGCGCCATTAGCTCCCGGCACGTTGCCGGCTGCCCAGCACCAGTGCGATACCGCCGAGTACAGCGACGGCACTCAAGGTCAGGCGCAGAGACAACGCTTCGCTCAGCAGCAGGCTGCCGCCGAGAGCGGCGAGAATCGGCACGCTCAGTTGCACCGTGGCGGCCTGGCTGGCGCGTAGTCCGGGCAGGGCGCTGTACCAGATGGCGTAGCCAACGCCGGAGGTCAGGGCGCCGGACAGCAGGGCGTAGAACAGGCCGGGCCCGTCCCAGTCGAGGTGTGGCAGCAGCACCAGCGCCAGCAGCAGGGCCAAGGGGGCTGCACGCAGGAAGTTGCCGGCGGTCACGGCCAGCGGATCACCCTGGCCGCGCCCCAGCAGCGAGTACGCTCCCCAGGCGATGCCGGCCAGCAGCATCAGCAAGGCCGCCAGCAGTGGTGGCGCACTGGCGCCGGGCAGCAGCAGCGCCAGCAGGCCGGCCGTCGCCAGCGCCGTGCCGAGGCTGGCGCCCAGCCCCAGGCGTTCGCCGCGTAGCAAGCCCCAGAGCAGCATGCTCAATTGCACCGAGCCGAACAGCAGCAGGGCGCCGGTGCCGGTATCCAGTTGCAGATAGGCGAAGGAAAACGTCGCGGCGTAAGTGAACAGTGCCAGTGCGTCTGGCCAGTTACCGGCGATGGGTTGTCTGGCCTGCCTCAGCCTGAGCAACAGCCAGAGCGTCAGCGCGCCAGCGAACAGGCGGATCGCCGTGAAGCTGGCGGCATCGATGTCGGTTTCACGCAGTGCTATGCGGCACAGCAGCGAGTTGCCGGCGAAGGCCAGCATGGCAAGGCAGGTAAGCAGCAGGATACGCGGTGGCATCGTCCATCCTTGGGTGAAGGTCTGGTGATGCCGTGCAGCTAACCACGCCAGGCTGGTCGATGGCATTGGCAGAAGGTCGCAAGTGGCTGCGACCTTGGCCATTCAGGCAGGGGCAGATGATCAGAAGTGCGCTTTGACCAGCAGGCTGGCGGTGTTCTGGTCGGTCGGGCCAACGAATTGGCTGACGTCGCCGCCGTCCTTGATGCCGTACTTGTTCTTCCAGTAGTCGTATTCGATACCCACGTAGAGCTGCTTCTCGCCCCACTTAAGCGCCTTGCCCAGGTCGTACTTGATCTGTGGGTTGAAGTGCAGGTTGGCGTGGTACTCGCCGCGACGGTTCTGGTCATTGTCCACCACCCAGTCCATGAAACCGTCGATGAGAATGTCCGATTCGCCGACGGGGATGGTGTAGCTCCACACCGGGGTGATCTGCCAGACGTTGCTGCCGGGGCGGCTGCCGTCGGTAGTGCGCAGGTAGGTGTTGAGCTGGAAGTAATCGAAGCCGGGGATGTCCAGGTCGACCGCCGGGCCGATCAGGTAGGACTCGACGTCGTCTTCACCGAATTCGTAGGTGGTGGAGATCAGCACGTCCTTGATCGGCCCGAAGGAGAAGTCGGCACCGGTGATCTTGCCCAGCGAGAAGCGCGGGCTGAATTCGCCATAGAAGGTATGGCCGTCACCCGCGCCGTTGGTGGCGTCGGTGTTGTACTTGATCACGTCGACGAACAGGAATAGGTCACCGAAGCTCCAGCCGCTGGCGTGCTCGAAGGTGACGGTCTGCTGAATCTCCGGGTCGATCTTGAAGTCCTGGCCATAGAGGTAGGTCAGGCTGTTGTTCTGCCACTGCATCAGGTCACCGGCAATGGCCTGGCCGCCCGCCAGCAAACCGCCGGCCAGTGCCAGCGAAGAGAGAGTGCGATTCATGGAAGCTCCTGGTGGTTAAGACGTGTCGTTATGGTTCTTTGCCTGCCATTCATGGCGGTCGCCCTTGCGGAGCCGACGTCAAAAATCGCTCCCGGCGTTCTTAAACCTGTCCGTCTGGTCAGGCTGGTGCTGCTAGAGCAAAAACGGCGCCAATTCTCTTGATTGTGCATATCCCTTGCAAATCAAAACGATGCGCGGAGTTTTCAGGTTCGCTCCAGTGCCATCGATGCACCCTTTTCTGACCAAAAGGACAAAAACGGCCATAACTTGGTGCGCAACCGTCTGGCGGCCGCGGCAGCTGGCAATTTCTCAGCAGCTGGGCGTGGCGGCATCATCAACCTCGGCTCGGTGGTGGCGCTGGCACCGGAAATGTTCAACGCCGTGTACAGCGCGACCAAGGCTTATGTGCTGAGCCTGACCCAGACCCTGGCTGGCGAATTGAGTGGTTCGGGGGTGCAGCTGCAGGCGGTGATGCCAGGCGTGACTCGCACCGAAATCCGGGAGCGCAGCGGCACCGATGCGTCGGCTCTGCCGCCGTCGATGATCATGGAAGTGGGCGAGATGGTCGATGCTGCGCTGGCTGGTTTCGATCAGGGTGAACTGGTGACCATACCCTCGCTGCCGAATGCAGCCGACTGGGACACCTTCGTCGCTGCCCGCGCTGCCTTGGGGGCGAACCTGTCGCGCAACCAGGCGGCTGCGCGCTACAAATGAGTCCGAAGCAGTCTCGTTATTGGCTATGTGCACGTGAGTGACGGTGTAGGAGCGGCTTCAGCCGCGAATTTCGCGGATAAATCCGCTCCTACGGGTGCACAGTTAACTCAGACATAGCCTTGTCACTACGCGTCCTGCGCCTGCTCGACCAGCAGGAGACGGGTGGTTTTCAGCAAGCGGTCGGATAGCTCAGGATCCTTGACGCTGCGCGACAGCAGCAGGGCGCCGACCATGGCCGAGAGCATCAGCACGCTTTCGTCTTTCGCGTGTTCGCCTTTCAGGTTGTTCTCGATCAGCGCCAGGCGGTTGCGCACGATCACATCGCTAGTGGCACTGGGTTCGCCGCGCTGGCCGAGCTCTGCAGATGGAGGCAGGGCGCCAGGCGGCGATGGGTGTGCATGGTTGGACGATGCAGGCTTGAGAGCGGGCAGGGCGTTGTGCGCAGCGCGGGTGTTGCATCGTTTGAACGAGCGCATCTGAAAAAGCCGTCATGCCCGCGCAGGCGGGCATCCAGAACCTAGGAATCATCTGGGCTCCCGCCTTCGCGGGAGTGACGATAAATGGTGGTTTCTGCGCGTAGCCCGGGTGCAATTCGGGAAATGAGCGAGAGCCCCGGATTGCATCCGAGCTACGTCATAGGATGTGATCGAGATTGACCGGTTCGCCCGGTTGGACATTGAGTTTGCTGCGGATGTCGGCGAACACCTTGTCGTACTCGTCGTGGCCGCGCATCACCGGGCTGGCGTTGGGAGGCAGGCCATGGCGGGCGGCGATGCGGGTCGCGACGCTGGCGAAGTTGAAGGCGACATCGCGATGCAGTTCGAACGCTTCCTCAAAGTGCCGACCGTCCACGTCGCCGACCAGACGCATATGCAGCATCGGCCCCTGCTGCGGGTCCTTGCGTACTTCGTAGTAGAAGTCCACCGAGAAGGGCGGCAGCAGGCGCATATGCTCGGGGCGGTCGTGATTGTCGCGGTGCAGGTGACCGGGAGTGAACATGATCGTGCCCTCTCAGCGATAGACGATGCCGTTGCAGTCCAGGCTGATGCGTGTGCCTGAACGACCTTGGACGATGGCTTCGATATTTTCCAGCGAACCGATCACCGCGCTGCTACCAGTATTGCGTGCGAACTCGCAAGCGGCCTGCACTTTCGGACCCATGGAGCCGGCGGCGAAGCCGAGCGTTTCGATGGCATCGGGATGAGCTTCGGCTATGGATTTCTGCGAGGGTTTGCCCCAGTCGACATAGGCCGCGTCGACATCGGTGGCGATTACCAGCAGGTCGGCATTGAGCTGTTCGGCCAGTAGCGCCGAGCACAGGTCTTTGTCGATCACCGCCTCGACGCCGCGTAACTGGTTGCCGTCGTACATCGTTGGAATGCCGCCGCCGCCAGCGCAGATCACCACGCTGCCCTTTTCCAGCAGCCATTTGATCGGGCGGATTTCGAAGATGCGCTGCGGGCGCGGGCTCGCCACCACGCGGCGGAACTTGTCGCCGTCCGGGGCGATACTCCAGCCTTTCTCGGCGGCCAGCCGCTCTGCTTCCTGCTTGCTGTAGACCGGGCCGATGGGCTTGGTCGGGTTCTTGAAGGCTGGGTCGGCGCTGTCCACTTCCACCTGGGTGAGCAGGGTGGCGAAGGGCACTTCGAAGGGCAGCAGGTTACCCAGCTCCTGTTCGATCATGTAGCCGATCATGCCTTCGGTTTCGGCGCCGAGCACGTCCAGCGGATAAGGATTGGCCGCGTCATAGGCGTTGCCCTGCAGGGCCAGCAGGCCGACCTGCGGGCCGTTGCCGTGGGCGATGACCAGCTCGTTGCCATCTGCCACCTTGGCGATCTGCTCGCAGGCGACGCGCACGTTCTCTCGTTGATTTTCTGCGGTCATGGCTTCGCCGCGACGAAGCAGGGCGTTGCCGCCCAAGGCGATGACGAGTCGCATGCTGTTCTCCTTGTTGCTCGGATTGAATCCGGGGCTTGTGGTCTGGGGTTCGGCGTCGTCGGTCAGGCCCTCTCCCCCGGCCCCTCTCCCATAAATGGGAGAGGGGAGACAAGCTCATCCCCGGATTGCATCCGGGCTACGTAAACCTAAATATCAGCCAGGGTAGCGACCAGAATGGCCTTGATGGTGTGCATGCGGTTTTCCGCCTGCTCGAAGGCGATGTTCCAGGGTGACTCGAAGACCTCTTCGGTGACCTCGATGCCGTTCTTCAGGTGCGGATACTGCTCGGCAATCTGCTTGCCGATCTTGGTTTCGCTGTTGTGGAAGGCCGGCAGGCAATGCATGAACTTCACTCGTGGGTTGCCGGCGGCCTTCATGATCTCGGCGTTGACCTGGTAGGGCAGCAGCTCTTGGATGCGCTCAGCCCAGGCTTCCACCGGCTCGCCCATGGACACCCAGACGTCGGTGTGGACGAAATCCACGCCCTTGACCGCTGCCTTCGGGTCCTCGGTGAGCAGGATGCGTGCGCCGCTTTCTTCGGCGAATTTCTTGCAGGCGGCGACGTGCTCGTCGCTCGGCCATAGTGCCTTGGGCGCGGCGATGCGCACGTCCATGCCGAGCTTGGCGCCGATCAGCAGCAGCGAGTTGCCCATGTTGTTGCGCGCATCACCTAGGTAGGCGTAGGCGATGTCGTGCAGCGGCTTGTCGCTGTGCTCGCGCATGGTCAGCACATCGGCGAGCATCTGCGTCGGGTGGTACTCATCGGTCAGGCCGTTGAACACCGGCACGCCGGCATACTTGGCCAGCTCCTCGACGATCTCCTGCTTGAAGCCGCGGTACTCGATGGCGTCATACATGCGCCCGAGTACGCGGGCAGTGTCCTTCATGGTTTCCTTGTGGCCGATCTGCGAGGAGTTGGGGTCGATGTAGGTAACGTTGGCCCCCTGGTCGTAGGCTGCCACTTCGAAGGCGCAGCGGGTGCGGGTCGAAGTCTTCTCGAAGATCAGCGCGATGTTCTTGCGGGTCAGGTGCTGCTGCTCGGTGCCGGTGTACTTGGCGCGTTTGAGGTCGCGTGACAGGTCGAGCAGGTAACGCAGCTCGCGGGGGCTATGGTGCATCAGGCTGAGCAGGGGCGGTTGTGCATGTTGAACGCCATGGTTCTTTCTCCGTTGAGAATGCTGTGCGAGGGACGCCCCTCACCCCCGGCCCCTCTCCCGGGGGGAGAGGGGTGGGCTGGGTGATCAGTAATCGATGGGGTCGCGGATGATTGGACAGGTCATGCAGTGGCCGCCGCCACGGCCGCGTCCCAGTTCGCTGGCGCTGATGGTGATGACCTCGACGCCGGCCTTGCGCAGCAGGGTGTTGGTGTAGGTGTTGCGGTCGTAGCCGATGACCACGCCCGGCTCCAGGCAGACCACGTTGTTGCCGTCGTCCCACTGCTCGCGTTCGGCCTCGTAGGCGTCGCCGCCGGTTTCCACTACACGTAGTTTTTTCAGGTTGAGGGATTCGGCGACCACATCGACGAAGGGTTTGTCCTCGCGGCGTACGTCGATGCCGCCTGGGCGGCTCTCGTCCGGGCGCAGGGTGAAGGGCACGATGCTGTTGGCCACTTCCGGGAAGATGGTCACCAGGTCGCGGTCGCAGAAACTGAACACGGTGTCCAGATGCATGGCCGCGCGTGAGCGGCCAAGGCCGGCTACCACCACCCTGTCTGCTGCGCCCTTGGCAAACAGTGCGCGCGCTACCTGGCCGATGGCCTGGTGCGAGCTGCGTTCGCCCATGCCAATCAACACGGTGCCATTGCCGATGGGCATGACGTCACCGCCTTCCAGAGTGGCCGAGCCGTGCTCTTGGTCCGGGTCGCCGTACCAGATCTCGAAGGGCTCATTGGCGAAGTCCGGGTGGAACTTGTAAATGGCGCTGGCGAGCAGGGTTTCCTGGCGGCGCGCCGGCCAGTACATGGGATTCAAGGTGACGCCGCCATAGATCCAGCAGGTGGTGTCGCGGGTGAACTGGGTGTTGGGCAGCGGGGGGAAGATGAAGCTGGCTTCGCCGAGGTAGGCGTTGAACATCTTCGCTGCCTCGGAATCCTTGTGCTTGACCAGATCGGCGCCGGATACGCCGCCGATGAGGAACTCGGCGATCTTGCGTGGCTCCAGGCCTTCGACGAAGTCGCGCACTTCCGTCAGCAGGCCAAGGCCGACGCTGTTGGGGGTGATCTTGCGGTCGAGAATCCACTTCAGCGCGTTGGGGTCGCTGACGGTCTCTTCCAGCAGGTTGTGCATCTCCACCACTTCGACGCCGCGTTCGCGCATCTTGGTCATGAAGTCGAAGTGGTCGCGCTTGGCCTGGGATACCCAGATCACATCGTCGAACAGCAGTTCATCGCAGTTGGCGGGGGTCAGGCGCAGGTGGGCGAGGCCTGGTGAACAGACCATCACCTTGTGCAGTTTGCCGGCTTCGGAATGAACGCCGAGGGCTTTCTTGGACATGTCGAACTCCTTCTCTTACAGACTCAGGAAACCGTCATACAGCCCGTAGGCGGCGATGGCGGCACCGATCAGTACGGCGACAAAAATCAATTTCTCGACGCCGGTGAAGATGGGCTGCCCCAGCTCGCGCTTGGCCTTGGCGAAGAGGATCGCGCCAGGGGCATAGAGCAGCGCCGAGAGCAGCAGGTACTGCACGCCGGCGGCATACACCAGCCACACCGCGTACAGGGTGGAGATGGCGGCGATCAGCAGATCCTTGTTGCGCTCGCCGGCCGCGTTCTCGTAGGTCTCGCCGCGTACCGCCAGCAATACCGCGTAGGCGCTGGACCAGAAGTACGGCACCAGGATCATCGAGGTGGCCAGGTACAGCAGGCTGAGGTAGGTGGAGGCGCTGAACAGGGTGATGATCAGGAACAGCTGGATCAGCCCGTTGGACAGCCACAGCGCGTTGGCCGGAACGTGATTGGCGTTCTCCTTGCGCAGGAACGCCGGCATGGTGTGGTCGCGGGCGCTGGCGAAGAGAATCTCGGCGCACAGCAGCGTCCACGACAGCAAGGCGCCTGCCAGTGAGACGATCAGGCCGATCGAAATCAACTGTGCACCCCAGGGGCCGACCACCTGCTCCAGCACGCCGGCCATAGATGGGTTCTTAAGCCCGGCCAGTTCGGCTTGGGCCATGATGCCCTGGGACAGGATATTGACCAGAACCAGCAGCAGAAGCACACCGACGAAGCCGATCACCGTGGCCTTGCCGACATCGCTGCGCTTCTCGGCGCGAGCGGAGAAGATGCTCGCGCCTTCGATGCCGATGAACACCCAGACGGTGACCAGCATCATGTTGCGCACCTGATCCATCACGCTGCCCAGCTCGGTATTGCCGCGGCCCCAGAAGTCCGCAGTGAATACGTCGAGCTTGAAGGCGATGGCGGCGATGACGATGAACAGCGCCAGCGGCAGCATCTTGGCGATGGTGGTTACGGTGTTGATGAAGGCCGCTTCCTTGATCCCGCGCAGCACCAGAAAGTGCAGCAGCCAGAGCAGCACCGTGGCGCAGATCACTGCCGGCAGGGTGTTGCCTTCGCCAAATACCGGGAAGAAGTAACCCAAAGTGGAAAACAGCAGCACCATGTAGCTGACGTTGCCGATCCAGGCGCTGATCCAGTAGCCCCAGGCTGAGGAGAAGCCCATGTAGTCGCCGAAACCGGCTTTGGCGTAGGCGTACACCCCGCCGTCGAGTTCGGGCTTGCGGTTGGCCAGGGTCTGGAACACGAACGCCAGGGTCAGCATGCCGACCCCGGTGATCAGCCAGCCGATCAGGGTGGCGCCGGCGCTGGCGCTGGCGGCGATATTTTGCGGAAGCGAGAAGATACCGCCGCCGACCATGGAGCCGACGACCAGCGCGATCAGCGCGCCGAGGCGGAGTTTTTGGGTCGAGTCAGACATCTCAATTACCTCCGTGTCACAAGGGGACATAGGTATTGAGCGCGTTTGGCGAGCACAGCATCCTGATTTGAATCAATGGTCAGGATTCGTCAACGCACATCCTTGTTCCAGGCGTTGTCGAGCACCTGATGAGCGTCAGGACTGCTGCTCTGTCTGGCACGGGGAGGCACCAGTCCAATCAACATAGACCGAACTTTCTGTTCCGCAATGATGGCCAGTTGCGATGGAGTCGCTAGCGGGGAAAGGGGATGGGCGGGGCGGTTGGCCCCGCTCGACGCGTCGGCCGGATAAGCTGGCGCAGACCCGAAGGTCAAAGGGAGGAGCATGACGCCGGGCGGGTAGCCCCTGCAGGCAGTTGCGTCATGTGGTTACAGCATGCCGCGGAAAGCTTTCATCCAGCTTTCCGCGGTGTTATCGGCTGCGATCAGCCGATGGTCATCAGGCTGGCGTTGCCGCCAGCCGCAGCGGTGTTGACGCTCAGGGCGTGCTCCACCAGCAGGCGTTCCAGGGCGATGTCGGTCTCGCCCTTGTTCAGGCCGTGTACACCGACGATGGCGCCCTTGCGCTGCGCTGCCTGCTCGCTGACTGCACGCAGCTGGTCGGAGTCGCCGTGGTGCAGGATGGCGTCCAGCTCCACGTCGACGCTGTTCCAGTCTGCCACCAGTTGGATGTGCTTCTGCACCTCCTTCGGCAGTTCGGCGTACAGCGGGCGTTGGCCTTCCAGCCAGATCGCCTGGCTGCCGACGGCCAGGGTGGCAGCAAACTGAGCCAGCAGATCACCGCGCTCGTCGGCCAGGTTCAGCACGTGCTCGCGCGGCAGCAGGGTGTAGCTGTTGCGCTCGCCGGTCGGGCCGGTCAGCGTGTGCGCGCTGTAGCTCTGCGACAGGCCGCAGTACTGCTCGAACAGCGCGGCGATGGCTGGCTCCTGCTTGGTTGCCCATTCGGCAAAGGCGCTGCGCACCTTGTCCAGCTCGGTCGGAACCGGCAGGGCCTGCACCTCGGCCTGCTGCAGATACTGGGCGACGGCCTCCTGCGGACGGGTCGACAGCAGGCGGAACAGGTACAGCGGGCCACCGGCTTTCGGACCAGTGCCTGACAGGCCTTCACCACCGAACGGCTGCACGCCGACCACGGCGCCGACCATGTTGCGGTTGACGTACAGGTTGCCGACCTTGGCGGTGCCGACCACCTGGGCGATGGTCTCGTCGATGCGCGTGTGCACGCCGAGGGTCAGGCCGTAGCCGCTGTCGTTGATCTGCTGCAGCAGCTTGCCCAGATCGGCGCGCTGGTAGCGCACCACGTGCAGCACCGGGCCGAAGATCTCGCGCTTCATTTCGTCGAAGCTGTCCAGCTCGATCAGGGTCGGCACGACGAAGGTGCCGCGCTTGATCTCGTCACCGTTGACGCGCGCCAGTTGAGTGACCTTGCGGCCTTTCTCGCGCAGCTTGGCGATATGGGTTTCGATGCCGGCCTTGGCTTCGGCGTCGATCACCGGGCCGATGTCGGTGTTCAGGCGCTCCGGGTTGCCGAGCGTGTATTCAGTCATGGCGCCCTTGAGCATGGTCAGCACGCGGTCGGCCACGTCGTCCTGCACGCACAGTACGCGCAGCGCCGAGCAGCGCTGGCCGGCGCTGTCGAAGGCGGAGG
This sequence comes from Pseudomonas sp. NY15364, assembly GCF_048068235.1. Lineage (NCBI taxonomy): Bacteria > Pseudomonadati > Pseudomonadota > Gammaproteobacteria > Pseudomonadales > Pseudomonadaceae > Pseudomonas > Pseudomonas sp. NY15364. The sequence continues at coordinate 91,770 of NZ_JBLUPX010000008.1, read as the reverse complement.
CGACCACGTCCATCACCACCTGCTCGGTCAGCGCCGAGGAATCGACGATCATGGCGTTGAGGCCGCCGGTTTCGGCGATCAGCGGAATGGTGCGGCCCTGGGCATCCAGGCGACCGGCGATGTTGCGTTGCAGGATGCCGGCCACTTCGGTGGAGCCGGTGAACATCACGCCACGCACGCGCTCGTCACCCACCAGGCGCGCACCAACGGTTTCGCCACGACCCGGCAGCAGTTGCACGGCGCCGGCCGGCACGCCGGCCTCGCGCAGGATGCGCACGGCCTGGGCGGCGATCAGCGGGGTCTGCTCGGCCGGTTTGGCCAGCACGGTGTTGCCGGCGGCCAGTGCGGCGCAGACCTGGCCGGTGAAGATTGCCAGGGGAAAGTTCCACGGGCTGATGCATACCACTGGACCCAGCGGGCGGTGGCTGTCGTTGCCGAAGCTGCGTGCCTGAATGGCGTAGTAGCGGAGGAAGTCCACCGCCTCACGCACCTCGGCGATGGCGTTGGCGAAGGTCTTGCCGGACTCGCGAACCAGCAGGCCCATCAGCTGTTGCAGCTCGGCTTCCATCAGGTCGGCGGCGCGTTCCAGAACGGCGGCGCGCTCGGCGGGCAGGGTGGACTGCCAGATCTGACCGCTGGCCAGGGCGCAGAGAATGGCGCTGTCGACATCCTTGATGTTGGCTTCGCGTACGTGACCGACCAGGTCGCGATGATCGGCCGGGTTGCGCACCGGCTCCGGATCGCCCGGATTGGCGCCATCGCAACCGAGCATCGGCTCGGCCAGGTAGCTGTGGTTGACGGTCGACAGCAGCGCCGAGGACAGCGAGCCGAGCCGGTGTTCGTTGGCCAGGTCGAGGCCGGCGGAGTTGACCCGCTCCTTGCCGTATAGATCACGCGGCAGCGGGATGCGCGGGTGCGGCAGGCCGACGGTGCCTTCCTGCGCGGCCATCTGCTCGACCTGCTGCACCGGATCGAGTACGAGGTCTTTCAGCGAGATGCTGTGGTCGGCGATGCGGTTGACGAAGCTGGTGTTGGCGCCATTTTCCAGCAGGCGACGTACCAGGTAGGCCAGCAGGGTTTCATGGCTGCCGACCGGGGCGTAGATGCGGCACGGGCGGTTCAGCTTGCCATCGGCGATCTTGCCGACCACTTGCTCGTACAGCGGCTCGCCCATGCCGTGCAGGCACTGGAACTCGTACTGGCCCGGGTAGTAGTTCTGCCCGGCCAGGTGATAGATAGCCGACAGCGAGTGGGCGTTGTGCGTGGCGAACTGCGGGTAGATGGCTTCCGGCGCGGCCAACAGTTTGCGCGCACAGGCGATGTAGGAGAGGTCGGTGTACGGCTTGCGGGTGTACACCGGGTAGCCTTCCAGGCCATTGACCTGGGCCAGCTTGATCTCGCTGTCCCAGTAGGCGCCTTTCACCAGGCGGATCATCAGGCGGTGGCGGCTGCGCTTGGCCAGGTCGATGACGTAGTCGATCACGTACGGGCAGCGCTTCTGGTAGGCCTGGATGACGAAGCCGATGCCGTTCCAGCCGGCCAGGCTCGGCGCGAAGCACAGGCGCTCGAGCAGATCCAGCGACAGCTCCAGGCGGTCGGCTTCCTCGGCGTCGATGTTGATGCCGATGTCGTACTGCTTGGCCAGTTGGGTCAGACCCAGCAGGGTCGGGTACAGCTCGTCCATTACGCGCTCGTACTGGGCGCGGCTGTAGCGGGGGTGCAGGGCGGACAGCTTGATCGAGATGCCCGGGCCTTCGTAGATGCCGCGACCGTGCGAGGCCTTGCCGATGGCGTGGATGGCCTGCTCGTAGGAGGCCAGGTAACGCTTGGCGTCTTCTTCGGTCAGCGCGGCTTCACCGAGCATGTCGTAGGAATAGCGGAAGCCTTTGGCCTCCAGGTTGGATGCATTGGCCAGGGCTTCGGCGATGGTTTCGCCGGTGACGAACTGTTCGCCCATCAGGCGCATGGCCATGTCCACACCCTTGCGGATCACCGACTCGCCGCTCTTGCCGATGATGCGGTTGAGCGCCGAGGTCATGCCGGCTTCGGTGTGGGTCGACACCAGCTTGCCGGTGATCAGCAAGCCCCAGCTGGCCGCGTTGACGAACATCGACGGGCTCTGGCCGAGGTGCTGGCTCCAGTTGCCGTTGGCGATCTTGTCGCGAATCAGCGCGTCGCGGGTGGCCTTGTCGGGGATGCGCAGCAGGGCTTCGGCCAGGCACATCAGCGCCACGCCTTCCTGCGACGACAGCGAGAACTCCTGCAGCAGGCCCTGCACCAGCCCCTGACGGCCGCTGGCGTTTTTCTGGTTGCGCAGCTTTTCGGCGATGCCCAGGGCCAGCTTCTGCGAGGCTTCGGCTTGCTCCGGGTTCAGGCGCGCCTGCTCCAGCAGCATCGGTACCACTTCGGTTTCCGGGCGGCGGTAGGCGCTGGTGATGGCGGCGCGCAGCACCGACTGCGGCAGGATGCTCTCGGCGAAATCCAGGAATACCTGCAAGCCCTGCTCGGTCAGCGACTCCAGCGCCTCTTCACCGGCGGCAGCGGCCAGGCCGGCGTGCTCGGCGGGCGTCAGGCCACTCTCGACTTGCTCCAGATAATTGAAGATCGCCTGCTTGATCATCCAGTGCGGCGTGCGGTCGATCTGCGCGGCAGCCTTTTTCAGGCGTTCGCGGGTGGCATCGTCGAGTTTCACGCCAAGAGTGGTAGTAGCCATGGGGAGTCCTACTTATTGTCAGGTTATGCACGGTAGAAAATTGCCGAAGCAATTTTTGACGTCGCCCTGCGACGGCCCGAAGAGTTGCCGCCTTCGATGCGGGCAGCAAAAAAGCTGCGGGAGAGTAAACCCGTAAATATGTAGGGTGCAACTAGGTGCAGCCAATAATTGTCGTGGGCCGACGAACGTCTAATCCCATGGCTCATGAACGCTGCCGCTAAAGCCCGGCGCCGCAGACAATAGGTCATGAGTAGCACAAAGCGGGCTGAAACCGGTGGGGAGACTTTGTGGTGCAACCTTGGTGCTACCCGATCGTCGGCAAGGTATTGCCTTTTGATCAGGGTAGACCGCTGGAAAGGGGACGGTGGTGCGAGGTGACGGATTGCATGCACCGGGTAGCGCCAGGCGCAGATCAGTAGCGGCAGTCTTCGCCGATGCGTTGATAGATCAGAGTGTGCTGTTCGCCTTTGGAGTCCAGGTAGACCATTCGGGCTTCACCCGTTTCGCAGCCTTGCGGCAGGGTCTGGCTGATGATCCTGGCGATGTCCAGGTGCATCCCGTAGTGGTAGTGCTCGGGTGTTTCGGCATGTGCCAGGGGAGTGGTGCAGGCGAAAGCGAGTAGGCAGGCGATACGTTTCATGTTGGCCTCGATTGGGAGAAAAGGCCGTGTCAGCGGCCTGAGGGGCGCCAGTCAGGAGCTCGGCCGGCACCCGGTAAGCCTTGTTTCAGCCGTGATGATCGGTGCTCTGCGAGCCCGTGGTCTGCGCTTGCTGGGTGGCTGTGGTGTGCGGCTGTTGCTGGTGGGCCTGCTGATGGGCGACGAATGCAGCCGACTCTTCGGCAAGGCAGGCCTGGGCGGCCAGTAGAGTGGAGAGAGACAGGGCAGCGGCAGTGATGAGGTTCTTCATGAGGGGGATCCTCTCGGGATTCTTCGTGGGTTCGAAGTCATCCTAGTGAGGCATCGGGGTCGGAAAAAGCGCGCTGCGGGTGAATGACTCTTACTTCTCTCGCAACAATTTATCGGGTGTCGCCCAGTATCGCGTGTCGTCCAATACCGCTTCGTCAGCGCGCAGCAGCGGTGGCAGTTCGGCCTTGAGGAAGTCCACCCAGGTGCGCGTCTTGGCATCGAGAAAACGACGCGACGGATACATCGCATAGATGTTCAGGGCGCGCAGGCGGTGTTGCGGCAGGATACGCAGCAGTCGCCCCTCGCGCAGCGGCTGACTGGCGACGAACGATGGCAGCAGGCAAAACCCCATGCCCGCCTGCGCTGCCTTGACCAGAGCCTCGGCGACGTTGACCTGAAAGCATTAGGCTGGCAAGGCATCCAGCTGCTCGTCACCGAAATCCCACTGGCCGCGGTACAGCGGGTCGGTCAGCCGCAGGTAGCGGTGTTGCTGCAGATCGCTCGGTCGTTGTGCGATGCCGTGTTTGGCCAGGTAGCTGGGGGCGGCGCAGAGCACGCTGTACACCGGGCCGAGACGTTGTGCGACCAGTTGCGAATCCGGCAGGTCGCGGGCGAAGGCGACGGTCACGTCGTGGCCGTCTTCGAGAAGATCCGGCGTGCGTTGCGCCAGGGTGAGCTCGACCACCACCTGTGGATAACGCTCGGCGTAGCAGGCGATCAGTGGCGTCAGGTGCTGCAGGCCGAGGCCGGTCATGGTGTGTACGCGCAGGCGGCCACTGGGCGTGAGGTGGGCGCCGCTTGCTTCGGCATCGGCTTCGTCGATCTGGCCGAGAATCTGTCGGCTGCGTTCCAGATAGCGCTCGCCGGTTTCGGTCAGGGCCAGGCGGCGAGTGGTGCGCTGCAGCAGGCGCGCTTGCAGATGCTGCTCCAGATCGGCGATCAGGCGTGACACCTGAGCAGTCGACAGATCCAGCGCCTGAGCTGCTGCAGTGAAACTGCCGCGCTCGACCACCTGAATGAACACGCGCATCGCATGCAAGGTATCCATTGTTGCTCCTGGCGTAAGAGGGTCTGACGCATTATGCGCGTCCTGCCGCTACAGCACGCCAAGGATCAACTGCGCCGCCACCGCGAACATCATCGCAGCCACACCCAGATCGATCAGGCGCCAGGTCAGCGGTTTCGCCAGCCACGGCGCCAGCCAGGCCGCACCAAGAGCCAGAGCGCTGAACCAGAGAAAGGACGCGCTGGCCGCTCCTGCCGCATAGGCGCCGGGCTCGGGTTGCTGAGCACCGAGCGAGCCGATCAGCAACACGGTATCCAGATAGACGTGCGGGTTGAGCAGGGTGACCGCCAGCGCTGCGAGCATCACCGCGCGAAGCGAACGTGGTTCGCTGCCAGCCGCCTGCAGTGACTGTGGGCGGGCGGCGCGCAGCAGCGCCTGGCTGCCGTACCACATGAGGAAGGCAGCGCCGCCCCAGCGGGCGATTGCCAGCAGCGTCGGGCTCTGCGTCAGCAGTGTGGCGAGGCCGAACACGCCGGCCGCCACCAGTGCCGCGTCGCAGGCGATGCACAGCGCGGCCACCGGCAGGTGGTGTTCGCGGCGCAGGCTTTGCGCCAGGACGAAGGCGTTCTGTGCGCCGATGGCCATGATCAGGCCGATGGCCACCAGCAGGCCGTTACTGTAGCTCTGCCACATCACGCGTGCTCCGGCAGGGAGGCCGCTGACAGAGCGCGCAGGGTGGAAAGCACCTTTTCGGCTCGTTCGCAGGGCACGAACAGGTGGTCGTGGTGAAAGCCTGCGACCACGTTGCAACTGATCCCCGCCTGCGCCAGGGCGGTGGAGAAGGAAGCGGTCAAACCGACAGCTGCCAGCGACGAATGCACCTCAAGGGTGATCCAGGCCGCGACGTAGTCGTAGCTCAGGTTGTACGCGTCGGCGACCTCGCGCGGCAGCACCAGGCTCAGGCCTTCGCTTTCGCGCAGGCTGGCGATGGGCTGCAGGCCGCTGCAGTCATACTCGGCCGGAACGCAGCAGAACACATACTGACCGGGGTTGAGCTGCGGCGTCATGCTTTGCAACAGGCGCGCGAGGTTGGTTTCGCCAGACATGGCAGGCTCCTGATTGGGTGAGTGCTAGCGAGTCTGCTGCGACTGGATGTATAAGAGAAACCAATATTACTGATCGCTCATTAGGAAAATCGATTGTTCGACTACAAACTGCTGGCTGCCCTGGCGGCGGTGGTGGAGCAGGCCGGTTTCGAGCGCGCTGCGCAGGTGCTGGGGCTGTCGCAGTCTGCCGTTTCGCAGCGCATCAAGTTGCTCGAGGCGCGCGTCGGCCAGCCGGTGCTGGTGCGTGCTGCTCCACCAGCACCCACCGACATTGGTCGACGCCTGCTCAACCACGTGCAGCAGGTGCGCCTGCTCGAACGCGACCTGCAGGGCCAGGTGCCGGGGCTGGATGAACAGGCCTTGCCCGAGCGTCTGCGCATCGCCATCAACGCCGATAGCCTGGCTACCTGGTGGGCGGCGGCAACGGCCGAGTTCTGCGCCGCCCAGCATGTGTTGATGGAGCTGGTAGTTGAGGACCAGGAAGTGGGCCTCAAGCGCATGCGTGCGGGTGAGGTGGCCGGCTGCGTGTGTGCTGCCGAGCGTCCGGTGGCGGGCGCGCGCAGCCTGGCGCTGGGGGCGATGCGTTATCGCGCGCTGGCCAGCCCGGCCTTTGTCTCCCGGCACTTTTCCACTGGCGTTACTGCCGAGTCGCTGGCGCGTGCCCCAGCTATCGTCTACGGCCCTGATGATCAACTGCAGCACCGCTACCTCGCAGGGCTGGGGGTGACCGGAGCCTTTGCCTATCACCTGTGCCCGTCGTCGGAAGGCTTCGTGCGCCTGGCCGAAGGCGGCCTGGGCTGGGGGCTGGTGCCGGAGTTGCAGGTGCGTGAGGCATTGGTCGGTGGCCGGCTGGTGGATCTGGTGCCGGAGCGCTTCATCGATGTGCCGCTGTACTGGCACCACTGGCGCAACGGCGGTGAACTGCTCGGCGAGCTGACCGAGCAACTGCGCCGCCACTCGGCGTCGGTGCTGGTGTCGCTGCACTCATAGGCGGCCTGCAGAGTCGTAGTTCTGGCCGCCGCCGACAGCGCAGGGCGAACCGAGCGCTGCTAGAGTGCGGCCATTACAAGAATCAGTGTTTGGGGGATGCGATGAAGATTCTGGTCACCGGCGCGAGTGGTTTCATCGGTGGGCGCTTCGCACGTTTCGCGCTCGAACAGGGCCTGGCGGTGCGGGTCAACGGCCGCCGTGCCGAAGGCGTGCAGCACCTGATCAAGCGCGGTGCCGAGTTCGTCCAGGGCGATCTGGGCGATGCCGAGCTGGCCCAGGCGCTGTGCCAGGATGTCGAGGCCGTGGTGCACTGTGCCGGCGCCGTGGGGGTTTGGGGCGACTACGGACATTTCCATCAGGCCAATGTGACGGTCACCGAGAACATCGTCGACGCCTGCCTCAAGCAGAAAGTGCAGCGCCTGGTGCACCTGTCTTCACCCTCGATCTACTTCGATGGGAAATCCCATGTTGATATCCGTGAGGAACAGGTGCCCAAGCGTTTTTCCGATCACTACGGCAAAACCAAGTACCTGGCCGAGCAGCAGGTGTTCGCCGCGCAAGAGTTCGGCCTGGAGGTGGTCGCCCTGCGCCCGCGTTTCGTTACCGGGGCGGGCGATACCAGCATCTTCCCGCGCTTGATCGGCATGCAACGCAAGGGTCGTCTGGCGATCATCGGCAATGGTCTGAACAAGGTCGACTTCACCAACGTGCACAACCTCAACGATGCTTTGCTCAGCTCGTTGCAAGTGGGCGGAGCGGCGCTTGGTCAGGTGTACAACATCAGCAATGGCGCGCCGGTGCCGTTGTGGGATGTGGTCAACTACGTGTTGCGTCGCCTGGAGCTACCACCGGTAACCCGGCATGTGCCGTTTCCGCTGGCCTATGCTGCGGCGACGCTCAACGAGGGCGTGTGTCGCCTGTTGCCCGGTCGTCCCGAACCGAGCCTGTTCCGCCTGGGCGTGGCGGTGATGGCCAGGGATTTTTCCCTGAACATCGATCGCGCCCGTGAGTACCTCGGCTATGAGCCCAGGGCCAGCCTGTGGGATGCACTGGATGAGTTCTGCACCTGGTGGCAGGCGCAGATGGGGCATCAGGCGTAGATGCGCTGGCCGCGATAGATGCGCACCGAGCCGGTGGTGCTGCCGACCGGCAACTCGACTGCAGCCACGGGTGAAGCGATGCGCTGAGGTTGATCGGACAACTCTGCCAGGCGCCTGCCCAGGCTACGGGTTTCTTCATCATCGGACTTGAGGCTACCATCGAGCATGGCACCGATGGCGTTGGGCTGGCTGAGGCGAATGTCCACCGCCTGCTCTTCGCGTAGGCGACGACGCAGCGCTTTCATGCAGTCCAGTACTTCTTTGTTCAGTTCCATCGCGACTTCCCCCGGTTGGTTGAAGGGGCACGGGTTGTGGCGTTCCTCGCCCGCCGTGTCCTGGCCAGCCACTTCCCGGTGGCTGTCACACGTATTTTCGTACTGAGTGCATTGCAGAACTTTCAGGCCTCCTGCTGGCGCGTGAGCGACGCGCTATCGGCGCATTCACGACAGGATCAAAAGCAAAGTGCGTACCAGTTCAAGTTTTGCGGAACTGCCGGGCTGCAGGCGAGTCGATGACCCTGTCGCGCCCTTCGTCGGTGCGCCGCGCACCTGCTTGGCGCGACGCTGATGGCATAGTGGCGAATCGGTATACTGCGCGGCATTTCCGTTTCTACGTTCCAACCATAGGTCCGACCATGCGCAACGACGCCAACGACGAGCTCGACAACCTGCCCAGCCTGACCCCGGAACGCCGCGAGGATTTCGCCGAGCCGCGTGAGGAACCGGCCCCGCGCAGCAGCCGCGTGACCAGCAGCAAGGCGCCAGTGGTCAAGGGCGCCAGCACCGGGCCGCTGTGGGCATTGGTCGGTGCACTGAGCTTTGCCCTGGCTGGCCTGGGCTGGTGGAGCCTGCAACAGATCGGCCTGATGGAGCAGCGCCTGGTGGCGACCCAGGAAAGCTTCGCGCGCATCAGCGAAGAGGCCGCCGGACGCATTCAGGATATTTCCGGCAAAGTGGTAGCGACCGAATCCAGCGTCACTAGCGGTAGCGAGGCGCTCAAGCTGCAGGTCAAGCAGCTGGAAACGCGTCTGGCCGAGCTGAGCAAGCAGCAACAGCAGAGCGCCACCGCGCAGGCCGCGCTGGACAAGCGCGTCGAGCAACTTGGCAGCGAACTGAAGGGTGGCATTGGTGCCAGCGCCGATTTCGACAAGCGCCTGCAGGCGCTCTCCGCCGAGCAGGCGGCGCTGAAGGCCGCGCAGGGTGATGCCAAGGCGACCCAGGCCGAGCTGGCCAAGCTCGATACCCGGATCAAGGCGCTTGGTGGCGATATCGATGCGCTGAAGAAGCAGGGCAACCCGGCCCAGGCCATCCGCAACCTGGAGCAGGATCTGTTGGTACTGCGCAGTGAGCTGGACAATCGCCCGGCCGCCAGCGCGGGTCCCAACACCGCCGAGTTCGATGCCTTCCGCGCGCAGATGACGCGCAACATCAACACCCTGCAGAGCCAGGTGGTGAATCTGCAGCAGCAGCTCAATCAGCGCTAAGGCAATTCGCTAAATGAACAAGCCCCGCAATGCGGGGCTTGTTCATTTATTGGTCGCGGCTAAAGCCCCTCCCACGGGATATCGCTTGCGGGAGGTGCTTAAGCTGCGATCTTACAGACGCGGATAGTCGATATAGCCGACCGGGCCCGAGCCGTAGAAGGTTTCCGGATGCGGCTCGTTCAGCGCTGCGTCCTGTGCCAGGCGCTCCGGCAGGTCCGGGTTAGCGATGAAGGGGATACCGAACGCCACGGCGTCGGCCTTGCCTTCAGCCAGCCAGGCGTTGGCCTGATCCTTGGTGAAGCGCTCGTTGGCGATGAACACACCACCGAATTCCTTCTTCAGTTGCGGTGTCAGGCTGTCGTCACCTGCCTTCTCGCGGGCGCAGATGAAGGCGATGCCGCGTTTGCCCAGTTCACGGGCCACGTAGCCGAAGGTTTCGGCGCGGTTGGCGTCGCCCATGTCGTGCGAGTCGGCGCGCGGCGCCAGGTGCACGCCGACGCGGCCGGCGCCCCACACGGAAATGGCGGCATCCGTCACTTCCAGCAGCAGGCGCGCACGGTTCTCGAGGCTGCCGCCGTAGCGGTCGGTGCGCTGGTTGGTGCTGCTCTGCAGGAACTGGTCGAGCAGGTAGCCATTGGCGCCGTGGATTTCCACGCCGTCGAAACCGGCGGCCATGGCGTTTTCGGCGCCCTGACGATACGCCTCGACGATGTCGGCGATCTCTTCGGTTTCCAGGGCGCGCGGGGTGACATAGTCCTTGATCGGACGCACCAGGCTGACATGGCCGGCTGGCTTGATCGCGCTGGGAGCGACCGGCAGTTCGCCGTTCAGGTAGATCGGGTCGGAGATACGGCCGACGTGCCACAGCTGCAGAACGATCTTGCCGCCGTTGGCGTGCACTGCGTGGGTGATATTGCTCCAGCCACGGACCTGCTCGTCGGACCAGATTCCGGGCGTGTTCGGATAGCCCACGCCCATTGGCGTGACGGCGGTGGCCTCGCTGATGATCAGGCCAGCCGATGCGCGCTGGGTGTAGTACTCGGCCATCAGCGCGTTGGGTACGCGGCCTTCGTCGGCGCGGCAGCGAGTGAGCGGCGCCATGATGATGCGGTTGTTCAGGTGCAGATCACCGATCTGGATGGGGTCGAACAGTGTGGGCATGTGATTTCTCCGAAGGAAAGGTCAAATCAGAGTTGCTGGCCTAGGCGCTCGACGAAGGCCTGGATCAGCTCGTCGTTACGCTTGAAGAAGTGCCACTGACCGACTTTGCGACTGGTCACCAGGCCGGCGCGCTGCAGGGTGGTCAGATGGGCGGAAACGGTGGATTGCGAAAGCCCGGTGCGCAGGAAGATCTTGCCCGCGCACACGCCGATTTCCAGCGGATGATCCTGTTCGGCGAAGTGGCGCTCAGGCTCCTTCAGCCAGTCGAGGATGTCGCGGCGTACCGGGTGGGCAAGGGCCTTGATGATGGCGTCGAGGTCGATATCCATGATGTGTGGGCCGTGTTTCGTCATGTGGCGAACCTTATATCGTCTCTGAGCGATATACAGATTGATTGTTCCGATAGTCTCCATCAACCGCTTCGATTGTCCCGCCGACGGCGTTAAGCTCCGGGGATGAACTACCTCGCCCATCTGCATCTCGGCGGTGACGCGCCGTCACAGCTACTCGGCAGCCTTTATGGCGATTTCGTCAAAGGCCCGCTCAACGGGCGTTGGCCGGCGCAGATCGAGGCGGCCATTCGCCTGCACCGGCGTATCGACGCCTTCACCGACAGCCACCCACTGCAAGCCCGCGCACGTGCGCGCTTTCCCGTCGAGCGGCGAAGAACGGCCGGCATGCTGCTGGACCTGTTCTTCGATCATTGCCTGGCTCGTGACTGGCCGATGTGCGCGACGCCGCCGCTGGATCACTTCACCGGTCGGGTATACCGGGTACTGGCTGCCGAGCCTGATCTGCCGGGGCGTCTGGCGCTGATGGCACCGCGCATGGCGGCGCAGGATTGGTTGGGCAGCTACCGCGAGTTCGCGGTGCTGGAACAGGTGATCGCCGGCAGGCAGCGACGCCTGTCCAAACCGCAGTTGCTCGATGGCAGCCTGGCCGAGCTGGAGCAGTTGTACGAGCCGCTCAGTGAGGACTTCAGTGCCCTCTACCCCGAACTGATGGCCTTCGCCGAGGCCGAACTGAACGCATCGAGGTAGCGGCGGTGCGCGCAGCGCACCCTACATGTGAACCGAGTCTGGACCGTAGGGTGCTCCGTGCGCACCAGGGCTTTCGCCGCTGCGACGTTCGCTGCCAAAGCGCCTCCCACCAGGTTTCGCGTCGGGCGCTGTGGGAGGGGCGTCAGCCGCGACGACCATCACTGCAATCTCTCCTTCAGCGGCTCAGGCCGCCTGAGTATGCAGGCCAAAGCGCCGCACCACCCATTTCTCCAGCTCCGCCACGGCGAACAGCGCCAGGCCCGCCAGCAGTACCCGCTGCCATTCCTCCAGGCTCAGGCCTACCGAGCCGAATACCCCCTGCAATGGCGGCGCATAGGTGAACAGCAGCTGCAGCACCAGACAGATGGCGATGGTCACCAGTACCGCGCGGTTGCCCAGCAGGGCGTCGCGGTTGAGCACTGAGCCGAAGATGCTGCGGCTGTTGAACAGGTAAAAGATTTCGCACATCACCACGGCATTCACTGCGATGGTGCGGGCGCTTTCCAGGCTGTTGCCAAGCTTCAGCTCCCAGAGGAACAGGCCGATGCCCGCGCCGGCAATCAGCAGAGAAACCATTACCACGCGCCAGACGAAGAAGCCGGATAGCAGGGGCTCGTTCGGCGCGCGTGGGGCGCGCTGCATCAAACCGCGTTCGCTGGGTTCGAAGGCCAGCGCCAGGCCCAGGGTGCTTGAGGTGACCATGTTGATCCACAGCACCTGCGCTGGCGTCAGTGGCAGCACCACCTGGAACAGAATGGCGAAGATCACGATCAGCGACTGGCCGCCATTGGTCGGTAGAGAAAACAGGATGAATTTCTTCAGGTTGTCGTAGATCGCCCGGCCTTCGCGCACGGCCCCGGCGATGGTGGCGAAGTTGTCGTCGGCCAGCACTACTTCGGCTGCTTCCTTGGCCGCTTCGGTGCCCTTGTTGCCCATCGCCACGCCGACGTCGGCGCGCTTCAGGGCCGGTGCGTCGTTGACGCCGTCGCCGGTCATGGCCACGACCTCGCCGCTGTCCTGCATGGCCTGCACCAGGCGCAGTTTGTGCTCGGGGCTGGCGCGGGCGAATACCTCGACGCCGGGCAGCACCTCGCGCAGGCGGCGGTCATCGAGTAGTTCCAGCTCGGCGCCGGTCATCGCCGGTAGGCCGACGCCGATACCTAGTTGTGCACCGATGGCGCGGGCCGTCTCGGCATGGTCGCCAGTGATCATCTTTACCCGGATGCCGGCTCGCTGGCATTCGGCGACAGCGGCGATGGCCTCCTCGCGTGGCGGGTCGATGATGCCGACCAGCGCGAGCAGAGTCAGCCCATCTTCTACGTCGTCGAAGCTCAGATTGCGTTGCTCCGCCGGTGCCGGTTTACAGGCCAGGGCCAGCAGGCGCAGGCCACGGGCAGCCAGGTCGGTGGCCTGGCGGCGCCAGTAGTCGACGTCCAGGGGCGCATTGCCGCCATCGGCGCTGCGCTGGCTGGCGCACATCTCCAGCACGCGCTCGGGGGCGCCCTTGAGGTAGACCAGGCCATGGCCGGTGTGGTCGTGGTGCAGAGTGGCCATGAAGCGGTGTTCGGACTCGAACGGGATCGCATCGCTGCGCGGCAGTTGCGCGTGCAGGGTCTGACCATCCACACCGCTTTTCAGCGCCAGGGTCAGCAGTGCGCCTTCGGTCGGGTCGCCATGCAGTTGCCAGTGGCCGGCGGCGTCCTGTTGCAGGCGGGCGTCGTTGCACAACTGCGCGGCGCGGGCGACTTCCAGTAGGGCGGCGTCAGGCTCACGCAGCGCACCATCCTGATGAAAGGCGCCTTCCGGGGCATAGCCCACACCCGAGACATCGAGGATGCGGCTGGCGCTGACCACGCGTTGCACGGTCATTTCGTTGCGGGTCAGGGTGCCGGTCTTGTCCGAGCAGATCACCGTCACCGAGCCCAGGGTTTCCACCGCCGGCAGGCGGCGGACGATGGCATTGTGGCCGGCCATGCGCTGCACGCCGAGGGCGAGGATCACCGTCATGATCGCCGGCAGACCTTCGGGGATGGCCGAGGCGGTCAGTGCCACCACCATCATGAACATCTCGCCGGGGTTCTGGCCGTGCCAGAGGATGCCGAGGATGAAGGTGGCCAAGGCCAGGATCAGAATGATCACCGCCAGCCAGCGGCTGAACTGTTCGATCTGTCGTAGCAGCGGCGTGGACAACGCCTGCACCTGCTGCAGCATGGCGCCGATACGGCCGAGTTCAGTGTTGGCACCGGTCGCCACCACCACGCCGCTGGCCTGGCCGCTGCTGACCAGGGTGCCGGAATAAGCCATGCAGCGGCGGTCGCCGAGCGCTGCGTCGGCGTTGCAGTGCGCCACGGATTTTTCCACCGGCACCGATTCGCCGGTCAGCGCCGCTTCTTCCACCAGCAGGTTCTTCACGCTGATCAGGCGCAGATCGGCCGGCACCTTGTCGCCGGATACCAGCAACACGATGTCGCCGGGCACCAGGCGCTCGGCATCGATTTCATGGCGCTCACCGCCACGCAGCACCATGGCGTGGGGCGAGAGCATGCTGCGGATCGCGTCCAGCGCGTTCTCTGCCTTGCCTTCCTGGATGAAGCCGATGATCACGTTGATCAGCACCGCGGCGAGGATCACCGAGGTGTCGACCCAATGGCCGAGCAGCGCGGTGATGATGGCGGCCACCAGCATCAGATAGAGCAGCACGTTGTGGAACTGGTAGAGCAGGCGCAGTAGCGGCCCACGGCGTTGCGGCGGCGGCAGGCGGTTGGCTCCGTAGCGCTGCAGGCGCTGCTCGGCTTCCTCCTGGCTGAGGCCGCTGGCACTGCTGCGCTGCTCGTCGAGCGCTTGTTGTGCAGTCAAACCGTGCCAGGTGTGGTCACTATGTTGTGAGGGGGCATTGCCCATGGGGCGCGTCTCCTTGGCTGGGCCGGCTGCGCCTGTCGATCGCTGACGGCCGGCGCACCCCGCAGTCCTTACTAACCTAGACCGCTTTAGCGCGTCGGACCTGACCTGCATCAAGGAGTACGAGGTCGCGAGGCGCTTGAATGTAACGCGGTGTTAAACCCATGGAGGAACACGAGATGATCAAGATTCTGGTAGCGACCGATCTGTCCGAACGTTCGGCGCACGCGGTACAGCGCGCAGTGCAATTGATCCGCCGCCAAGGTGGTGGCGAGTGGGCCCTGCTGCACGTGATCGATGACGATGCGCCGGCTGCGCACGTGCAACGTCAGGTGCAACAGGCCGAAATCCTGTTGCAGGCGCAGGCCGAACGCCTCGGCGAGCAGGCGGGCAGTGTGCCGCGGGTGATCGTGGGCACTGGCGAGGCCGCCTCGGTCATTGTCGAAGGCGCGCAGGGCATGGGCGCCGACCTGCTGGTGGTGGGCGCGCATCGCAAGTCGGCACTGCGTGACTTCTTCGTCGGCACCACGCTCGAGCGGGTGGTACGCAGCAGTCATCTGCCGGTGCTGCGGGTCAATGGTCCGGTGACCCATGAATACCGTCATGCGTTGCTGGCGATGGACCTCTCGCGCACCTCGCAGCAAGCCCTGAACCGGGTGCGTGAGCTGGGTCTGGCGAGTCTGGACGATCTGCACGTGGCCAGCGCGGTCGAGCCGGTTGTGGCGGGCGCGATGATGGAGGCGGGTATCAGCGCCGAGGTGCTGGAGAATCAGCGCGAGCTGCAGCGTCAGCAACTGTTGGAGCGCCTGAGTGCAGTCGGCGTGAGCCTGAGTCACGAGCGCCTGCTGGTGCAGATCGGCTCGCCAGAAGGGGTGATCGGCGAGGCCTTGCGTCAGTCTGGTGCTGACCTGCTGGTGCTCGGCACCCATGCCCGCGAAGGGGCGTCGCGTTTCTTCCTGGGCAGCGTTGCCAGTCGCTTGCTGGCCTCGCTCGACAGCGACGCCTTGATCGTACCGCCGGCTGGCTGAGGCTAGGGTTTGTACGAAAAGTCGCCGAGCGAAGGTCAGGCGATACCGATGGCGGCCCCACAAAAACGGTGAGGAACGGACTGGGCTCGCATTCGAGTTTACGAGCTGTAAATGAGCATTCGACCGGGCTGGCGTTCCAGCCCGTTTTTAACGAAGCATCACCGAGCGCAGGCACTTTTCATACAGAGCCTAGGCCGCTGCGGCCGGTTGCGCCTCGGCTGCATCCAGCTGCAGCGCGCTGGCGATCATCGCCTGGCTGTGCCGGGCCAGTTCGTTGCGGCTGCGTGATTCGCTGGGGATCGGTGCGAGCAGGCGGATCTCGACCTCACAGGCCGAGCTTGAGAGCAGGCGCAGCAGATGCGAGAGCATGTCGTCGTCGCCCACGAACGGCGCTACGGGGCAGGGTTGGCCATCGCGCAAGTAACGGATGGCCACCGGTTGCAGCGCCACGCCGCTGTCGATGGCGCTGCTCAGCAGACGACCGTGAAAGGTGCGCAGGACCAGGCCGTCAGTGGTGGTGCCTTCGGGAAAGATCAGCAGGTGATGGCCCTGTTGCAGGTGGCGGGTAAGCTGTTGGCTCACCTGGCTACTGTCGCCTGCACCGCGGCGGATGAACAGCGTGCCACCCTTGTGCGCCAGCCAGCCGGCCAGCGGCCAGCCGCGTACTTCCGCCTTGGACAGAAAGGACAGCGGCTGCAGGGCGCCCAGCAGCGGAATGTCGGTCCACGACACGTGGTTGGCGACCCACAGCATCGGTTGCGTGGGCAGCTCGCCCTCCACTCGTACGCGAAACGGCAGGACGCCGCCTAGGCGTGCTAGGAACCAGCGGGTCAGACGTTGGCGCAGCGGCATCAGGTCGTGCCGAACTACACGCTCGAACAGGCTGACGATGCCGGCCAGCAGGGCGCCGAAGGCGATTACCAGGGCCAGGTGGGCGAGGCGCAGGGACAGACGCAGTTTGGCCATTGAGGCCTCCGCTTGAGAACGAGTGGCGGCATTATCCATTGATAGAGTCGTTTGGCGATGCTTGGGGGCATGCTGATGTGTAGGAGCGAGCTCTGCTCGCGAATGCTGGACACTCTCGTTCGCGAGCAGAGCTCGCTCCTACAGCCGGGTGTCAGACTGCCGCCTTGAAGTGCCGGGCGTAGCGTGGGCACAGCTCGTCGCGCTTGAGCAGGATGAACACGTCGGCGACCTGGAAATCCTTGTCCCAGCAGGGTTCACCGCAGATCTTCGCGCCTAGGCGCATGTAGGCCTTGAGCAGCGGCGGCATTTCGGCGATGACGTTGCCCGGCAGGTCCAGCTGCGGCAGCGGGTGTTTCGGCTCGGCACGCAGGTGCTCGGTGCACAGGTAGCGTTCACGCAGGCGCTGCATGACTGCATGCGCCTGGATGCCGCCGTCCTGCATGGAGATGCTGGCGCAGCCCATCAGGTAGCGGTAGCCGCCTTCGTTTAGCACCTCGGCCAGCTCGCCCCAGAGCACGGCGATGGTGGCGCCGTTGCGGTAGGCGACATCGACGCAGGTGCGGCCGATTTCCAGCACCGGGCCTTCGAGACCGGCAAGGCCGTGCAGGGCGAATTCTTCTTCGCTGTAGTAGCGGCCAAGGCCGGCAGCCGCCTGGTGGTCGAGCAGGCGGGTAGTGGCCACCAGCTCGCCGCTTTCCAGGTCACGCACGCCGATATGGCGGCAGTGAATGTCGTAGTCGTCCATGTCCAGACCCAGTTCGGCGCCGTTGAGCTTGGCGTCGAATTCCGCGCTGAACACGCGGTAGCGCAAGGCCTGCGCTTCACGCAGGGCGGCGGGGCCTTGCAGGCGTTCGGCCTGCAGTCGGCGAGCGGTTTGAGTCATGCCAGATCCTCCGTGTGCCGGCTGGATGCTTGCAGCCGGTCGATCTTGTTGGGCAAGCTCAGGCTAGGTAGCTGCGGTGTCACCACCGTGAAGCTTTTTTGATGCTTATGTGACGGCAGCTCAGATGCTGCTGCGAGGAGCCGATGCGATGCCTTGGTCGAGCCTGTTTCATCCTATCGAGCGCCTGACTGCCGAGGCGGGGGTGGAGGACTGGTACGCTCGCCTGCTGGCGCGTCTGGGCGGCACGCCACAGCCCTTCGAACTGGCGCTGGTGGGCGGTTTGCAGGCGGCTACGCCTGGGCTGGCCTTTCTCGCTGGCTATCAGGCGGCGCTGCGTGTGCTGTGGCCGGCGGCGCCCTGGACGGCCGGTGCGCTGTGTGTGACGGAGAACCGCAGCACCCGCCCGGCGGACATGAACACGCGTATAGACGGTCTGCACATCGTGGGTCGCAAGGATTTTGTCACCGCCGCCGAATGCGCCGACTGGCTGCTGGTAGCGGCGCGCGAAGAGGGCGAAGGGCAGGCGCCGCGTCTAGCCCTCGGTGTGGTGCGCCAGGGCGCACCCGGCGTGCGCATCGAGCCGCTGCCTGCCTTGCCGCTGATGCCGGATATCGGCCATGCCCGTTTGCATCTGGATCAGGCGCAGGGCGAGCGTTTGGCAGGCGATGGCTGGGACGACTACGTCAAACCCTTTCGTACGCTGGAAGACGCGCACGTCCTCGCGGCAGTGGCGGCCTGGCTGTTCGGTGTCGGGCGCGAAAGCGCCTGGCCCGAATCCCTGCAGTTGCGTTTGCAGGCACTGTTGGCCGGCTGCGCCGAGGTGGCGCGGCAAGCGCCCAATGCTGCCACCACTCATCTGCTGCTCGCCGGCCTGTTCGCCCAACAGCAAGCGCTGGCTGGTGAATTGGATGACGCTTTCGCCACGGGGCCTACGCACTGGGCCGCGCTGTGGCAGCGCGACAAGGGTTTGCTGCGCATTGCAGAGGCGGCGCGCAGCAAACGCTTGGAGAAAGCGCGGCAGATTGTCGCCGGCTCTTGATCCATATCAGTACCCTCTCGGCAGTGTGCGCATAAGGTTGCCTCGCGATTCATCTACGAGGTTTCCATGCGCCGCGAGCCCATCGTGCTGTTCGATAACGGCAGCCACCAATGCCTGATGTTCGATGACCTGGTCAGCGGCGAAGGCGTGCAATCCAACCAGTTCCTGATCACCGACAACGAGCAGTACCTGCTGCTCGATCCAGGCGGCGACCTGACCTACACGCCGCTGTCGCTGGAGCTGTCCAAGCACATTCCGGTGCAGGATCTGACCTACATCTTCGCCTCGCACCAGGACCCGGACATCATTGCCTCGCTGGACAAGTGGCTGCTGCACACCCGCGCGCGGGTGATCTGCTCGAAACTGTGGGCGCGTTTTTTGCCGCATCTGACGGCCAATTACCTGGCGTTGAGCCGTGGCATCAATACCTATGACCGCATCATCGCGCTGCCTGATCGCGGCCAGAGCATCCCGTTGGGCAAATGCATGCTCAAGGCGGTACCGGCGCACTTTCTGCACTCGGTCGGCAACTTCCAGGTCTATGACCCGGTGAGCAAGATTCTGTTCTCCGGTGACATGGGCGCTTCGCTGGTCGATGACGCCTCGCCGGTGCGTGACTTCGTCAATCACGTGCCGAACATGGAAGGTTTCCACCGGCGTTACATGGCTGGTAACAAGGCCTGTCGGCTGTGGGCGGCGATGGTGCGGCAGATGGACGTGGCGATGATCGTGCCGCAGCATGGCCGGCCCTTCGTCGGCCCGGAAATGATCAGCGCCTTCCTCTACTGGATCGAGAACCTCGAATGCGGTCTCGACCTGATGGGGCCTGAGGATTACCAACTGCCCAAATGAAGGCTGGCGATGGCGGTTTCGTCGCTTCAAGCCGTCATCATCGCCGTGCTAGGGTGCGCCACGATTTCTGATCGAGGCCGCCCATGTCCACTTCCTTGCTTCGTCGACTGAGCCTGGCGCTCGGTTTCAGCCTGGCTGCCAGCACCGCTGTGGCGGAAAGCTGGCCGCAACCCGACTGGCAGAGCCAACCCGCACCACCGTCCGCCGCCATCGCCGAGCTTGAGGCCTATGCTTTTGCCCCGCGCGACGATGTCGAACGCAAGGGCGTGCGCACCGATGCGTTGCTGGTGATCCGGGATGGGCAGATCGTCTACGAACGCTACGCCGAGCCGACCACCGCGCAGACGCCGCACCTCTCCTGGTCGATGGCCAAGAGCCTGCTCGCCACCACCCTCGGTGTGGCCTATGGCGAGGGGCGCTTCAAGCTCGATGCACCGGTGGCGCAGTACTACCCGCCGATGGCGGACCACCCACAGATCAAGATCGGTCACCTGCTCAACTGGGCCTCGGGCCTGGCCTGGCAGGAGGACTACGAGTACGCGCCGCTGAAATCCTCGGTGGTGGCCATGCTCTATACCCGTGGCCGCGATGATATGGCCGCGTTCACCGCCGCACATGAGGCCGATGCCGCGCCGGGAACGCGCTTTCGTTATTCCAGCGGCGACAGCAACCTGCTGGCTGCCGCGTTGCGCGGCATGGTCGGCGAGCAGGCTTACGCCGACTATCCCTGGACGGCATTGTTCGAGCCGCTGGGTATCAGCAGCGCGACCTGGGAACGCGATGTCAGCGGTACCTTCATCGCCTCGTCCTACGCTTACATGACCGCGCGCGACCTGGCCCGTGTCGGCCTGCTGATGCAGCGCGGTGGCCGTTGGGGTGAGCGCCAGCTGCTGCCGGCAGCCTGGGTCGATTTTGTCGCCACGCCCTTCGCCGGCTATCAGCCGCAGAGTTTCGCGCCTGGCGACGCGGTGCCGGGCGGGCACTGGTGGCTCAACGCTGAACTGCTGGGTAGCACGCGGCCCTGGCCGGATGCGCCGTCCGATACCATCGCCGCGCTCGGACATTGGGGCCAAGGCCTGTACGTGATGCCGCAGGAGAACCTGGTGGTGGTGCATTACGCCGATGACCGCGATAGCAGCTTCCAGCACAACGAGCTGCTCAAGCGCGTGCGTGCGGCCTTCGCCGTGGAGGTGCAGCCATGATCCGTCGTCACCCGATTCTCAGCGCGCTGGCACTGCTGCTGATACTGCTGCTGGCCTGGGCCTGGCCGAACCGCGCTTACCTGCAAGCGTTTCCGGACATCATCGGCGCCTACACGGCCAAGGAATACTGCTCCTGCCGTTACGTCAGCGGTAACCCGGCGGCCTACTGCGAAGGCTATGTCGTGCAGTACGTGCCGATTAGCAGCCTGCTGGATGACGAAAGCGCCAAGCGTGTGACCGCCAGCGGCCTAGGCCGCACCCACAGCGCAGCCTGGCTGGGTGAGCGGCAGGGCTGCCAGTTGCTGCCGAGCAAGTAGGGCGGGTGAAACCCGCCACCTCGGCAGCGGCGGGTTGCACCCGCCCTACGGTGCTGTGTGCGTCGGGCTTTGCAAGGCCTGCGCTGGCGGCTATCGTTGCCGCCTGGTCATGCCGTTTTCCGAGTCCCCATGCGCCGTTCGCTTCTCGCTCTGCTGCTGGCTGCCGCCTTGCCCGTCCACGCCGACTGGTATCTGGACAACGAGTCCTCGCGGCTGTCGTTCATTTCTACCCACTCCGGCAGCCAGTCGGAGGTGCATCGCTTTCTCACCCTGCATGGGCAGATCGCCGCTGATGGGCGTACGCGCCTGCGGGTGGATCTGGATTCTGTAAGCACCGGTATCGCGCTGCGCGATGAGCGCTTGCGCAGCCTGCTGTTCGATACCTCGCGCCTGCCCGAGGCGCGCATCAGCGCTCAGGTCAACCTGCCACAACTCACCGACCTGGCGCCTGGCGCGCAGCTGGAACTGCGCCTGCCGCTGCAACTGACCCTCAACGAGCACAGCCGCGAGCTGGACAGCGAGCTACTGGTGACTCGCCTGGATGATCGCCGCTTTCAGGTGGTGACCCTGGCTCCGTTGGTGTTGCACGCCGAAGACTTCGCCCTGGCCAGTGGCGTCGAGGCGCTGCGCAAGGTCGCTGACCTGCCGGCCATCAGCCTGTCGGTGCCGGTGGGCGCCGTGCTGATCTTCACGGCGCGTTGAGCGTGCACAAGCGCGGCCGCATCTTTCCCTGGCGGGGCGGCAATCGCTTCGAATTGCTGCTGGACGGGCCGTCGTTCTTCCCACGCATGCTGGCGGCCATCGAGGGCGCCAGCCAGCAAGTGGAGATTGAGCTTTACCTGATGGAGGACGGCCGCTGCAGTGAGCGTCTGGTCGATGCCCTGTGCCGGGCGGCCGAGCGCGGCGTGGCGGTGCGCGGCCTGTTCGATGCCTATGGTGCGGCGGGGCTGGGTGCTGCGCTGCGTGAGCGGATGGCGGCCGCGGGCGTGCAGCTGCGCTGGTACAACCCGGTGCGCTGGCGGCGTGGCATCCGCAACTTTCACCGCGACCACCGCAAGCTGCTGCTGGTGGACCAACGCCTGGCTTACGTCGGCGGCACTGGCTCCACCGACGAATTCTGGTTGCCAGACGAGGCCCGCAGCCCCTGGCACGAAGTCATGGTGGAAATGGAAGGGCCGCTGGTGGGCGACTGGCAGCAGTTGTTCGAGCAACTCTGGCTGGCGCGTTTTTCCTGGCGCCCCAGCCATCAGCCGGCCGCGCTGAGCCTGCCCGAATGCCCGCCAGCAGGGATTGGCCTGGGGCGTGTGGCCTATGCCGACGCAGCGCAGCACCGCGACATCCTGCTGTCGCTGCTACGTGCCTTGCGCGGGGCCAAGCAGCGGGTCTGGCTGGCCACACCGTACTTCCTGCCTACCTGGAAAATCCGCCGTGCCCTGCGCCGCGCCGCTGCCCGTGGCGTCGAAGTGCGCCTGTTGCTGGCCGGGCGCCACACTGACCATCCTCCGGTGCGTTTTGCTGGCCAGCGCTACTACCCCAAGTTGCTCAGAGCTGGGGTGCGTATCTTCGAATACCAGCCGCGTTTTCTGCACCTGAAGATGGTACTGGTGGACGACTGGGTTAGCGTCGGTTCGTGCAACTTCGACCACTGGAACCTGCGCTTCAACCTCGACGCCAACGTCGAGGCGCTCGACCCGGACTTTACCCAGGCCGTGACGGCCAGCTTCATCGAGGACTTTGGCGTCAGCCGCGAAATCACCCTCGACGACTGGCGCCAGCGCCCTTGGTGGCGTCGTGCGCAGCAGCGGTTGTGGGGCTGGCTGGATCGGCTGGCGGTGAATCTGTTGGATCGTTGGCGTTGAGAAAGGCCCGCTCAGGATGGCTAGCGGGCCTGAAAGCACTTAGCCGAGGAAGTAGAACGCGCCGCAGATCACCACGCCCGAGTACAGCAGCATCATCAGGCAGTAGCCCATGATGTCGCGGGCGCCGAGGCCGACGATGCCGAGCAGCGGCAGCGCCCAGAACGGCTGGATCATGTTGGTCCAGGCGTCACCCCAGGCAATTGCCATGGCGGTGACGGTCGGCGAAACCCCCAGAGCCTGGGC
Source organism: Pseudomonas sp. NY15364 (assembly GCF_048068235.1). NCBI lineage: Bacteria > Pseudomonadati > Pseudomonadota > Gammaproteobacteria > Pseudomonadales > Pseudomonadaceae > Pseudomonas > Pseudomonas sp. NY15364. The sequence goes on along the minus strand of NZ_JBLUPX010000008.1, from coordinate 68,977 downwards.
GGCTGGCAGCATGATCGGGCCTTGCACGGCCCACTGGCCGCCACCGGACGGGACGAACACGTTGACCACGCCTGCGCTGAGGAAGGCCAGCAGCGGGAAGGTGTCGGCCGAGGACCAGGAAATGAACGCCTCGGTGATCTGCCGGCCGAGGGAGATGCCGTCGGCATTGGCGCCCATCATCATGCCCATGATCCCTGCGTAGAACGGGAACAGCAGGACGATGCCGCCGATGCCGCGCACGCTTTCGTCCACCGCACGCATGTAGCGCTCCGGGGTGCCGTGCATCAGCAGGCCGCTGAACAGGAAGATGGCGATGACCACGTCCAGGCCAAGCACGAAACCCTTGGTGGCGAAGTGGTTGAACAGATAGATGCCAGCCATGGCCACCAGTGCCAGACCGAGGATGCGGCTATCGTCCAGGCGCTGCGCCGGGGTTTCACGGGACGGGAGTTCCGCACGCGATTCCACCAGCTTGGCCGGATCGGCGACCTTGGCACCCTGACGCGGGTGCATGGCGCGGTTGAGCAGCGGCAGGCCGATCACCAGCAATGCGACGATGGTCAGATTGAGGGTGCTGAACAGGGTTTCGGTGATGCTTACCGGGTCGGTCAGTACGCCAGCAGTGATGCGTGCCAGATCCGGGCCGCCGGTGGCCAGGGAGAGCGGCACCGAGCCCGCCAGGCCGCCGTGCCAGACCAGGAAGCCCGAGTAGGCCGAGGCTACCAGCAGCGGGTAGTCGACGCCGTCGACCTTGCGCGCCAGGGCGCGAGCGAACACCGCGCCGATCACCAGGCCAAAACCCCAGTTGACCCAGCAGCCGACCAGCGCCACCAGGGTGACCATGATGATCGCCTGACCGGGGGTGCGGGCCATACCGGCCAGGCGGTCGAGTTGGCGGTTGATGATCGGTGCGCTGGCCAGGGCGTGTCCGGTGACGAAGATCAGCGCCATCTGCATGGCGAAGCCGAGTAACGTCCAGAAGCCGCCGCTCCAGTGCTGCACCATGGCCGGTAGCGATTGGCCGGTGGAGAAGATACCAGCCAGTAGAACTCCCAAGGTCAGGAGCGCAGAGAACACGAAGGGTGAGGGCAGGTACTTCTGTACCAGGCTCACGCTCATGCGGGTGAGGGTGTTGAACATGGATGACGCCTCTTTCTTATGGTTGTGTAAGGGCTGTTCCAAGCATTCAGGTCGGTTGTGCCTGGCGGGTGGAAATGACAACGCCCGGCCGGAGCCGAGCGGATGGTTGTGTTGCTCCGTAGGGCGGGTGAAACCCGCCGGTTCCGATAGTGGCAGGTTGCACCCGCCCTACGGTTTCGCGCTTTACTCGCGCTCGATGGCCAGGGCCACGCCCTGGCCGCCACCGATGCACAGCGTGGCAAGGCCTTTCTTGGCATCGCGGCGGATCATCTCGTGCAACAGGCTGACCAGCACGCGGCAGCCCGAGGCGCCGATGGGGTGGCCGAGGGCGATGGCGCCGCCGTTGACGTTGACCTTGTCGGCATCCCACCCCAGCTCCTGGCCGACCGACAGCGCCTGGGCGGCGAAGGCTTCATTGGCTTCGATCAGATCCAGGTCAGCCAGGCTCCAGCCAGCTTTCTCCAGGCAACGACGGGTGGCCGAGACCGGGCCGATGCCCATGATCGCCGGGTCGACGCCGGCATTGGCGTAGCCGGCAATCTTCGCCAGCACCGGCAGGCCCAGCGCCTGTGCCTTGGCCGCGCTCATCAGCAGCACGGCGGCGGCGCCGTCGTTGAGGCTGGAGGCGTTGCCGGCGGTGACGCTGCCGTCTTTCTTGAACGCCGGCTTGAGCTTGGCCAGGGATTCGGCGGTGGTGCCGGCACGCGGCTGCTCGTCACGGGCGAAGGCGATGGGGTCGCCCTTGCGCTGCGGGATCAGCACCGGAGTGATCTCGGCATCGAAGCGTCCGGCTTCGATGGCCGCCACGGCTTTCTGCTGCGACGCAGCGGCGAAGGCGTCCTGGGCTTCACGGCTGATGCCGTACTTTTCCACCAGGTTCTCGGCGGTGATGCCCATGTGGTAGTCGTTGAAAGCGTCCCACAGGCCGTCGACGATCATGCTGTCGAGCATCTGTGCATGGCCCATGCGCAGACCGGTGCGGGCTTTGGGCAGCACGTAGGGCGCCAGGCTCATGTTCTCCATGCCGCCGGCGATGATCACCTCGGCGTCGCCGCAGCGAATGGCCTGGGTGGCCAGGTGCAGGGCTTTCAGGCCCGAACCGCAGACCTTGTTCAGGGTCATGGCCGGTACGGCGTGGGGCAGGCCGGCGCGGATGGCGGCCTGGCGTGCGGGGTTCTGGCCACTGCCTGCGGTAAGCACCTGGCCGAGGATCACTTCATCGACCTGGGCAGCGTCGAGGCCGGTCTGCTCCAGCAGGCGCTTGATGACGATGGCGCCGAGTTCCGGCGCGGGAATATCGGCCAGGCTGCCCTGGAAGCTGCCGATGGCGGTGCGGGTGGCGGCGACGATGACGACGTCTTGCATGGGTAATCCTCTGGGTACGGTAGGACGGAGAGCTTCGCGGATGAATCCGCTCCTACAGGGAGTGCAGCAGATAACACCAAATAAAAACACCCCGCAAAACGCCAGTCGTGGTGGCGTTTTGCAGGGCGGTAGACAACCTAGAACTGCATTTCCGGGACGTGCTCGGGGACGATCAGCTTGCCGGCGGTCTTGGCGACGATTTCCTCGACGCTCACGCCCGGTGCGCGTTCGCGCAGGATGAAGGCGCCGTTCTCGATCTCCAGGTAGGCCAGGTCGGTCAGTACCTTGCGAATGCAACCGCTGCCGGTCAGTGGCAGGCTGCAACGCTCGAGCAGCTTGGATTCGCCGTCCTTGGAGGCGTGGGTCATGGTGACGATGATGTTGTCGGCGCCGGCCACCAGATCCATGGCGCCGCCCATGCCCTTGACCAGCTTGCCGGGGATCATCCACGAGGCGATGTTGCCGTTAACGTCCACCTCGAAGGCGCCGAGCACGGTCAGGTCGACGTGACCGCCACGGATCATGGCGAAGGATTGCGCCGAGTCGAAGATCGCCGCGCCCTTGATCGCGGTGACGGTTTGCTTGCCGGCGTTGATCATGTCGGCGTCCACTTCCTCTTCGGTGGGGAAGGCGCCCATGCCGAGCAGGCCGTTCTCCGACTGCAGCATCACGGCCATGCCCTCGGGCACATAGTTGGCCACCAGAGTCGGGATGCCGATGCCGAGGTTGACGTAGAAGCCGTCCTGCAACTCGCGGGCGACGCGTTGGGCCATTTGTTCACGGGTCAGTGCCATGCTGGTCTCTCCTCAGGCGCGCAGGGTGCGTTTTTCGATGCGTTTCTCGAAGCTGCCGCAGATCAGCCGGTCGACGTAGATGCCGGGGGTGTGAATCTGCGTAGGGTCGAGTTCACCGGGCTCGACGATCTCTTCGACCTCGACCACGGTGATGCGCCCGGCGGTGGCGACCACCGGGTTGAAGTTTTGCGCGGTGTGGCGGTAGACCACGTTACCGAAGTGGTCGGCCTTCCAGCCTTTGACGATGGCGAAGTCGCCGGTGATGGCCGGTTCGAGGATGTAGTTGCGGCCATTGATCTCGCGCGCTTCCTTGCCTTCGGCGACCGGGGTGCCGTAGCCGGTGGCGGTGAAGAACGCGGGGATGCCGGCGCCGCCAGCGCGCAGCTTCTCGGCCAGGGTGCCTTGTGGGGTCAGTTCGACTTCCAGCTCGCCGGAGAGCAGTTGCTGCTCGAACAGGGCGTTCTCGCCGACGTAGGAGGCGATCATCTTGCGGATCTGCCGGTCTTCCAGCAGCACGCCGAGGCCGAAACCGTCGACACCGCAGTTGTTGGACACCACGGTCAGATCGCGCACGCCGCGACGACGGATCTCGGCGATCAGGTTCTCGGGGATGCCACACAGGCCGAAACCGCCGGCCAGCACAGTCATACCGTCCTGCAGGCCGTCCAGGGCTTCTGCATAGCTGCCGACGCGTTTGTCGAGTCCGCTCATTAGAGGCTGCCTCTTTTGTTGTTATCTGGGGTGAGACCAAGCTTCTGCGCTATGGGCTTATTTGTTAAGTTTGTTTTTCCTCTTGATTGATCAGGTAAATAAATCAATGACCGTCAAGCAGCTACGCGCCTTTCTCGCCGTGGCGCAGAGCCTGAGCTTCGCCCAGGCCTGCGAGCGCCTGCATCTGTCGCAGCCAGCACTGAGCCTGGCGATCAAGAACCTGGAGCAATCGCTCGGCGGCCAGTTGCTGGTGCGCACCACCCGCAGCGTGGCGCTGACGCCGGAGGGTGAGACGTTGCTGCCGATTGCGGTGCGCCTGCTGGCCGACTGGGACAACGCCGAGGATCTGCTGCGTCAGCACTTCACCCTGCAGATGGGCAAGGTGGCGGTAGCGGCCATGCCGTCGTTCGCCGGCAACCGTCTGCCGGCGGCGCTGCGCGCCTTCCGCGATGCCTACCCACGAGTCAACGTGGCGGTGCACGACGTGATCAACGAACAGGTGATGGAGATGGTGCGCGACGGTCGCGTCGAGCTGGGCATCGCCTTCGAACCAACGACACTGGATGGTTTGCAGTTCACCCCCCTGTACGAGGACCGTTTCGTCGCCGTGGTGCCTGTCGCCAGCGAGTTGGCCGAGCAGTCCTCGCTGACCTGGGCACAGCTGCTGGAACAACCCTTCATCACCCTGCAACGGCCCTCGGCGGTGCGTTTGCTACTGGAAGACAGCGTGACTGCTAGCCACGGCAAGCTACCGGTGGCGTTCGAGAGTCATCAGTTGGTCACGGTCGGGCGCATGGTCGCCGAAGGCCTCGGCGTCAGCGCCGTGCCGCAGCTGTGCCGGCAGCAGATGGAAGAACTGGGCGCCCGCTGCCTGCGGCTGAGCGAGCCGCAGGTGTCGCGTCGTGTTGGCCTGCTGCACCAGGCCGGGCATCAACTGTCCAGCGCGGCGCAGGCGTTGAGTGAGACCCTGCTGCTACAGGAGCAGTAAGGTCAATCGCCCAACAGTTCCAATAGCCGCTCGCCGAACACCTCGGGCCGGCCTTCGAACAGGCGCTGCAACGGCTGTCCATCCGCCAGATAGCGGTAGAGCCGCTGGCGCTCGCTGAAGTCTCCGGCCAGGCGTGCGGCAGCGCTGACGTAGTCCTCGATGCTATCGGCGATCAGCCACTCGGGCAGGCCGGCGCGGCGCAGTAGTCCTTCGTCGATGTGTTCGAACACCTCCGCACCGGTCTTGCACACACCCGGCAGGCCGACGGTCAACGCATCGATGATGCCGTTGGTATTGCCGAACGGAAACGGGCTGAGGAACAGGTCGCAACGGCTGAAGGCGCCGAGGTACTGCGGGTAGGGCTGGTGCGGGTAGATTCGCGCATCGGGCAGATAACGCCGGATCAGGCGCTGCAGCTGTGGGAAGAGCAGGCCTTGCGCCTGGCCGATGAGAAAGTGAAAACGCACCTGCTTGCCGTACTGCCCTTGGGTGAGCTGGGCGATCTGCTGGCAGGCCTGCAGAAAACGCGGGTTGAGCTTCATGGTGGTGGCGGCGATGGCGATTGCAACTTCGTTGCCGTCGCAACGCTCGGGTAGTGAAAGCTCCACGGGGATGGCCGAGGGGCGGTAGGGCTGGCCGTCGCTCGGTAGCAGAAGCAGTTTTTCGTCGAAACAGGCCGGATTGCCGACGAAGTCCTCTTCGACGCTGATGTAGTCGATGTGCTTTGAACCGGTGGTTGCCGGATGCCCCAGTGCTGCGACCTGCAAGGGCGCCAGGCGCAGGTTGGCGAGAAACAGGGTGAGCGGGAACATGCCCACGCTAGGCATGTACAGCACCTGTGGTTGCAGTTCGGCCGCCAGCTCGCGCACCTGGCGTACGCAGGCCAGCAGATCGTTTGGTGCGCTCAGCTCGGTGAACGCGTCGAACACCGCGCGTCCCAGGTCGTCGACGTTGCTGGCATAACCCACGGCATGCAGGTCGAAGTGCTGCCGAGCGGCTTCGAGTGTTCTGGAATGGGTGCGGTAGATCGAATGACCACCGGAGAACCACTCCAGGGCCACCAGCATCTTGCGCTTGCCAGAGGCGATGCGAGGTGCGGTCATCGGTAGCGAGTCGATGCCGTTGTTCGCCAGTTTGCGTTCGACCAAGCGGCAGATGGAGCGCTTGATGCGATGGCGCTGTGGCAGGTCGGCGTAACTGCAGTGCATGTAGACGTCATGAATGATCGCCACCGGCAACTGATCCAGGCTGTCGAGGCTGTCCAGTCGTTCCGGCAGCCAGGCCAGCAGTGCTTCGCGCTTGGAGTGCGCGGCGGGCGTGCCGAGAAAGCGCGGCGACAGCAGCGCCATGCACAGCGCCACGGTCAGGTTGCGGTTCTGTTGCCAGAGCAGTTCCACGTCCAGCGGCAGCTGTGACTCGGATGAATAGAGCACGCAGAACTTCACCAGCTCTGTCGGCGCCACTTCGAACCGGCCGTCTTCACCGCCATACAGGTTGAGCGCACGCAGGATATGGTCGGCGTTGACGAAGGCGCTGGCGGCGAACAGCGAGGACAGCCAGCGCTGGAAGTTGATCAGTTGATCGAAACCGGTGGGGCTGATCTGGAAGCCTGGGTCGGAAAACAGCGTGGTGATCGCGCTGGTGATACGCGTCAGTACATGGGCTTCGAGATCCGCCGCGGAAACCGCCGGCGATACCGAGAGCACGAACTGGCCGGATAGCTTGCCGTAGTGGCGGTCGATGATCAGCAGCAGGCGAATCAGCTCGCGTGCGGCCGCCTCGTGCTGGCGCGAGTAGCAGAGCTGCTCGAAGTGTTCGAGGGAAAACTTCTCGTCGGTCATGGAGTGGCCTTGTTACGTATGGGCGGGCGCGACGTGTATGGCGTCGCGCCGCGCCTTTTCAGTTTTCGCTGGGTGCCGCTGCCTGCAACTGCGACAGATCCAGATCGATCAGGTCGATACGCGGCGCGAGCGGTGTCTGCCGGTAGTCAGGATACAGAACCTGGCTCCAGGCGCTGCCGGCGATCTGCTGCTGCAGGTGACTGCGCGTTGCCTCGCCATCGCTGCCGAGGATGCTGGCGTTGATCAGCCCGCCGAGCCGATAGACCACCGCGCCACTGCCGCTGGCACCGATGCTGGTGTTGTCGCTGCCGTTGGCGATGTAGGTGCCGCCAGGTGCCTGCGCATCGATCAGCAGGATGCCGTTCTGAACGCCGAGGCGGTTGTTGCCGCTGACGAAGTTCAGCGCCGTGCCGCCGCGGCTGAAGGCTTCCAGGGTCAGGTTGCCGCCAGCGCGGGTCAGCAGGCTGTTGCTGCCGCTGCTGGTGCCGTTGAAGGTGATGCCACTGGCGCCGTTCTCACCACGACCGCTGACCTTGATATCGCCACTGGCCGAACTCAGCGAGATGCTGTTCGAGCCGCTGCGTATGAACACCCCGCTGGCCTCGCTGCCGCCGTCAGTGCGACCGTTGAGGCTGATGTCACCGCTGTTGCTGGCGATGGTCACCGAGCTGCCATTGCTGGACGGGTAGAAATGGATGCCGTTGCCCGTTCGCGAATAGCCGTCGAGGCTGATCGAGCCGCTGCCGGTGGCACGCAGTTCGGTTTGCCCGGTGAGTATGCTGAGGCCATTGGCATTGTTGGCCTGGCCAGTGATGCTGAGCTTGCCGTTCTCCACGCTGAGCAGGTTGTTGCCGTTGCTGTAGAAGTCCACGCCATCGCCCGAACCGGTCGAGCGGCCGATCAGGGTGACGTTGCCATTACCGGTGGTCTGGATGATGTTGGTCACGCTGAGCAGGGCGATGCCGTGATCCAGCTCGCTGCTGTCGGGGGAGTGAAAGTGGCCATCGAGCAGGATGTTGCCGCCCTGCGAGGCGATGCGGTTGGTCGAGGCCTGGCCGCTACCGCCGAGGGCGATGGCGTCGGAGGTGCCCACGCTGTCACCGCGCAGGGTGATGTCGCCGGTCTGGGTGGTGATGCTGACGCCCAGCGAGGCGCCGCTTGAGTTGAGGAAGATGCCGTAGCCACCGAAGCTGCTGGTGCTGTTGCCATTGATCTGGATATCGCCGGTGGTGGTCGACAGCTCAATGGCCGCGCCGCTGCCGGAGGGCGCGAGATCCACGCCCCGACCGGAGATGCTGTTGCCTTCCAGGGTCAGGTTGCCGCTCTGGGTGCCGACACGGATCGCGGAGTTGCTGCCGCTGGCATCCAGGAACAATGCGCGGAACGAGCCGCTGCCGGTATTGATCACGCTGTTGTCGGCAGCCAGGCGCACGTTGCCGGCAGTGCTGGCGATGTTGATGGCGCTACCACTGCCTGAGGTGATCAGGCCGAGCGAGGGCGTAGTGCCGCCGGAGCTGTTGCCTTCGACGGTGATGTCACCATCGCTGAGCAGGTTGATCGAGGCGCCAGCACCGGTGACGTTGAGCACTGTGCCGTAGCTGCCGCCACTGTCGCCGGCCAGTACGATCCTGCCGGAGTCACTGGCGGTCAGGTTGATCGCACCATCGCCTGCAGCTGCCAGGTACAGCGCGCGGCCGCTCTGGCTATTGGCCTTAACCGTCAGGGTGCCGCTGCCGACACCGATGTTCTGCGTCGAACCACTGCCGGTGGAGCAGATCAGCACGCCGAAGCCGGAGACAGCATTACCACTGAGGGTGACGTTGCCCGAGCCGCTGGCAGCGATGGTGTTGCTGGTGCTGAACAGACGCGTGCCGTTGCCCGAACCCAGGTTGTCGGCGCTGATGTCGATGGAGCCAGCGCCCTCGGTCAGCAGGTTGCTGCCGCCATGCAGGATGAAGGCGTCACCCGTGCCGCTGCTGCTGGCCTGCACGGCGGTGATGTTGATATCGCCGCCGCCGGCATCGATGGTGCTGGCGGAGATGTTCATCGCGGTAGCGCTGGAGCCGGCAGCGAGGCTGGCCGAGGTGGCGCCGCGAATGGTGACGTCGCCGCCGTTGGTGTCGATCAGGCTGGAGCGGATGAACACCCCGGTGCCGCTGCTGACGTTGGTGCTGGCGAACGAGCCGCTCGGGTCGATCGCACCGCTGATGGTCAGGTCGCCACCGTTGGTGCGGATGGTCGCGTTGTTCAGCGCCACCGAGCCGTTGGCGCTGTTGTTGAAGTTCGACAGCAGCGACACGTTCAACGTGGCGCCATCTGCATGGGTAATGCTGGTGCCGGTCATGTTGACGTTACGGTGGGCGATCAGCGTCAGGCTGGCATTGCCCTGCGCCTGAACGTTGTCCAGCACGTTGATATCGCCGGAAGTGCCTGGGCCGGGCGAGGTCTGCACGATGATGTTGGCACCCTCGCTCAGCGACGCATTGAGCGTGGCCGAGCTGAGGGTCGAGCTGCCGCCAGCGTTGGGGGTGAACGGGCTCTCGCTGGAGGTACCGGAGCTGGCAGCGCTGGTGATGTTGATGGTGTACGGGTCGAGCAGCCAGGTGCCGCCCTTGCCGGAAGCAGCGCTGAGGTTGACGCGGCCGGTGGCATCCAGGGCATGGGCTGAGGTTTCCACGAACCCGCCATTACCGCCTTCGCCACCCCCGATCACGCTGATATTGCCGTGGAACTGAGTGCTGTCGGTGGCCCATAGAATGACTTTGCCGCCATCGCCACTGTTGAGCGCGTCGGCCTCGATGCGCGCGTCCTTGCCCATATGGGTGGCACTGGCGTGCTGCAACGGGCCAGTGCCCTGGTAGTCTCCGCCGAGCAGCACGGTGCCGCCGCCGGCATCGCCGCTTGCGTCGATACGCGCATCGTCGAACAGACCGACGTATTCGCCGGTCATGGTCACTTCGCCGCCGCGTTCGCCGGCATTGCGGCCGGAGACGTCGAGCACGCCGCTGCTGGCCACCACGCCGCTGTTGCCGCCGTCGAGGACGATACGGCCATTGCGTTGCTGCAGGCTGCTGGCCTCGATCACGCCTTCGTTGTTGACCACCTTGCTGAGCATGGCGTCGCTGGCGCGGGCGCTCATGATCACGGTACCGCCGTTGGCTTGCAGCAGGCCCTGGTTGACCACGCTGGCATCGATGACGGCTTCGTCGACCTGCATGTTGATCAGGCCGTCGCCGTGGTAGTCGAGGGTGATCTTCTCGCCGCCGCCGAGCACCACCGAGCCCATCTTCGCGACCACGGTACCCTCGTTGCGTACCTGGGCGCCGAGCAGGGCGACGCTACCGCCGTCAGCCGCACGGATCGTGCCCTGGTTGATCACCGCACCGCCGGCGCCCTTGCCATCGAACTGCAGGCGCCCGGCCATGAAATCGTTATCGGCGATGTCCAGGGCGCTGGCTACCAGGCCGCCGACGTTAACCGCGGCGCTGCTGCCGAACAGCACACCGGTGGGGTTGATCAGATAGACCTGACCATTGGCATTGATCTGGCCCATGATCTGCGAGGCGTCGCTGGACAGCACGCGATTGAGCGCCACCGACGAGGCGCCTGGCTGGTGAAAAGTCACCGTGGCATCACGGCCGACATTGAAGGTGTCCCAGGTGGCGATCAGTTTCTGGCTGTTCTGGTTCACATCCAGCACATTGCCGGACTGGCTGATGCTGCCGCTGCCAGCAGTGATCTGGCCGTTGCTGGGCAGGGCGTTGTTGTCCAGCGCCATGGCGTTCAGCGGCATCAGGCCGTGCATCACGCACAGCACGGCGTAGCTCAGCGGCTTGAGAGAAGGCAGTTGCGGACGACGGCCGCGACGGGCGTTTTTATTGTTCACGGTCATCTCCTCAGAACGAATAGTTGAAGCCGGTGCCGATGGCGTTGATGGTGGTGCCGACGCCTGGCGAGTAGCCGCTGGCAGCGTAGGCGCCGGCCACGGCGAAGTTGTAGTTCGACAGCGAGGCATTCTTCAGCAGCACGTAGTGGGCGAACACCTCGGTGTTGCGGGTGAAACGATAGCCGACGCCCAGGGCGTACTGGCGCGCACCCATGCCGCTGGTGTCGCACTCGATCCCGCTGGCGGAGATCATCGAACACTCGCCAGGCAGTGCGCGGGCATAGCTGGCGCGCAGGCGCCAGGCGCCGATGCGGTGGCTGACGCCGAGCATGTAGGCGCGGCGGCGGTATTCGGAGAGGTCGCTGAAGCTGACGCTGTTATTGATCACGTCGTCTTCCGAGTAGTAGAGCTCGTCGGCCACCAGCGACAGCTGGGTATTGCCGAAGCGGTAACCCAGGCCGAAGCGGAAGCTGTAGTCGTTCGATGAGGTGCCTTCGGTGACGTGAGTGTTGCTGCCCACGCCGCGCGCGTTGCGGCCCAGGTTGGCGATACCGAAGTAGTTGACGTGACGTTCGGCGGCGGCGACTGCGGTGAAACCGCCGTTCTTGTAGGTGACGCTACCACCGTAGATATAGCCCCGGTCGACGTCTTCTGCTGCTCGCATGCCGTTGTTGGAGTAAGCCAGCTTGACCTGCAGGCCATGCCACTCCGGCGACCACCAGGCGACCACGCCGGACTGGCGACGGTTGAACGCGGCGTCGGAGTTGACGCTCTCGTCGGCCTGGCTGAGCGGGCCGGATACGTAGCTGGCCAGGCTGCTGTTGAAACCGGGCGAGCCGATGATGTTGTAGTAGGCCGCGCTGGTCTTGCCGAAGAACGGGTCGAGGCTGGTGGTGCTTTCCTTCAGCGGCATGTCCCAGACGCCGTAGAGCAGGGTGCCGAAACGGTCGTCATCGAGTGCTACGCCGGAGTTGCGCAGGCGTGTGTTGGGCGATATCGACAGCGGTGCGGTCTCGTCGCCACTCAGGGTGTAGTTCACCGAGATGCCGTATTCCAGCTGCCACAGAAAACGTGTGTCGTCGTTGATCGGGATGCCAGCGTGGGCACCGATGTAAGAGACGTTGTCGCGTGCACGCCAGTAGCTGGACATGTTGCGGCCATTGGGTGTGGCCAGCTTGCTTTGGTCAGCCGGGGAGGCACGGGAGGAGTCACGACGGTCGATGTATTCCGGCACCAGACCGAGCGATCCGTAGAGCACCAGTTCGGTGTTCTTGCTGCGGAAGTCCTCGCGACTGCCGACGTCCTTGGCCAGGCCGGCGAAAGCCTGCGGCGTGCCGGTGACCGACAGCCAGAAGCGCTTGTTGTCGCGCTCGTCGCTGATCGGGTCGTCGCCCGGCGAGAAGGCCAGGCTGGCATTCATCACCAGGTCGCGGTGATAGACGTTTAGGCCCACACCGTAGCCGTAGCGGGTCAGGTGATTCTCGCTGTCGTCCCAGGGATTCTTGTTCACCCGCACCCGGCCGCTATCGGCGAACAGGGTGGCTTCGGCAATGGCGCCATAATAGCGGCCGAGGTATTTGCGCAGCTCCAGGCGACCGAGCAGGCCTTCATCGCCTGCGGCTTCGCCGACCGGGTAGGCACGCACGCCGTTGGGGCCGCCGAGGCTGAATTTCTCCGAGGCATCGAGGTTCTTGTCCGCCCACTGGCCGCTGAGGGAGGCGAACAGCGAGTAGCCACCGCCCAGTTCCTGCAAGCGGCTGAATGCCAGGTTGGCCTTGCGATAACGGCCGGCGGCATTGGCGGTCAGTTGGTCGAGGGCTTCATCGAGCGGTGTGTCCTTGTTCAGCTTGCCGATGCCGTAGGCCAGGCTCCAGCGGTTGCTGCCGGCCCAGTCGTCACGCCAGTCGCCATAAAGCGTGGCGCTGCGGAATACGGCGGATTTCTTCACCGCGAAGGCGCCGGCTTCGTCCTCGAAATGACGATGCTCTTCGGCCAGGTTGAACGAGATGTTGGCATCGCGGCTACGCAGCAGCGAGCTGTCGAGAAACACCGAGGAAACGATGGCGGTACCGCTGGCGTCAGCGGTCTTCAGGCTCTTGCCGATGGCGTATTCCATCTCCGCGTAGTTGGCGCCCAGGGTGACACCACTGGCGCCCAGCGGCTGGCGGTAACCTAGGCCGCGAATCTCCAGGCCTTCGAAACTGTTCTGGCCATTGAAGAACAGGCTTTCGCCGAAGCCGAAGGCGTCGTTTAGGCTGACGTTGCTGGTGACCCGGTTGGAGCCGGTGTAGTAGTTGCCGTGGTTGTCGAAGCTGACGCGGCCCGTCCAGGCAGTCATCTCACTGAGCTTGAGGACGATGTCGGATGCGCCCGGCTCGCGCGACGGTTGCAGCACGGCGCGCACCGAAACCCCGGCGATATCGGACAGGCGCAGCAGCACGCGCTCCAGATCGGCCTCGCGGATCACGCTGCCGCTGGGAATGGCGTCGACAAAGCTCTGTTGCATGCCTGGGCGCAAGCGCACGTTGGGCTCGGGTTCGGCGCGCACCGTGCCGACGCGACCTTCCTGCACGCCGATGGTAACCACGCCATCGCTGATTTCCTGGGCGGGCAGATAGGCGCGGGCGACCAGATAGCCGCGGCTGCGATACAGCTCAGTGACGCGCGCAGCGGCCTCACGCAGGCCGGCGAGATTCAGCTCTCGACCGGCATAGGGGGCAAGCTCCTGCAGCAGGCGCGACTCACTGATCTCACGGTTACCTGTGAGCTTGAACGCATTCACGCGAAAGGCGGCAGAGGCCTGCTCGGCAGGGTTTGCAGCCTGGCTGCGGTCATCCTGAGCTTCGATGCGCACATTGCCACGCGGCGCATCCTGGGCGCGTTCGGCCGGGCGCAGAATGTCGCGGTTGTTGTCGAACAACGTGCCGGCGGAGGGCAGGGGTTCGGCATGAGCCTGGGCAGCGAGGATCGCCGCGGCCAGCAGGGTCAGATTGCGCGGATGCAGCACCCGGCGTATCTGGGCGGTGGTGAAGGTCGAAGTCATGGCAAGCTCGTTGTTGTTTTTGTGAGTCGGGCAGAAGAGGTATCAGCGTTTCGGGAACAGCGTGTTGGCGACAATCTCCGTGCTCAGCAAACGGGCCGCGTTGTGGCCGATACCGGCGACCGTGATCTGTGGGTGATGGATCGGCACCCCCCACTTGCTGGAAAGGAACGCCTCGTAGCGCAGGTAGTTGAGCTGGCGCTCGACCCGATGTGCGCCCTGCATATTGGCGCCGCAGGTGCGATCCAGTACGCGGTGCCACGGGTCGTTGTCGCGCTCACCGACCATGAAGGTCACGTCGCGAGCGGCGTAACGGCGAAACAGCTGCTCGGCCCCGAGGTTCTGCTGGATCAGATAGAAGGGGGCGCCATCCAGGCCATAGCGATAGCGGCTGAAGCTCGGGCACATGACTGTGCGCACTGGCTTGAACGAACCATCCTGCAGGCGGCTGTCTTCGATGTAGACATAGGAAGACGGAGCGGAAATGGCGTAGCGAACCTTGATCCCGGTAGTGGCGAGGCGTTCATCGCCGTCGCCGAGAATGCTGTAGCGCTGCATCAACTGGCCACCGGCGGAGTGACCGATCAACACGACTTCCTTCATTGCCGGGAAACGCTGGCGGTCGGCCAGGTACAGCAGCAGATCATCCAACACGGCGAAGGCGTCGATACCGCGGCGACCTTTGCTCGATGCGGTGCCGTGCATCCATTTGTCACGTGCCCACAGCGGCATGTCATTACCGGCGCGGCTGTCCTCGGCGGTAAGGAAATTCAATGACAGCAGCAGGGTGTCGTTGGCGTCGAATCCGGCTTTCTTCAGCAGGCTCTGACCGTATTGGTAGTAGTCGTCGGCGTTACGACGTACACCGTGGATCACCACCACGGCACGTGAGGCCGGGCTGGCACCATTCAGATTTGCATTGGCGAAGGCGAGGAAGTTGTAGGGCTCGCTCTGGCCCAGGCGCAGTAATTGCTGGTTGGCGCTGGCGAGGCCGCAGTACAAGGCGCTGGTCAGTAGAGCGATAGCCAGGACGGCCTGTCTGCGGAGGTTCGGGCCTCGCTTGAGCAGAGAACCCAGGGACCAGAGAACGTCGTACGGCATATTCCACCTCGGCAGAGAGCGCGGCACACCTGCACAAGGCATTGGCATGTCGCTAAGTCGTACCCGCTGGTTGGCAGCGCAGGTCGACCTGAGTGATTGGAGTTATGGCGACGATGCTAACAGCGGTTTTTGGCTAGATAAAATATCTTGAAAATAGACAGTTGATACTTTTTAGATATTAGCCTATGAGTGGCTCTGAACTCGTTGGGGTGGCACAGGCAGGGTGTGCCATATGCACCAATCGTTGTGACAATCTCGGTTCTTGCGGTTATCCCGGTGCGCGCGGCGTACCCTACGGGCAGCGGCGCTTGATGAGATCTTTTTGGTACTTTTAAGGTATTGATTGGATACTTTTAATATATTTTATATCTTTCATGTATGCCGCTAGCATCGGTGGGCTGCTGCTTTTTAAGGCAGCCGAGCCCTCACTGATACCGAGCGGAACTGAAAGCCATGAGAACAAGAAAGACTCTGCTTCACCTTGCTGTCGTCTATGCGCTGTTTGCTTCATCCAGCGCCCTAGCGGCCAACACTGCCGAACTGCCTTGCCGCACCACTGCCGAATGCGCTGAGCAGGCGCGCAAGATCGGCGCGACGGTGGACAAATCGGCGCTCAAGGGCGGCGCCTACGAAAGCCAGTTCTCCTGGTTGAACCGCATCAACAAGGCGTCGATCGTCATGTTGACCGAGGAGCGCATCGTTTCCGCTCCTCAGGGACGACGCATCGCCGGTGGCGTGCAGCATGTGATCGATCAGGCTGCTCAGCCCGACGGCAAGAGTCCCAGTGACGTGCTGCAGGTCGAGCAGATCATGATCGACAAGGTCGGTCCTGAAGCCTCGCTGATTCACTCCGGGCGCAGCCGCCAGGACATGTACGCCACCTATCGCCTGGCCGTGCTGCGTGCCCAGGTGCTGGATTACAGCGATGCGCTCAATTCGTCGCGCGCCCGTCTGTTGAAGATCGCCGGCGACAACATCGATACCCTGATCCCGGCCTACACCAATGGTGTGCAGGCCATGCCGATCAGCTACGCGCACTACCTGCTGGCATTCGAAGCGGCTTTCGAGCGCGATGCGCAGCGCATTCATGAACTCTATGCACGCCTGAACCTGAGCCCGATGGGCACCGCGGTGCTGGCCAACTCCGGCTGGCCGCTGAACCGCGAACGTCTGGCCACGCTGCTGGGCTTCGACGGCGTGCGCGAGAACTCGCTGGATTCCAGCCAGGTATCGACCTTCGACATCCCGCTGGAAGCGGCAGGCATCGCTTCGTCTTCGGCGATTCGCGTTGGTGCGTTGATCGGCGATATCCATACCCAGTACCACCAGACCCGCCCCTGGCTGCTGCTCGAGGAAGGCTCGACCTACACCAGCAGCGCCATGCCGCAGAAGCGCAATCCCGGCCTGCTGATGCGCACCCGTGAGTCGGCCTCCGATGTGGTTGGTCTGGCGGGTGCTACCACTATTCGCGCGCACAACGTCACCACCGGCATGACCGACTACAAGGCTGCGTTCGAGGACTTGGGCCTGTTCAAATCGGCCACCGATATGTTCGAGCGCCTGGACATGGTGCTTGACGCGCTGGTGATCAATCCCGAGCGCGCCATGGAAGAGCTCGACGCCGACTGGACGACCTCGATGGAACTGGCCGATACGCTCGAACGCGAGCACAAGGTGCCGTTTCGCATCGGCCACAGCTTCGCTTCGCTGATCGTTGGTCAGGCGCGTGATCAAGGCTTGTTGCCGAAGGAGTTCCCTTACGCCGACGCGCAGAAGCTCTATACCAAGGCTGCGCAGAAGTACAGCTGGAAGGATCAGCGCCTGCCGCTGAGCGATAGTGCCTTCCGCGCCACCCTGTCGCCGCGCACCATGGTCGAGACGCGCAAGGGCACTGGCGGCCCGCAACCTGCCGAGGTCAAGCGCATGCTGGCCGAGGCCGGCAAGCGTTTGCAGGCGGACAAAAGCTGGATGGGCGAGCGTCGACAGCAACTGATCAAGGCGGACGAGGTGCTGGACAAGGCCTTCGCCAAGCTCTTGCCCGCCTCGCGCTGACCTCGGGTGGCGAGGCCTTGCGGGCTTCGCTGCTCATTTTCTTCAGGAGCGTGAAAGATGGACCGCGCGCGCCGCTACGCCTTACTGCTCTGCTCGGTCGTCATGGCCTGCATGGCATTCGGTGATGCGGTGGCGCGTCGTTCCGACTCCAGCGTTCCGGTTGAAGCAGGGGCGCAGCTCGTGCGGCTCGACGCTGCTGCTGACAGCTTCGCCCTTGTATTGGTGGCCAACGCCGATCTGTACAACCTGCCGAGAGGTATTCGACGCGTAGTCGTGCTTGTCGAGGGCGACTCGAACTCCAGCGAGTCGCAACTGGATGGGCAAGGCGATACGTTGATCCTCGTGCCGCAGTTCAGCGTCGCCGATGGCCGCAAGCGACCTGTGGATCTGCCCGTATGGCACAGCGAGCAGGCCTGGGTTGAGGGTGAGGTGTCGAGTGAAGGGCATGTCGGGCTATCGGCATTCACGGTACTCGATGCATTGGTGAGTTACCTGGGGCGCAGCAGCCATTTTCCGCAATTGCAGGAGGTGGTTTTCGTCGGTCGTGGCACGACGGCCGACCTGGTTGCGCAGCATCGCTTGCGCCCACAGGTAGCCACTTCTTTTCACGTTCGGCACGTGAGTACGCGACTGACTCGGTACTGATCTCAGCCCAGCATCTCCCGCAATTTCTGTTTGTCCACCTTGCCATCCCAATGGGCGATGACCACGCAGGCTACGCAGTTGCCCAGTACGTTGGTCACCGACCGACATTTCATCAGACGCTCTACGCCGATCAGGATGCCGATGCTCTCCAGCGGCAGGATATTCAGCACGCTGAGCGTCGCGGTGAGCGTGACGAAGGCCGAACCGGCGACGCTGGTCGAGCCCAGTGAGGTCAACAGGCAGACCAGCAGGATGGTGCCCAGTTGCAGGACGTCCAGTTCGACGTGAGCCAGTTGTGCGAGAAACACGACGGCCACCGCCAGGTAGAGGTTCGAGCCGTTGAGATTGAAGCTGTAGCCGGCGGTGAGCGTCAGGCGTACGGTCTGGCTGTCGCAACCGGCTGCCTCCAGTTTATCGATCAGACGCGGCAGGGCAGCGACCGAAGAGCCTGTCGCGGCCACCAATAGCAGCTCTTCCTTGACGTAACCGATCAGCCGCCACAATCGACAACCCGCCAGGCGCAGGGCGATGGCCGGTACCAGCAGCAGGTAAACCAGGCAGGCCACATAGGCCGCTACCACGAACTTGGCCAGCGGCAGCGCCGCTTCCAGCCCGTACTTGCCGATGATGAAGGCGATGGCGCCGAACGCCGCCAGTGGAGCGAAGCTGACGATCACTTGCATGGCGCGAAATACCAGCTTCACCGCCTTATCGAGCCGCTGCGTCAGGCGTTGCCCCGGTGCGCCACTGCGACCGAGCAGCAGGCCGCAGATCACGGCAACCAGCAGCACCTTGAGGATGAAACTCTGTTCGAGCGAATCGAGCAGCAGGCCCGGAAGTTGAGAGAAGAATGGGCCACTTGTAGTTTCAATCGTTGCCCAGTCGCTACCCATGTGATGCAGGCCGCCGCCTGGGTGCAAGAGCAGGGCGACGAGCAAGCCGGTCAGCAGTGACAGCAGTGACATCAGCTGCCAGTAACCGACTGCCTTGAGACCCAGGCGCGCAGTGGCGCGGTAGTCGCTGAGGGCGGCGACGCTGGAGCAAACCAGGACGAACATCACTACCGGCGCGCACAGACCAATTGCGGAGATGAACAGGTCGCTGAGCGGCTTCATCTCTACCGCCAGATCAGGCCACCAGACACCCAGAAGGGCGCCGAGAACCAGTGCCAACAGAAGCAGGGCAATGCCTGTTCGAGAATGCCTAAAGATCATTGGAGCCTGTTTTATTCTTGTTCGTCGTCGTGGCGTCGAGGCCGCGCGTGAGTGTTCATCCTACCCCATCGGCACGTGGATTCGGTATCGTGTGCCGGCCTGATCAACCTTCTAAGGGCCTGCATGGAACTTCGTCATCTGCGCTACTTCGTCATGGTTGCCGAAGAAAAGCATTTCACCCGCGCTGCGGCCCGCCTGAACATGCAGCAGCCGCCGTTGAGCCAGCAGATCCGGGCGCTGGAGCAGGAGCTTGGTTTCGACCTGTTCATCCGCCATGCCAAGGGCGTCGACCTCACCGTCGGTGGCGAGGTGTTCCTGCGCGAGGCGCGCGATATTCTCCAGCGGGTATCGCAGGGCGCATTGAAGGCTGCGCGCACGGCCAAAGGCATCGAGGGGCGCCTGAGCGTCGGTTTCACCAGTTCGGCGGCCTCGCATCCGCTGATTCCACGGATCATCCGGCGCTATCGGGATCTGTATCCGGGTGTCGATATCGGCCTCAACGAGGGTAATGCCCAGGAGCTGACTGACGATGTCAGCGGCGGCGATGTGGATGTCGGCATCCTGCGGGCGCCAGTCAACAACCCTCAGGGCGTCGCCTATCACCGTCTGCTCAACGAAGAGCTGGTGCTCACCTTGCCGGTCGGGCATCGGCTGCTGGCGGGCAAGGGCGCGGTTTCGCTGAAGGATCTGGCTGGCGAACCGTTGATTCTGGTGCGCCGCCCCGGTGCACCGGGGATGTACGCCAATTTCCTGCAAGCCTGTCGCAACGCTGGGTTCGAGCCGCATGTGGCCTTCGAGGTGGAGCGCATGCTGACCAACGTCAGCCTGGTGGCTGCTGGTGCCGGGGTTTCGGTGGTGCCGGCATCGATGCGTGGCTTCCACGAGCACAGCGTGGCTTATCGCTCGATTCGTGATGCCAAGCCGCGCCTGGTCGCGCCGATCACCTTGGTCTGCCGCGAGTTGCACCAGTCACCGCAGGTGGCCAACTTCATCGCCCTGGCCCGCGAGTTGGGCAGCGAGTACCGCAAGGAGCCGCACTAAGAACCTGTTCACGATCTCGCGAGCTAGAGCTAGGCAAGGCGAAGTCAGGCGAAAAAGCGCAGTTTACGAGTTGTAAATGAGCATTTTGACGGGGGCGCCCAGCTCGGGCTGGCGTTCCAGGCTGGTTTCAACGCAGCATGGCTGACGCGCAGCAGATCGTGAGCAGGTTCTGAGGGCTCAGCGTGTGCTAAGGCATTGCCAGTCCTCCTGAGTATCGACGTCCTGCAGCACACCAGGGTCGTCCAGTTCGACGATATGCACGACTTCGGCGTTCTGCTGCAGCACCGGCTTGGCGCCAGCATCGCCGCTCAGCGTCGCGAGTTGTGGCCAGAAATCGCGGCCGAACAGCACCGGATGGCCGCGTTTGCCCTGATAGCTGGGCAGTACGATGTTGTTCGCGCTGGAGTGGGCGATCAGGGTTTCCAGGCTGTCCCGATGTATCGACGGCATATCGGCGAGAAAGATCGCCACGGCATCAGCGTTGGATTCGGCCAGTAGACGCTCGGCACCTGCCGCTAGGCTGTGGCCCATGCCCTCGGCTGTTAGCGGATGCTGGACGAGCTTGATGCTGACGGGTAATCCCAGCTCCGCGATAGACTCATCCGGGCGCAACACCAGCCAGATTTCTTCGAGCATCGAGCAGGGCAGTGCCAAGCTGGCGTTGAGCAACGAGCGGCCGTCGCCAAGTAGCAGGCGGCGCTTGTCGGTGCCGAAGCGGCGGCTGTAGCCGGCCGCCAGCATCAGCGCGGCGACCTTCTGGACTGGGCGCTCGCTGGCCATGTTCAGCCGGCCAACCCCGCCGCCCTGGCGCGCGCGGCGTGCAGCTTTTTGTAGCTGTCGATCAGGCGCAGGTGCTTGTCCAGGCCTTCGAGTTTCATGCTGGTCGGCGTCAGGCCATGGAAGCGCACGCTGCCGTCCACCGAGCCGATCACCGCGTCCATGCGCTCGCTGCCGAACATGCGCCGCAGGTTGTGCTCGTAGTTGGCCAGCTCCAGCTCGTCGTCCAGCTGGATCTCCAGCACGGCGTTGACCGCCTGGTAGAACAGGCCGCGCTCGACGGTGTTGTCGTTGTACTGCAGGAAGGCCTCGACCAGTTCCTTGGCGTCGTCGTATTTCTTCAGCGCCAGGTTGATCAGCAGCTTCAGCTCGAGAATGGTCAACTGGCCCCACACCGTGTTGTCGTCGAACTCGACACCGATCAGCGTGGTGATGTCGGTGTAGTCGTCGACCCCGGCGTTGTTGAGGTTGCGCAGCAGCGACTTGAGTTCGCGGTCGCTGAGGCTGTGCAGGTTGAGGATGTCCTTGCGAAACAGCAGCGCCTTGTTGGTGTTGTCCCAGATCAGATCCTCGACCGGGTAGATCTCCGAGTAGCCCGGCACCAGGATGCGGCAGGCGTTGGCGCCGAGGTCGTCGTAGGTGGCGACGTAGACCTCCTTGCCCATGTCCTCGAGGATGCCGAACAGGGTCGCGGCTTCTTGCTCATTCGAGTCGCTGCCTTTGCCGGAGAAGTCCCACTCGACGAACTCGAAGTCCGGCGTGGCGCCGAAGAAGCGCCACGATACCACGCCGCTGGAGTCGATGAAGTGCTCGACGAAGTTGTTCGGCTCGGTCAGCGCCAGGCTGTCGAAGGTCGGCTGCGGCAGGTCGTTGAGGCCTTCGAAGCTGCGGCCCTGCAGCAGTTCGGTGAGGCTGCGCTCCAGCGCCACTTCCAGGCTCGGGTGCGCGCCGAAGGAGGCGAACACGCCACCGGTGCGCGGGTTCATCAGGGTCACGCACATCACCGGAAATTCACCGCCGAGCGAGGCATCCTTCACCAGCACCGGGAAGCCTTGTTCTTCCAGGCCTTTAATACCGGCGACGATGCCCGGGTACTTGGCCAGAACGTCCTGGGGAACGTCCGGTAGGCACAGCTCGCCTTCGAGGATTTCGCGTTTCACCGCCCGCTCGAAGATCTCCGACAGGCACTGCACCTTGGCCTCGGCCAGGGTGTTGCCGGCGCTCATGCCGTTGGACAGGTACAGGTTTTCGATCAGGTTGGACGGGAAATACACCGTCTCGCCATCGCTTTTACGCACGAACGGCAGCGAGCAGATGCCGCGCAGGGTGTTGCCCGAGTTGGTGTCGTACAGGTGCGAGCCACGCAGTTCGCCGTCCGGGTTGTAGATGGCCAGGCAATGCTCGTCGAGAATCTCTTCTGGCAGCGCGTCCTTCGGGCCCGGCTTGAACCAGCGCTCGTTCGGGTAATGGACGAACTCGGCATTGGCGATGTCCTCGCCCCAGAACTGGTCGTTGTAGAAGAAGTTGCAGTTCAGCCGCTCGATGAACTCGCCCAGGGCCGAGGCCAGGGCGCTCTCCTTGGTCGCCCCTTTGCCGTTGGTGAAGCACAGGTTCGACTGCGCGTCGCGGATATGCAGCGACCAGACGTTGGGCACGATGTTGCGCCAGGAGGCGATCTCGATCTTCATCCCGAGATCCGCGAGGATGCCCGACATGTTGGCGATGGTCTGCTCCAGCGGCAGATCCTTGCCCGGAATGTAGGTGGTGGTGTCACTCATCGGCATCAGCAGCGCTTGGGCATCGGCGTCGAGGTTTTCCACTTCCTCGATGATGAACTCGGGGCCCTGCTGCACCACCTTCTTCACGGTGCAGCGGTCGATGGAACGCAGGATGCCCTGACGGTCCTTCTCGGAGATATCGGCGGGCAGCTCGACCTGAATCTTGAAGATCTGCGCGTAGCGGTTCTCCGGGTCGACGATGTTGTTCTGGGACAGGCGAATGTTCTCGGTGGGGATGTCCCGCGTCTGGCAGTACAGCTTGACGAAGTACGCCGCGCACAGCGCCGAGGAGGCCAGGAAATAGTCGAACGGCCCCGGCGCCGAGCCATCGCCCTTGTAGCGAATCGGCTGATCGGCGATCACCGTGAAGTCATCGAACTTGGCTTCGAGGCGGAGGTTGTCGAGAAAGTTGACCTTGATTTCCATGGAGCGGCACCGGCAAGCGAAACAAAATGGCCGCCATTATCCGGGTTTTCGGCGGCCTGTCTTGCTCGCTGGTTGCCGATGAAAGCTCGTCGGACCAGCGGCCTCCATGGCGCAGGCCCGAACAGCTGCTCAGCTTTCGGCTTCGGCGGGGTTAGTGGTGCCGATGGAGGTTTAGCTCGGCCATTGCCGCAGCAGGGTTTCGACGAACTGTTCGGCTGCCGGTGACAGTGAAGAACCACGGCGGCGCACCAGACCCAGAGTACGGCTGATTACCGGATCGACCAGCGGCCGGCTGACCAGAATCGGATGAGCCTCGGCCGGCATGATGGAGCCGGTATTTCTTGGGGGGCATGTGTCGGTATGTGTGGGTCTCTGTGTGTAAGCCGACACAGATTTAATACCCCTGACAGACCGCTGTGGCGCGTTTTCAAACCGGAAAAGCGACGGAAAACGTTTTGTCGGTTGTTGAGGTAGAGGCGACAGCCGCGGATGGGCTCCGCGGGCAGGGAGGCTGTCACTATGGCCTGAGCCAGTTCAAGCTGATCGCCCGACCAGGATACTTCGAGCCGATCTGGACGCTGATCCGCGACGATGTGCGCGTCGATCTGCCTGTTGATTCCCTGCTCGATGAAACCGAGTACAAGCGCTATCACAAGACGGCGCGTGGCTTCTCCGGCAAGAACGTGGAACTGTTCCTGGGAAACTTCGTAAGCCTGCTGGCACGGGAGCGAGTGGGCGCTAGAAGGGCATTTCATCGGCTCAAGGATTGGGAGTGCTGGCCGGTGATCCGCGACCACTATGCCGCCAAAGGCATGGATGAGGACGCACTCTACAAACACATCAAAGGCATCCTGGAAGAACGCTACGTCCGGTGGGGGCGTGCCGTCTGATGGCTATCGATCAGCTACCGGATGGCCGCTGGAAAGTCGACGTGGAGCCCATCAAGGGCAAGCGCTTCCGCAAGACGTTCAAGACCAAGGGCGAAGCCCAGCGCTTCGAAGCATCCTGCAGGGCCAAGGTTGTCGAGAACCCGGATTGGTCGCCCAGGCCAAAAGACCGTCGCACGCTCGCCGAGCTGGTTGGCTTCTGGTTCGATCTTCACGGGCATTCCCTGCGCGATGGTGAGCGCCGCCGTAGCAAGCTCGATGCTCTGGCCAAGCGCCTGCGCAATCCCCAGGGCGCCAAGCTCGACCCGCAAACCTACGCCCAGGATCGCCGGATCAGGCTAGGGGAGGGCGCCTCGCCCAAGACGCTGAACAACGAGCTGGGCTACCTGCGTGCCGTCTACAACGAGCTACGTGGTTTGGGTGTGATCGACTACACCAACCCGCTCGCGTTGGTGAAGCCGCTCAAGGTGCAGGAACGGGAGTTGTCCTGGCTGACCACTGACCAGATAGCCGAGCTACTGGAAGAGATCCGGCGCGGCTGCGATAACCCGCACGTCGAGATAATCGCGCTGATCTGCTTGGCCACCGGTGCTCGATGGTCAGAGGCTGAGAAGCTGAAACCGACCGGCCTGCGTAATGGCGTGATTACCTTCAGCGGAACCAAGAACGGCAAGGTTCGTTCGGTGCCGATCACTGCAGAGCTGGAAGCCAAGATCGTCAGGCACTGGAAGCAACACGGCCAGCCAAACTCCGCTATCACCTCGTTCCGCCGCGCCCTGGCCAGGACGACCATCCGCCTACCGAAAGGCCAGGCCGCTCACTCCCTGCGCCACACCTTCGCCAGCCACTTCATCCAGAACGGCGGGAACATCCTCACCCTGCAGAAAATCCTGGGTCACTCCAGCCTGGCCATGACCATGCGCTATGCGCACCTGGCGCCGGATCATCTGCAGGATGCGATACGCTTTGGCCCGCTATGCAACGTAAGCTCTTAGTGGCTTCTCATCGCCACTTGTTCTCGTAAGCCCCGTTTGCATACCTTTTGATGTAGCTGTTGAGCCCGTTTCCTAATCGGGCCAGGCGCTGCATCTCCGCAACGCTAGCTGCTCCGGCACTCCGTGTCGTGTAGAGGTATTTCATGCCGGTGCTGAACTGAACGGTGATCGAGTCTTGTCCGATTTCAAACGCGACAACTCCTGAATCACCATCTAGGTCTTTGTAAATTTCCATTCGCGCATCCTTTCATAGGTCGTGATCTGATGTTGCTATGCCAGCATAGCCTGCATCCGTGATCGTGCTCCTAGTCAAAAGGTCGCATGGATATTCCTGTTCGACAGGTTTTCGACACCCCAAAGAAAAACCCCTGACTTTTTCTAGGAAAATCAGGGGTTTATTTGGTGGGCCGGGGTAATCTGAAATGATTCTCTATCCTTTTGATTTTAAAGAAAAAATCTCGGTTAAAATTGTTCATGGAATACATTTTGGAATACCAAGCTTAGCCCTTTGGGTTCCAGCAGCAGGCACTGAGGTCTTTGGTCGGGATGACAGTGCTTGCCCTCGAGACAAAAGTCCCGCATCGGGTCATTCGACGCGGGGCTTCATTTGAGGTTAAGGGCTCAGTACTCCGAAGGTTACTCTTTCCCGAACTCTTTCTCGTGGGCTTCAGAGATCAACCTATCCAGCGCTATGCACTCCGGTACTGCCCAGTGCTCTGCCAGCTTTTTAAGCCGCGGGTGATTCTCGAGCAAAATGTCGAGGTTCTTAGCCTTCCTGCCCTTGTTGGCAGTTTTCAGCTTGGACTCTTTCCCCTTTAGGCTCTTGATGAAGTCTCGTTTCGAGACGCCTTCCTCAGCGAGTTGGTCAAAGATCTCCAGAAAATCTTGATGCTTGCTGGGAGCACGCACAACGTTAAAGCGGTCTGGGTATTTTTCACAAAGAGCAGCCCATGCCAGCTCCCGGCGCTCTTTGCCGTGCACCTTATCATCAAGCCACTTAAGGTGGTGATCCGTTTTAAGGTTCTGGTCCCACTGTGTTTTGAGCTCCTCCAAGTGCGCAATCTTTGCACTGAGATCAGCGTCCATAAAGTCGAATATCGCTTGGGTGAGTTGCGGTCCAGAAATATTAGGGAGTCGCTTTATCTGGTAGCGATCAAAAGGCGTGATCTTGTTCTTAATCCACCTGGACGTGCGCGGTCCAATGGCCCAGGTCAATTTTTCTGGCTGAACTGCTCGGCGGTTGAACTCACGCAATATTTCTTCTGCAAGGGCACTCGCGATTGTATGGCTGGTGAGAACATCCAGCATGAAGCTCTCGATGTCGTCGAGAGTGCTTTCTTTTGTTCCGAAATTAAATTCTTCAAATTTTGCGTCTTCTTTAAATTTCAAGAAGAGCCAGGCGAAGTTGAAAAGGCGCATGTTGCTAGTGCGAGCCTTAAACAAATCTTCAAGATAGTTATCTTGGCGGTTGGCGGCGGCCTCGTATTCTTCGTTATCGAAGACTATTCCTTTTCCCGCCTGTTCCAGAGATTCCTCCTTAGTACTGGAAAGAATAGCTGTAAGCTTTTTTACTGCTTTATGTACTGAGTCGTCACGGCTCATAGGGTGATCCTCGTTAGCTTCTACGTTAAACCTAGGGCGATCCTAGGTAGCTTCTAGGGGGTAGCCAGAAAAGCTTTTCAGCCTGAGACCCACGCGAAAACGCAGGAAAAAGGCCTAACGCAGCAGTCGATCAGGCTGTTAGAGGCTCATGCAGTGGCTGCGGAGCTCAAGCGCTATCGATTTGCACATGCCTTCCCTTCGGCAAAGAGGGAAAGGCATGGAATGCCTGAGGTACGGGGATGGTGGTCTTGTTTTCTGCGAAAACTGCACCAGCGCTACGAAGCGTAGTTGCTGGTGTGACGTTCCAGGCCCAACTCTGAGTGGCGGGTGCCGCACGCTGAGACTCAGATGTGCGGCGCGACAGAATATAAGCCAGCCGGCGACGGCTGTCTAGCTAGGTGCTCTGGGGGCGGGCGCCGGTATTTTTTTACAACGCTTGGTAATCCTCTGAACGTAATACAGGAGCTCGTTCATGAGGATCATCCGTCTTAAAGAAGTCACCCACCTAACCGGCCTTGCTAGGTCGACCGTCTATAAATATCTCGCAGAAGGGAAGTTCCCAAAATCTGTTTCGCTAGGCCATAGGTCAATCGGATTTCTCGAGAGCGAAATTCAAGAATGGATTATGGCCCGTATCAAAGAGCGAGATATGGCGGGCTAGTACTTCAAAGGTATGGCATACAGGCTGCGACCTATAAATGGTCGCAGCCTGTATGCCGGTGAAGAAGGTTGCCTCAGGTAACTCCCCTGACTTTGGTTTTGAGAAATCCCTTGGTTTTCGGGGAGGTTTTTATTTTGGGTTCCCTGCCGGTCGGTGCGTTGCTGAGCTGTTGTATGCTTGTTCTAATTATATATCAATCAACTAGAGCCTAATACACCATGGCAGGTAATCGTCGTAACTAACTACTGCAGCACTGAGAGAAGCTGTTGCTGATCACACAGCAACAGCCCAGAAAGCGTTAAACGGTAAAAAAAGACAGACATGGCACCTGTTATGTAAACACAACAAAGGTGCCAAGCCATGAACCATCCACACGCATCGAAAACCCTCTCGCAATCCGATATCGCACTCCAGGTTGAAGATCTGGTTGAAGCTTTGGAACACAGCGATGGGCCCGTGCAGTCGCTTACTGCGAATGGCACGGTCAAACGTACCAAGCTCACTCGTTACTTCGAGAACATCGGTCAGATGCTTGAGTTGGTCAGTCATAGCGATGATTACCACTACGGACCGTACCTGCGACTGTTTCAACGAGCGTGTTACGACGTCGGCGTGGAACACAGTCTGTTGGCAGGGATCATTTCCTTCGATGAAGCAACGTCACAGTACCGTGACTACAGCGATACGCTAAACCGCCTGGCTGAGCGTATCCGTCTACTGACTCGTGAGCGTATCTACCGTCGTCGTAGGGATGACGCAAGGTATCAGGAACGCCAGCAGTCGCGCGAAGTAGCTGAATACGTTGACCAGGTACTGGATCGCTATGCCACGACCCTGGTGATCAGGGTCAACCTGTACTACCGCTCCGCTGCTAAGGCGAGGCTGAGGGTGGAGCATGTGTTTGCGGATTTGCACCGACTGATTCGGGCGCGTGAGCGCAATCCGATCTTCGACCATGAGACTGGTTACATCTGCCGTGTAGAGCAGGGAAAGCGTCGTGGGTACCACATCCATGCGGCCTTTTTCTTCAATGGCGCTATGGTGCGTGGCGATATCTACAAAGCGCAGCAGATCGGTGCCCTGTGGGAGCAGATCACCCGTAGTAGGGGGAGCTACGACAGCTGCAATCACAACAAAGCCCAGTACGGTGATAAATGCGGTATCGGGATGATTCACCG
The DNA here is from genome assembly GCF_048068235.1 of Pseudomonas sp. NY15364. NCBI lineage: Bacteria > Pseudomonadati > Pseudomonadota > Gammaproteobacteria > Pseudomonadales > Pseudomonadaceae > Pseudomonas > Pseudomonas sp. NY15364. Next base: position 40,855 of record NZ_JBLUPX010000008.1, on the reverse strand, counting down.
TCGTGACGAGCGGACTCGTGGCAATGTGCATCGTACGATGAGCTATCTGGTCAAGCGGTTTCAGCGACTTAGATTACGTCCGAAGGGGGCGAAGTGCTTGCGTAAGGGGCAACCTGTACTCCGGTAGCTTGGTATTGGTACGCCGCTAGCCCTATTCCCTGGGAAGGTGTGCTCGGTGGTGTGGAGATACGGTTGAGGCGGGCGTCAGCGTTTGACCGGAATAGGCTCCTCGAAGGGGCTGCTCCCTTGGTCTACTTAGCCGCTCGCCTGCTCGCCCTTCGAGCTCGTCAATTTAGCGCTGCTGACTCAGCGACCCGATAATCCGGCATTCCTCGATTACCCCACCATGGCAGCAGGACAGCAAGTGCTGCAGTTCGTTCTCCAGCCCCTGTAGGTCGTGGATGCGCAATCTCACCTGCTCCAACTGCTCGGCCACCTTGGCATCCACCGAGGCGCATGACGCTTGGCGGTGGTCGGAAAAAACCAGCAACTGACGGATGTCGTTAAGACTGAAGCCCAAGGCGCGGCTGCGACGAATGAACAGCAGTCGATCACGTTCCTCCGCTGTGTACTGGCGGTAGCCGGAAGCGTTGCGCGAAACCATGGGCAGCAGGCCCAATTGCTCGTAGTAGCGAATGGTTACCGCCTTGGTATCGGTTAGGCGCGCCAGTTGGCCCACAGTGAAGTTCGTCGTACTCATGGCACTTGACCTTATAGTCGCTATAACCCTCATTCTAACGACAAGATCGAGCGAACGAGGTACGGATCATGGACAGCTGCTGCGAAAACAAGGCCGGCGAACTGGCCCAGCTGCGCGCTAAACAGAGCCGAGTGCTCTATATCGTCCTGGCCGTCAACGTCGTCATGTTCCTGGTGGAGTTCATCGCCGGTTGGATCGCCAACTCAACGGCGCTGCTCGGTGACTCGCTGGACATGTTCGGCGACGCGTCGGTGTATGCCCTTACGCTGTTCGTCATGCACCGCAGTGTTCGAGCCCGCGCCGGAGCCGCGCTGTTCAAAGGCGGGTTCATGCTGTTGTTCGGCGTGCTGGTGGTAGCCGATGCTCTGCGCAAACTGATACTGCAGGAAGTGCCGTCTGCCGATCTGATGGGTGTCATCGGCACACTCGCACTGATCGCCAATGGCTACTGCTTCGCGCTGCTCTACAGCCATCGCTCCGATGACCTGAACATGCGTTCGACCTGGCTCTGCTCGCGTAACGACTTGCTGGCCAACAGCAGCGTGATTATCGCAGCAGGCATGGTCGCGCTGACAGGCAGCTTGTGGCCGGACATCCTCGTCGGCCTGGCCATCGCCGCATTGTTCCTGCACTCCGCCGGGCAGATCATCCGCGAGGCTTGGATAGAGTGGCGAGCCAGCGCGCCTGAGCCGCAGCAATGCCCACAGCCGTTGCTGGGTATCACCGAACCGACCGCTACGCCAGTCCAGTTTGAGCCGGCCAAGAGTTGCTGCGCGGGTGAGGCTCAGACAGCGAAGAAGGACACCTGCTGCGAACAGCCCCGAGCCGCCAGCACGCCGGTGAAGGGCTGCTGCTCGCCTAAGCAACAGGACTAGAAACTCATAACAACAAGGAGTACAGCGATGCGCAGACTCGTACAACTCGCGACTACAGCACTGCTGCTGATCGCCTCGACGGCGGCCATGGCCGAGCTGCAGGTCAGCGAGGCAAAGCTAAGGCTGTTGCCGGGTAACTTACCGGCGGCCGGCTATTTCACTCTGACCAACACCGGCAACCAGCCGGTGGTACTGACCGGCGCCCAGAGCACCGCCTTCCTCCAGGTGATGATGCATCGCAGCTCGCTGGAAAACGGCATGGCCAGCATGCAGCACGTCGCTCAGGTCGAGGTAGCCGCTGGCGCGACGTTGAAATTCGCCCCCGGCGGTTATCACCTGATGCTGATGCAGCGCCAACGCGAGTTGGCCCTGGGCGACCAAGTCGAAGCAAGCCTGCTCTTCGCCGATGGCCAGAGCCTGTCGGTGACCTTCACCACCGTACCGCCTGGCGCGGACTGAGGATCAGCAAATGACCACCCAAACGCCCTCGCATCTGTGGGCTCTCCTGCTCCTTGCCTGGCTGGTAGCGCTGGTGTCGACGCTTTCCGCACTCTTCATCGGTGAGGTGATGGGCCAGGCGCCCTGCGTGCTGTGCTGGTTCCAGCGCGCCTTCATGTTTCCCCTGGCGGTGATCCTGGCTATTGCCTGCTACCGCTCGGATTTCGCCGTCTGGCGCTATGCACTGCCGCTGGCCGGCATCGGTGCGTTACTAGCCTTTGTGCACGTACTGCTCTACGCCGGCTTGATTCCGCAGCCGATTCAACCCTGCACGGCCACCGGGCCATCGTGCTCCGGTGCCGGCATGACCATCTTCGGCGGCGTACCGCTGCCGGGGCTGGCGCTGTTCGCTTTCGTTCTGATCGTCATTTTGCTTGTCCTTATCCGTCGGAGAACCACCCCATGAACCGCCGTACTCTGGTCCTGATCATCAGCGTGGTGATTCTGATCGCCTTCGCTGCAGCCGCTTACTTCTACTCGCCGTCTGCGCCGCCCCCAGCGGAGCAGCCCGCTCAAGCCCAGTCCCCGGCACAGCAGGCAACTTCCAGTGCAGCCAATCTGGTTCGCTTCCACTCGCCGGTCTTCGGCCCTGCGCAGGCACCGGTCACCATCGTCGAGTTCTTCGATCCTTCCTGCGAGGCCTGCCGCGCCTTCTATCCCCATGTGAAGAAGATCCTCGACGAGAATCCCGACAGCGTACGCCTGGTGTTGCGCTACGTACTGTTCCACCAGGGCTCGGAAGAAGTCTCACGGCTGCTGGAAGCAGCTCGCAAGCAGAATCTCTACCCGCAAGTCCTGGAAGCGGTGCTTGAGGCTCAGCCAGGCTGGCATGACGATCCCAAAGTACTGGAAGCTTGGGTTGCCGCTGAGCGCGCCGGACTGGATATAGAGAAGGCTCGCGCAGACATGCATACGCCAGCCGTTGATGCGGTGCTGCAACTGGATATGCAGGATGTGAAGGCTGTAGGTGTCCAGGGCACGCCGACCTTCTTCGTCAATGGTCGTCCACTGGATAAGTTCGGCCCTGAGCCGCTGCGCCAGATGGTCGCCAGCGAAGTCGCCAAGGTCGGGAAGTGATGTCATGGGCGCATTGGAGAACCGCATTCCTCCGCCTTTAGTCGCCACCCTTTTTGGCTTGCTGATGTGGCTTGCAGCCCATCATCTGCCGGGTGCTCTGGAACTGAAAGTCGAGTGGCGTGCCAGCATAGCTCTGTTGGTGTTGCTGGCGGGCGTCGCCATCTGCTTGGCTGGCGTGCTGTCCTTCCGTGTAGCCCGTACCACGGTCAACCCGCTGAGGCCGGAAACGGCTTCGGCGTTGGTACGCTCGGGCATATACCGACATACGCGTAATCCCATGTATCTCGGCTTTGCTACTGGCTTGCTTGCCTGGTCGGTCTATCTAGCCTGGCCGCCAGCACTGCTGGGTGTGCTGGGCTTTGTGCTGTACATGAACCGTTTTCAGATCGCACCTGAGGAGCGAGCCCTTACCGGTCTCTTTGGAAATGACTTCGTACAGTACTGTCGTCAGGTCAGGCGCTGGCTTTAGCGCCAATGGATACCCTCTTCTGCCCCTGTTTGTGTAAAAGCAACGGTATCGACCTTGCTGTGATTTGATGACTTCAAATCTGCTATTAGCAGGGAAGCGTTTATCCAAGGGCGAGGCGAGACCAGCCTACTTTGCTTGCCGAGCGTCAAGATGGCTGATTGGCGGACTTAAATCCGGTGTGGTCGCGACGTTTTCATCGACGAAGCCGAGCATACCAAACTGAGTTAATGAGAACTTGCGTGGGCTTTATGCAATACCCCCTTGAAAAGGGGGCTGGCTGTCAGCGTTGATTGCGACACTCGCCATAACTTCGATAGCGGATGCTGCGTAGTTCATCGTTTGAGTCCTCGAATACCATGATCATCGGTACTGCGCCGCAGTACTCGATGTTCGGGCTCTGATAAATGACTTTGGCTACGTTCAGTTTCATGCTGTAGCTATAGTCTTGAATTTCAGGCACTGGCTTGCCGGTGCGCTCGGCATATTTCTGAGCGATCTCGACACTCTTCTGTTCGATCTGCCTGACCTTGTCCTCTGGAAAGGACTGTGCGTAAGTGTAGCCAGCAGCCAGCAGAAGAGTGATCGGAAGGAGGCGTTTGAGCAGTTTCATGAGTAGGCCCGTTGGCTAGTGTTTACAGGGCAAACATTAGCGATTCGTCCCTTACCCAGGCATTGCGCCAACATTACAATCGCGAAAGGGGGCTGGCAGGTGAGGGCACCTGCCAGCGACTGACTCAGAATGCGTACTGCAAGCGCATGACGACTCCGTCGCCGCTATCATCACCGACCGAGTTACTGACCCTGTCGGTACTGGCCTTGATGTAGTTGGCACTGATCTTTACCGCATCGTTGGCGTACCAGTTGACACCCAAGGTGTGAGCCTTGCCGCTTGCATCGCCGACTTGCCGCGTCGCGCTACTACTGGTCACGTTGTCATCTTCTACGTTGATCGAGTCGAATCGGTAGAACAACTCCCATGCGCCTAACTGTTTGTTGGCAGGTTTGATGGTGTCGAACTTGGCTCCATCGAGTTTATAGAGGCGCGGCTCACCTGTGAGCGTATAGGCCACCTGCACGTAGTAGCCCTTGGCGTCTATATCGCTGCTAGCCTGATCGGCCTTGAGTGTGCGGCTAAGGTATTCGCCCTGAATCGAAAAGGCATTCAGTGCCCATGCACCTTCTACGCCCCAAACGGCATCGTCTTCCCAAAGGTCGGCAGTGGCCGCGCTACCACCGAACAGCGCACGGTTGCCGTTGGCGCCGGCACTGTTGCCACCGTTGGTATCGACGCCGCGCATCCCCATACGCGAGCGAATGCGAGTATCCACTGCACTGCCACTGAGGTCGCGATAGGCGTACTGCAGGCCTACATGCAGAACGTTACCCGGTTGGTTCAAAGGCGCAAAAACGCTGCGAGCGTTGTAGCGTTTGACGCTGTCGCCGTCGGTATCGTTATTGTTCTCGCTGAAAACGCTGCCTGACAGGAACACGCTGTCAGCGAGTACGCTGCTGGCCTGTACGCCCATGCCCGAGTTGTCATTTGTCCATTCGGCCAGGTCGTACGAAAGGTTGCGTTCCAGGGCTGTCGTCCATTTGGAACTGGTAGCTTTTTCCAAGCCGAAGTCGGTGTAGAAACGCCCGAGCTTGATGTTCAGGGGGCTGAAACCAGTGTAGGTCACGCTGGCTTCATCGAAATAACCTGCGCTGTCGTTACCGGTGTTTCGTGACAGGTCATAGTTGACCTGGTACTTCCAGTCTTTGTAAGCAGTGCCACCCAATTCCAGGTAGGCACGACGGAAGTATGCCGCATCGGCAGCGTTGCCATTACGGGTGTAGTAGTCGTCGAACATCGCATAGTCGGCCTGTAGACGCCCACCGATCTTGAAGCTGAATGCCTTGTCGGTCGTCGCGACCTCCAGGCCACCTTTGGTCTTGATAACGATGTCAGCACCATCGGTGGTGACCGTGCCGGCCATTACCGAGAAGGCCGGCAGGCTTAGCAGAATGCCGAGTGCCAGTGGGGAGAGTTGGGTGCTTTTGATCAACATGCATGGCTCCTTATCGCCGAGTGCTAGGTGTTGGCGACGCGATGCTTTGCAGTTCGGGTGACGGTTATTGGTCTGTTTCGTGACGATTTGATTGCGGGGTGTAGGCTGGTTTTGCCAGCCCAGAGCTGGCGGGCGTTGGGGCTTTTCGGTAATCGTCCGTGGGTGGTTTCACTTCAATTACCGTTTGGTGAAACCGCAGGCTGTGATGACCCCTACGCTGAAGGTAAAGGCGATCCAGCTAGACCAGCCGAAGTTTGAGTGCTCTGTGCGGGTCACGTTCCCGCATTACAGATAAGTAATTTTCCAGCAAGGCTGGTGATAGGTGGTGGTGAGTAGGCTTGCTTGCACGCAATCACTTCTCATCTGCCTTACATGATGCTTCTGGGTCACACATCGAATCGAATACCGGGCGGCGCTTATGGGGGCTGCCGTGGCTGAGGTCGAACGGCGGGTGGCCAGAAGCTTCCTGACGACTGCGCGCTGTGCCAGTTTCAAGCAGGCTGCGCGCAGCCTGAATCTGCCTCCCATGGTGCTACGCAGGCAGTTGCAGCGGCTCGAGAAAACTGTTGGAGAGGCGCTCTTCGTGTATCAGGAGCGTGCCCTTGCTCTGACGGTGCGCGGTCGTTCTTTGCAGGCAGAGCTGGCTGCCCAGTATCAAGATTTGCGTCCAGAGGCCGGTTTGCTTGAAAAGCCCAAGCTCCGTCTGGCGTTACCTGAGAGAGTGCTCAACGATATTCTGGGACGGCATCTGGTGGCCTTTCTGCGTAGGGATGCTGGTGTGCACCTGGAGCTGATCCGCCAGGAGCGTGGCCCGTTAATGCAGAGTGAGGTCATGATCTGGTTGGCCGATCCTAATCAGACTCGACCCGACCCAGGTTTCGCCATGACGCGACCGCAGCGTCTGGCCTGCATCGACTTTCAGGCGTGCATAGCCAAGCGCTATGCGCGTGAGCGGCGCCTCCCCGCCAGCCTCGAAGATCTGAATGACTACATGCTGGTTCAGCAGGCCGATATCTCCACATCGGCCCTGTTTTCACCGTGGAATGCTCTGGTGGACTCAAGGCGCAGCGCAGTGACGCGAGTGCATTCTCAGCAGTGGGCGATGGAACTGGTCAAGCATGCCGCCTGCGTTGGTCTGATGCCGAACTACATCACTCATCTCGATGCGAACCTGCAATCGCTACCCACCCTCTTCACGCAGCCCATGAGGCAATCGATCTGGCTGTCCTGCGCACCATTGTCCGCGCAGCGCGAGGACGTCGTTGGGCTGGTGGCGTTGATCCAGGCTGCGTTCGAGGAGCGGCGGCAGTGGTTTCTGCCTGATGACGGTGAGTGAAGCTACATGGCGAACTCGACAACATGGTTACAAGAACAACGATGCCTCACCCATGACAATTGGAGAATAAAGCATGAAACGATCCACCCTGGCACTGGCCATCACGGCGGCGGCACTCAGTCAGGCTGCTTCCGCCGATTTTCTCGGAGACAGCAAGGCGACGCTCGATATGCGCAACCTCTACTTCAATGAGGATGTGCGTGATCGCGACATTCCATCTACTCAGGAGTGGGGGCAGGGATTCATCCTCAACTATCAGTCTGGCTTCACCGAAGGGACGGTCGGCCTGGGGGTTGATGCCATTGGCCTGCTGGGGGTACGCCTCGATGGCGGTGGCCGGTCGGGCAAGGCAGGTATTGATCGTAACCCTGGCGCCCTGTTCCCGCTGGATAGCGATGGTTCTGCAGTCAGTGACTATAGCAAGGCCGGTGTAACGGCCAAGGCGCGTCTTTCCAAGACCGAGTTGCGCCTAGGCACTTTGCAGCCGAAGTTGCCGGTGGTGACTTTCAACGATGGTCGCCTGTTGCCGCAGTTGTTCGAAGGTGGTCAGATCGTCTCCAACGAGATCGAAGGGCTGACCTTGACAGCCGGTCAGTTGGAGCACGCAAAAGGTCGGAGCTCGACTGACTCACGTGGCTTGTCCATCGCCGGATCCAACAATGCAACCACTGGACAGTTCGTTAATACGTTCTATTTCGCGGGTGGCGACTACAAGGTCACCAAGGATCTCACCGCTCAGTATTACTTCGGCAATCTGGAAGATTTCTACAAGCAACATTTCCTGGGATTGATCCACAACTACGCACTGGGCGGTGGCAATCTCAAGACTGACCTGCGTTACTTCTACAGCACCTCCGATGGCAAGAACAGCAGTGAGAGCGGCCGGGCTGAGGGCTATCGCAGCAACGGTTACTGGACGGTCGGTGACAGCAAGCGTGGTGAGGTAGATAACCGTACATGGAGTGCCTTGTTCACCTACAGCCATAGCGGTCATGAGCTGAGCGCGGGTTATCAGCAGGTGTCCGGCGATAGCGCCTTCCCGTACCTGAATGCTGGCGACGGGGCAACCAGTTACCTGATCACTGATCGGCAGATCGGTCGTGGCGGTAAATTCCTCAGTGCTGGCGAGCGCACTTGGCTGGCCGGCTATGCCTATGATTTTGGCAAGCTGGGTATCTCGGGGCTAAAAGCCTCGGTGATGTATTTGTCGGGTGATAACGTTGACAGCGCACAGGGTGAGCGTAACGAATGGGAACGTGACCTACGCCTCGATTACGTGCTGCAGGAAGGATCAATGAAGGGACTCGGCTTCTCTCTGCGCAATGCCAGTCTGCGTGGCAATGTTGGGGCAGACGTCGATGAGAATCGGCTTTATGTGACGTACAGCTTGCCACTGCTTTAAACCATGGAAAGTTGCCTCTTCTGTTCTGTGCAGAAGGGGCAACATGATTCACTTCAATTCGTTTTTTTCAGCATTTGATAAAGACGAACCGCTACCGTGGCTGCTCAACTGGAGTACGATGCCACAGTATGCCGTTTTTTCACTTCCTCCCTTGCAGCGCCCGAGCAATTCGCGCAACTGCGCATGCAGTGCCTGCAAATTCTGAATGCGTGCCTCGACATGAGCGATGTGTTCTTCCACCAATGTACTAATGAGTGCGCAACTCGCATGCGGCCGATCATGCATTGCCAATAATCGACCTATTTCTTCCAATGTCATATCGAGTGCACGACAATTGCGGATGAATGTCAGGCGTTCGAAGTGCAGCTGACTATATAAACGATAGTTACTGTTGTTGCGCGAGGGGCTGGGTAGTAATCCCTGATGCTCGTAGTAACGAATGGTTTCCACTGGGCAGCCAGTTAGCTTAGCGAGTTCACCAATTTTCATAATGATGCTTCCAGAGTACGCCAGCATGAGGGGCTGATAAAGCCGTTAGAGCGGCTTGCCATCATCTAGATTGATGGCTTCGTGACAGCCTGGAAATGAAGAGGTTCTTTGATTACGAAATTGTAATGCAGCGCTCATCTTCGAGTTATCTGGAGGTTGCAAGGATAGAGGGGCCAAATCCACAAGAAGAAATCGGCCTATGACAATCCCAGAACTGCCGGTAAGCATCAGGAGCAATGCATGAAAAAAAGTCCTCTAACCATGGCGATCATCTCCGCGTTGGCATTCGGTGCAAGCGCGATGGCTCAGGCATCCGAGTCTCAGGTTGCCGAAGGCTTCATCGAAGGAAGTAGCCTGAATATTCTTAACAGAAACATGTATTTCAACCGGGACTTTCGCAAGGGGGAGGCCAGGGTACTACCCAACGGTGAGCGCAGCAGCTACACCGAGGCTTGGGGGCACGGCATCATGGCTAACTTCGAGTCCGGTTTCACTCAGGGAACCGTTGGTTTCGGCATTGACGCCTATGCCGGACTGGGCCTGAAGCTTGATACCGGTGATGGACGTTATGGTCCCGGTGGTAGTGTCAACATGTTCCCGGTCGACAGCGATGATCGTGCCGAGGACTCGTATTCGAAAGTGGGGGCCGCGGTAAAGGCGCGCTTCGCTGATACGGTCGTCAAGGCCGGTGACGTATTCCCAACCACGCCCGTCGTGCACTACGGGGACTCTCGTCTGCTGCCGCAGAGCTTCAAAGGTGTGACGGTCGTCAACGAAAGCATAGAGGGCCTGACCCTGCAAGGCGGTCGTCTACATGCCATGAGCCAACCGCAGGAGAGCACTTCACGCGGTGATTTCGCGACCTTCTATGCTGGGCAGGTGGACTCTCCCTGGGTCGGCTACTTTGGTGGTGACTACGAGCTCAACGACAACCTGGGCTTCAGCCTTTACAGCAGCCGTTTGAAGGATGCCTGGGATCAGTACTACGCTGGCATGTGGTGGACTTACCCACTTTCCGAGGACCTGTCGTTGTTTGGTGGTCTGAATTACTACAACGCCACCGACGAAGGTAAGAAGCAGCTGGGTGATTTCAGTAACAACATCTATAGCGGTAGCATCGGTGTCAAGTACGGCGCTCACCGTGTAGCGCTCTCTCACCAGCGTAACAACGGCGATGACGACTTTGACTACCTGCGTCAGTCCGACTCGATCTTCCTCGACAACTCCCTTCAGTACAGCGACTTCAACTCGCCCAAGGAACGCTCCTGGATGGTGCGCTACGATCTGGACATGGCTGACTTTGGTGTGCCAGGGCTGAGCTTCATGGCGCGTTACGCGCTGGGACGTGATGCGGATTACTCCAATGCCAACAGCACCTACATGCGCACGGATGATGCCGGTAACCCGCTGACCGATCAGAAGCGCTGGGAGCGCAACCTTGAGGTCAAATACGTGTTCCTCGAGGGTTCTCTGAAGGATCTGTCCGTGCGTGTACGTCAGATGACCACTCGCGCTACTGCTTACGAAAGCGACCTCGATGAAGTGCGTGTAATCGTCGAGTATCCGCTTCAGGTGCTGTAACGACATTCAGGGGCGGCATAGCCGCCCCTCTCTGACAAGATTGTAATTTGAACCTCATGCTCATGTTAGGTGCCGATCCGTAACATGAGACTGTCTTCGAAGCATTCGTTTCCATATTTGCTCAGTCAGTCCGAGGTGCATATGAAAGTTTTTTCCCAGTTTCTGTTTATCGTGTTTCTGGGGGCAGCCAGCATGGTTGCCTCTGCAGAAGATGGCTCTGAGCGCTCTCTCAATGCCGTCAAGCAATTCCGTGAGAATCAACAGCGTATTCATGGTGACAACGCCGTTGAGCAGCAGAAGTCCCAAAGTGCTCAGAGTGAGCAAGACGATTGAGCGTATGAACTAACGCAGCCGTCCTGCTCGCTCTCTCCAGTCCATCTCTTGGTAGCTCCCGCTCCTTTGGTGAGAGATGGTTCCTTGGCGCCCCTTTGGGGGCGCTTTTTTTGTTCGTCAAAGAATTGGGTTGGAACTGCTTAGTCTTGTGGGCGCGATATCTCTCCACTTGAGTTTGCTCTATCCCAAGTTGAGTGGGCACTGATTGATAGTGGATAGTGTCTGCCGTAATAAGTGTCCATGATCCATACCAGGCGACGTTTTCCGAATAATTCAAAAGAGAGACGGTAGAGCAGTGCTTACTGGCACGACGCTTCGTCATATGTTCGAGAGACGCTTGGTATCGCTGAAAGTCTGTTGGGCAAGTGGAAGTGCTAGAACGAACAGCAGTGTGAGTGGTGAAAGTGTGGAGCTGCGCCAGCGGCTGGCTCAGGTCACCAGTAATGCGATGCTCTAAAGACGCTCGCCATCTCCTCACAGCCCACGGAGTCAAGTTTCGCGCTGTCGAGGCATTGGTCGGTCTCTATCCCGTAGCACTGATGTGCCGGCTGCTGTGGGTATTAAGCAACGGTTTCTATGCCTGGCAGCAGCGGCCTCCCTCGGTGTGAAAGATGGCGAGTCGGCGTCTGAGCAAGGAGAACCACACCATCTACCATGAGGTGAATGTCTGTAGGGGACGAAGTGGGCGGCTGAAACTGAGAAAATGTGTCGTCTGGTGAGGGGCTTGTATTCGACGTAGATGGGGCGAAAAGGGGGCGCCATCCCTGGCGCAATTCGATTAAGCAGTCTTTTCCGTTGCGCTTTGGCGGGCCTGTTCGATCAAGGGCTTTGGTAAAGGGAAGTACAGCGTAAAAACTGTGGTCTGATCTGCGATGCTGCTCACGCCCACGTGGCCATGGTGCAGGCTCATGATCGAACGCACGATGGCCAGGCCCAGCCCGGTGCCGCCATCAGCACGTGACCGTCCACGATCCACGCGATAGAAACGCTCGAACAGTTTGGGTAGGTGCTCGGGAGGAATGCCTGCACCTGGGTTGCTCACTGCCAGGGTGGCGTTCGTCGTGTTAGTGACGAGGTCAATATCGATTTTCGAGCCTTCCGGGCTATGGCGGATGGCGTTGGATAGCAGGTTAGAGATAGCTCTCTGTACCATCAAGCGATCGCCATTAATTGTTGCGTACCCTGATACGTTGAGTTTGATGTCCTTTTCTTCGGCCGTGAGGCTGAAAAGCTCCACTACTTTCTCTGCCTCTTCGTGCAGTGCAATTGCCTCGAAGGGGATAAGTGCTGCCGGATGGCTGACGTGGGCGAGAAACAGCATGTCCGATACGATCCGTGTGACCCGGCCGAGCTCCTCAGTGCAGTTCTCCAGCACCAGTTTGTATTCCTCTGGCGGGCGTTCCCGTGAGAGCGTCACCTGCGCTTTACCGATCAGATTGGTGATGGGGGAGCGTAATTCATGTGCCAGGTCGTCAGAGAATTGCGAAAGCTGTTGTACGCCACCGTCCAGGCGATGAAGCATGAAGTTGATGCTGTTAGCCAATTCGCGAAGCTCCTGCGGTAGGTTATCCAGTGGCAGGCGATGGCTCAGATCCTGGGTCGAGACGAGTTCTGCAACCTTGCGGAACTGATTCAGGGAGCTCAGGCCGCGATGAGCGATCCACCAGGCTCCGGCCGCGATCAGAGCCAGTACGAAGGGCAGGGCAATCAAGGTGGATTCGACATAGGCATGTAGCAGTGCTTGGTCAGCGGAGCGCTCCAGTGTAAGGACGGCGCGTATTCGTGATCCGTCCTTACGCAGAATAAGCTGCGAGGCGGTCAAGAGCTGCTTGTCCTGCGCATCTCGCCAATGTTCGAAGGCGATGGTCTCGCTGGCGTTTTCTATAAAGGAAGGTAGGGCCTCCTGTGTCTGGCCCACGCTCATGATTTCCTTGGGAGACGAGCTGTCATCATAAAGAGCGAGCGAAAGGCGATCGTGGCCCTTGATCAAATCTCTGATGTTGTGGGCCTGGTCACCGACTTCCGGGCGAGTGTTGATTTCTCTCATGCCATGGCGGATTTGCTGAAGCTTGTCCTCGAGGCTTTGCTCTGCAATGTAGTCGAGCTGCCGGCTTAACGAGAAATAAGCCAGCGCACTCAGCAGTGCAACCAGTATCAGGCCCAGTATTGCGACCGACAGGCTGAGTTGGCTTGAGAGTCTGGCAGGCCTCATTGACGAGCCTCCAGTACATAGCCGACGCCGCGCAAGGTGTGGATCAGTTTGTTCTCGAAAGGGTCGTCGATCTTGGCGCGCAAGCGGCGGATGGAAACTTCGACGACGTTGGTATCACAGTCGAAGTTCATGTCCCAGACCAGCGAGATGATCTGGGTGCGCGAGAGTACTTCGCCGCTGCGTCGCATCAGCAGGTGCAGCAGAGCGAACTCCTTGGTGGTCAGATCGATTCGTTGGCCGTTGCGATAGGCGCGGTGGCGGGCTGGATCCAGCTCAAGGTCGTCGACCTTGAGCACGTCTGGCGCGCTGACCTGTTCACCTCTTCGTAGCAGCGAGCGAACTCTGGCCAGAAGCTCGGGGAACTCGAATGGCTTCACCAGATAGTCGTCGGCACCGGAGTCGAAGCCTTTGAGCTTGTCGGCCAGGCGCCCGCGTGCCGTCAGCATCATCACAGGGGTGCGACTATTACGGCGAATGCTGGCCAGTACGCCCCAGCCATCGATCTCTGGTAAGTCGACATCAAGGATGATCAATTCGTAGGACGCCTGGGCCGCCATGTGCAAGCCGTCGACACCATTGGTGGCAATATCGACGACATAGCCGCTCTCGGTAAGTCCCTGGTGGAGATATTCGGCAGTTTTAAGCTCGTCCTCAACAATCAGGATTCGCATGTAGTAGTTGACCTTGGTGGGGGAGAGAAATTTTTATCGAGTCGCGATGATTGTTGGGCTTGGGGGCGATCGGCATTTGCGTGGCGGATGATGATCCCTGTAGTAACTACAGGGTCAAGCGGGAGCCCCCTGATTTAGAGGGCTACAGCCCCGTCCGTGTACGCCGCCGGTTGCTTTTATGATGCTTTTTATATGTCCAGTTGTAACTTTATGACTCGAATGATTGTTGCATTCGCGGCATGTTAATACAGCGTTATATGGCGTGGTTGGGCATTACGTATTTGTAATTTTGCAGTCACCTCGACGATAGGTGAGGCTCCCTAAATTCTGCACCGAATAAAGTTTTCGGAGGTTTCATGCATGTCTCCGAATTTATCCAGGTGTGGAGGAAAAGCCCTTGTCGAGGCGTTATTCGAGAATTGCTGAGGCACTTTGCCTCGCTGTTGCCTGCTCATTCATCGTGAGCCAGGCCGTGGCATCAACGCCGATCACCCTGGGCGACGCATGGGGGCAAGCATTGCAGACCAACCCGTCGTTGATGGCGGGTGATCGCAATGTCGGCATCGCAGAAGGTGAGCGTCGCCAAGCCGGTGTGATTCCCAATCCGGAGTTGTCTTGGGAGGTTGAGGACACCCGCAGTGCTACGAGAACCACGACGGTACAGATCAGCCAGCCTATCGAGCTGGGCGGCAAGCGCGGCGCCCGTATAGAAATGGCCGAACGCGGTATCGACAGTGCTGCGATCGGTCAGGAGCAACTGCGCAATGAGCTGCGTGCCGAGGTGGTAGGGGCTTTCCAAGGAGCCTTGTTGGCGAAGATGCGCCAAGAGTTGGCTGAGCAGTCACAGCGCCTGAGCGAGCGCGGCGTGGCGGTCGTCGATGCGCGCGTCAAGGCGGGCAAGGCCTCTGCCCTGGAGGCATCGCGCGCCCGGCTGCAGTACGAAGAGGTTCGACTTGAGGCCGCACGGGCTCGAGATCAGTACATCAACGCCATGAATCAGTTGCTGGCCTTGATTGGGGGGGCATCCGCCAGTGGTGAGCCTAGCCTCAGTGGCGATGTTACCGATATGCCCGCAATACCCTCCGAAGTCGCACTTCTGAGCCGCCTGGACAAAGTCCCGCAGATGCGTCTTGCCAGGGTCGAGATCGACCGGCAGGAGGCCGGAATCGCCGTTGAGAAAAGCCGGCGGATTCCCGATCTGACGGTCAGCCTCGGCAGTCAATACAGCAGTGAGGATCGTGAGCGCGTCAACCTTGTTGGTTTGTCCATGCCTCTGCCTCTGTTCGATCGCAACCAGGGCAATGTTCTGGCTGCCTCGCGGCGGGCTGATCAGGCGCGCGACTTGCGAAATGCTGCCGAGTTACGCCTACGCAGTGAGGTGCAGCAGGCCTATCAGCAGTGGCGAACGGCGCAGGGAGCAATTAGCGGCTTCGAAGGTGACTTGCTCGCGTCCGCGGACACCGCGTTGGAAAACACGACGCGTGGATTCCAGATGGGCAAGTTCGGTTTTATCGATGTGCTCGATGCCCAGCGCACATTGATCGACGTTCGCTCCCGTTACCTGCAGGCACTCGGCGAAGCACTCGATGCCTGGGTTCGCCTGGAGCGCATCTACGGCGATCTGTCTGCCCAAGCGGATAGCTACTGATTTCCTGTCACGACGATCGGCGCGATGCCGGTTACTGATCATCTTTTGGGGTTGTTCATGCAGAAGAAACTTGGTGTTGCCATCGCGGCGGCCCTGACCTTGGGGTTCGTCGGTGGTGCGTTGTTCTACAACGGCGGGCGCTATGCCGCAGAAATCGGACACATGCTTGCCAGTAACGACAGCGTTGATGCAGTCAAGGTTAGGCAGGTCAGTGAGGTCGAGGACGAACATGCCGACGATGATCATGGCGAGGCTGGCGATGATCACGGTGAGTCCGCGGGGGGGCATGCCGAAGAGGGGGGGCTGGTGCTGAGCAAGGCGCAAATAGCCGCTGCGGGCATTGAGCTCGTCGACGTACAAGCGCGAGCCATGAGCACATACATCTCTCTACCTGGCGAGGTGAATTTCGACGAGGAGCGCACGGCTCATGTCGTGCCGCCCAGCGCTGGCGTGGTCGAGCGCGTGCTGGTCGGGCTGGGGCAGAAGGTGGCTGCTGGGGATGGCCTGGCGACTATCGTCAGTCAGCAGGTTTCCGAGTTGCGCAGTGAAATGGCGGCTGCCGCTCGACGCGTTGAGCTGGCCCGCACGACCTTCGAGCGTGAACGCCAATTGTGGAAGGACGGTATTTCGGCCGAGCAGGATTATCTCCAGGCCCGGCAAACGCTACAGGAGGCCGAGATCGCTCTGGCCAATGCCCGACAGAAGGGCAAGACGATCAGCCCTCAGGGCGAGGCTGGCGAGGGCAGCCGTTACAACCTGCGTGCACCTTTTTCCGGTGTGGTGGTGGAGAAGCACCTGGTACCTGGCGAAGTCGTCAGTGAGACCAGTAATGCCTTCACGGTGGCTGATCTGAGTCGCGTCTGGGTCACCTTCAGCGTTTCCCCACGTGATCTGGAACAGGTGAAAGTCGGGCAGTCAGTACGTGTCAGTGCGCCAGAGCTGGGGCGCGAAGCTACGGGTAAGGTGGCTTACATCAGCCGCCTGCTGGGTGAGCAGACGCGGACGGCGACAGGCCGCATCGACCTGGATAACGCCGACGGCATTTGGCGTCCCGGCCTGTTCGTCTCGGTTGCCTTGGCGACTGAAAGCCATGAGGCCGCGGCCGTGGTGCCGGCTTCATCGATTCAGGATGTCGAGGACAAGACTAGTGTCTTCGTGCGTACCGCTGAAGGCTTCGAAGTGCGTCCGGTGACATTGGGCACCCGCAGCGATGGCTTCGTCGAGGTACGCGAAGGCCTGAAGTCAGGCGAACGTGTAGCTGCCACAGGCAGTTTCATCCTCAAGTCCGAACTGGGCAAAGGCAGCGCCGAACACGCGCACTGATCCTCACCGACGAGTATTTTTCATGTTTGAGCGCATCATTCAATTCGCCATAGAACAGCGCTTTCTGGTGCTGTTGGCCGTTTTGGCGATGGCCGGTGTGGGCGTGGCCAGCTATCAGAAGCTGCCGATCGACGCCGTTCCCGACATCACCAACGTCCAGGTACAGATCAGTACCGCTGCCGAGGGCTTTTCGCCGCTGGAAACCGAGCAGCGCATCACTTTCCCGATTGAAACGGCCATGGCCGGCCTGCCGCATTTGAAACAGACCCGCTCGCTGTCACGCTCGGGGCTGTCGCAGGTTACCGTGATTTTCGAGGATGGCACGGATCTGTATTTCGCCCGCCAGTTGGTCAACGAGCGCCTGCAAAGTGCCAAGGAGCAATTGCCCGAGGGGGTCGAGGCATCCATGGGGCCGATTTCCACCGGCCTGGGTGAAATCTTTCTATGGACGGTCGAGGCCGAGGAGGGTGCACTCAAGGAGGACGGTACGCCTTACACACCAACCGATCTGCGGGTGATCCAGGACTGGATCATCAAACCGCAGTTGCGCACGGTGCCTGGCGTTGCCGAAATCAACACTATTGGTGGCTTCGCCAAGGAGTTCCAGGTCGCTCCAGATCCCAAACGCCTGGCTGCCTACAAGCTGACGCTGGGTGACCTGCTGCTGGCGCTGGAGCGCAACAATGCCAACGTCGGTGCTGGCTATATCGAGCGCAATGGCGAGCAACTACTGATTCGGGCACCTGGGCAACTGAGCACGCTGGACGATATCGCTAATATCGTCGTGGCCAATGTGGACGGCACGCCCATTCGTGTCAGTCATGTGGCGCAGGTGATGTTGGGTCGTGAACTACGTTCTGGTGCTGCGACCGAGAATGGTCGCGAGGTCGTGCTGGGAACAGTGTTCATGCTGATCGGCGAGAACAGCCGCAGTGTGTCGCAGGCCGTGGCCGCACGTCTGGAGGAGATCAACCGTTCGCTGCCTGAAGGGGTGGTTGCGGTGACCGTCTATGACCGCACCAATCTGGTGGACAAGGCCATCGCCACGGTCAAGAAGAACCTGATCGAAGGGGCGATCCTGGTTATCGTCATCCTCTTCTTGTTCCTCGGTAACATCCGTGCGGCGCTGATCACTGCCATGGTCATTCCGCTGTCGATGCTGTTCACCTTCACCGGCATGTTCAGCAATAAGGTCAGCGCCAACTTGATGAGTCTGGGTGCACTCGACTTCGGCATCATCGTCGATGGTGCCGTGGTCATCGTCGAGAACGCTATTCGCCGTCTGGCTCATGCGCAGCACAGGCTTGGCCGCGAGCTGACCCGTAGTGAGCGTCTGCATGAGGTCTTCGCGGCATCCAAGGAAGCTCGTCGTGCGCTGATTTTCGGTCAGTTGATCATCATGGTGGTGTACCTGCCGATCTTCGCCCTGACCGGGGTCGAGGGCAAAATGTTCCACCCTATGGCCTTTACCGTGGTGACCGCCCTGTTCGGGGCCATGATCCTTTCGGTGACCTTCGTTCCTGCGGCCATTGCGCTATTCGTCACCGGTAAGGTGAAGGAAGAGGAAAACGCGCTGATGCGCGTTGCCCGACGCACCTACGAGCCAGTGCTGGCCTGGGTCATGCGGCGGCGTATGCTGGCCTTCAGTGCGGCTGTGGCGCTGGTTCTGTTCTCCGGTCTGCTGGCATCACGTATGGGCAGCGAGTTCGTGCCGAGTCTCAGTGAGGGGGACTTCGCGCTGCAGGCGCTGCGTGTCCCAGGTACCAGCCTGACGCAGTCGGTGGATATGCAGATGCGCCTGGAGGAGACCATTCTGGCCAAGGTGCCGGAAGTGGAGCGAGTATTCGCGCGTACCGGTACGGCGGAAATCGCCTCCGACCCGATGCCGCCGAACATTTCCGACAGCTACGTGATGCTCAAGCCGCGTGATCAATGGCCTGATCCGAAAAAGTCGCGTGAGACTCTGATCGCCGAGCTGCAGGCCGCTGCCGAGTTGGTGCCGGGCAGTAACTACGAGCTTTCGCAGCCTATTCAATTGCGTTTCAACGAATTGATATCGGGTGTGCGTAGCGATGTCGCGGTGAAGATTTTCGGCGACGATATGGACGTCCTCAATAGCACGGCAGCCGAAGTGGCCGAGACCTTGGGCGGTATTGATGGGGCGTCCGAGGTGAAGGCCGAGCAGACAACAGGCCTTCCGGTGCTGACCGTGGCCATCGACCGAGACAAGGCGGCTCGCTATGGTCTGAATGTCGGTGACATTCAGGAAACCGTCGCCGTGGCTGTCGGTGGGCGCCGCGCGGGGACGTTATTCGAGGGGGATCGCCGTTTCGATCTGGTAGTACGTCTACCGGAAAACCTGCGTACCGATATCGAGGGGCTCTCGCGACTGCTGATACCCGTTCCAGCAACGGGGGCAGCCACCAGCGTCGGCTTTATCGCGCTCTCTGAGGTGGCCAGTCTGCAACTGGCGCCAGGGCCAAATCAGGTCAGTCGCGAGAATGGCAAGCGCCTGGTTGTGGTGAGTGCCAACGTGCGGGGGCGTGACATCGGCTCCTTTGTGCAAGAGGCCGAAGAGAAGATTCGCAGCGATGTGAAGCTGCCAGCCGGTTATTGGACGACTTGGGGCGGACAGTTCGAGCAACTGCAATCGGCGGCCAAACGTCTGCAAGTGGTGGTGCCGGTTGCCCTGCTGCTGGTGTTCATGCTGCTGTTCATGATGTTCAACAACGTGCGTGATGGCTTGCTGGTGTTTACCGGTATTCCTTTTGCGTTGACCGGTGGCGTGATGGCGCTGTGGCTGCGTGACATACCGCTTTCGATCTCCGCCGGGGTGGGCTTTATTGCTCTGTCGGGGGTGGCGGTTCTCAATGGTCTGGTGATGATTTCCTTCATTCGTAATCTGCGCGAGGAGGGAATGGGGTTGCAGCAGGCCGTCACCGACGGTGCCCTGCAACGTCTGCGCCCGGTATTGATGACTGCGCTCGTTGCATCACTTGGCTTCGTGCCCATGGCTCTGGCGACTGGGACTGGGGCTGAAGTACAGCGCCCTCTGGCGACTGTGGTGATCGGTGGGATTCTGTCCTCTACCGCACTTACGCTGCTGGTGTTGCCTGCGCTCTATCGTTGGGCCTATCGGCGTGAGGAGGAGGCTGAGCTGAAAGACTGAGAGCGAGTATATCGCGGCGCTGGTGCGGAATTATTACGAACCGGCGAAGTGGCAATGGCTCAATGGGTTGGTAACGGATGGCGCGTAAGGCCTAGTTACCCGGCCCATTTCTCAACAGAGTCTGTCGAAAGCAGCCATTTGAAGGATACTGTAATCGCAAAAAATAAAAGTGATCCCGCGCCGATTGGCGCGGGATCTGAGCTGATACTAGTGTCGCTTACTGAAGCGGTAGGCCGCATTCTTCGCGAATCTGAAGCTCTAGATAGTAGTCTTCGTTCGGCACGCCGAATCTGCGTTCGAGCTCATCCAGCGCATCTTCATAGCAGGCTTCCTTTCCATAGTTCTTCGGGCGTGGCTTCGAGCTACCGAACGGGGCTTGATTTTTCTTGGGGCCGACATCGTTGCGATAGGCCACGGTATTGCCTTGAGCGTCATAGTCCAGATACCAGCCATTTTCGATTAGGTAATTCCCCTGGCGTCCCTGTCCAAGCAGCGCACCGGGAGTGTATCCGTCGACCTCATTTTGAAGGGCGCATCCATGTTCTCCACACTCCATGGTTAAAGTCCCTGCGGTGTGTTTTACAAAGCGCTCCCCTGTTTCCCGGTTGATGAATGCCATCTGCTTTTGGCTGGGCGTGTTCTTGCCCGCCGGCCGACAGTCGTAGACGGTGCGGGTTGGCAAGGAGCCATCGGCCCTTCTCAGGCCCAGAGTCGGGATCTCCATCTTGGTGTCACAGGACATAACGTTCATGGCGGGCGTGTAATCGAAGTACTCCACTTGTTCTGCGAAGGTAGGGAGGCTGCTGATCAGCCCCAGAGCTATGAGCGACTTCCTGAATATGGTCATGAGGACTCCTTTTCATTTATTTGGCCCATGTAGGTAGAAGCTGCATGGAGGCCATGTGGCGTAGGTGATTGCTGAAGAGAAAGGTGAGGGAGGGTTACTTCTTCTTTTTCTTGTAGCGAACGACGATCCGGTTGTAGGTCGGATACTTCTCGATCACGTAGTCAGGGCTGAGTGTCAGCAGGTTGTGCATGGCAATGCCGGTGGCCGTGAGCAATCCCAAGGCACCCGTAACACCCCCCGCGAAACTGCCTGCTGCCAAGCCAATGCGACCGGCTGTGTAAACGCGGCAGGTCAGCCCAGTGACCTCAATCTTGTTTTCGACCAGGCGAACGGCTTCGAGCAATTTGCCGCTGAGGCCTACGACCTCGAAGGACTCCTTGCGGCTGATGAGTTGAGGAAGTTTGGCGGTGGCCAGGTCATCAAAAGTGAGTTGCGTCATTTCAGTACTCCCTGTGCGATCAAAGAAATGGGTCGTAAATACCGTGGTCGTTTTAGCAGCATAACGAAACGATTCGCGGCATGCCAAGAATCTCCGCGACTCAAGATCAAGACCAAAGCCTGATACGTCTGGGAAAGGCTGTGCGTGCCCGTAGAGCGCAGCAGGCCTTCTCCCAAGAAGCGCTTGCTGATGCGGCTGGGATTGACCGTTCGCATATGGGGAAAATTGAGCGGGGAGAGCGCAACGTGACATTTCTGAACATTGCGCGGATTGCTCATGCTCTGGGCTGCAAACCTTCGGATTTACTTCTGGATGCAGACCTCTAGGTAAGGGCTATCGCCCGTGGTTAGGCGGACGGTTCGAGCTGTTGGGATTGGGCTTCGAGCTTCTCGGCGAGTGTTTGGGTGTGAACGGTGCTGTCGGGTTTCGACGCGGTGGGCTGACCCTCCGGAAAGAACTCTTCAGCAATGGCGCTGCTGTCCTCGCCGTCGTCCTCGAAGATGCCGTTACCCAGACCGACACGCGCAGTGGCATCCAGCGCGACCTGATCAAAGCCCGCTGCCTGACGCGTCTCATCCAGCTCCCGCGCAGTGAGCAACGCTTGCTCCACGGTCATGCCGCCGCGCAGCGTCAGATCGACGTAGAAGATCGGCGTGCCGTGGCTCTGCCGGGTGGATTTGCCACGTAAACGCAGCTCCAGCGGCAGGCACGCCAGGCGATCACCTGATATGGCCCGGAAGTACTGCAAACGGGCGATTAGCGTGCGGATGCTGTTGAAACCGGTGGTGCGAAACACGAAGCTGCCCAGGGCATCCTCATCGCCGATCACTACGTTCATGCGCCCGTAGGGCTTGCAGGCATTGCCCTTGGCCAGGGGGCAGGCATCGGGCGAGGGGCAGGGCAGCGATTGAACGCCGTCCTTGCTGATGCGCTTGCAGGTCTCACCGTTGCCGACACATACCGGTCGACCGTTCTGCCGATCAAACAGGGTGTAATTAGCGCGGAAATTCAGCTCCGGTTCGTTGAACAACAAGCGCACAGGAATGCTACGCAGCTTGTCGTCCTTACCCTGACGAAGCTCGTCATTGAGCGGATGCAGAAGCCAGCCGTCCTTGCCCTGCACCTGAGAGGTGATGGTGAATTGGTCGTCTTTCTCCGGCAGGCGCTTGCCGTTTTTCTCGACGACCTTTCCGATGGAAATACGCCCGAGCACGGGCGGGGTAATTGCCAGACCTTTGAGCATGATGGCGCTCCTTGAAAGCAAAAAAGGCCAGCCACACAGCGCGAACTGCATGGGCTGGCCAAGGGGAGGGATTGAGTGGAAGAGGGTGATCAGCCGATCAGAAAGCGCCGACTACCTTCTTTGAGTTTCGGATAGCGGGCCTGCAGGTAAGGCTTTTCCTGAAGCAGGCGCTCGACATCGAGCACGGTGCTGTCTTTGGCTTTGCGCCAGCTCACGTAGCCGCTGGAGAACTCAGCACGGGTCGATTCACCCATGGCTTGCTGCAGCATTTGCTTGAGCTCGGCTTCGCGCTTTTCTTTCTCGGAGATCGATTGACGCACAGCCTTCAGCTCCAGGAAGGCAGCCGCCAGACCGGCATTTCCGCTGAAGTCGACGACCTGGCCGTTGTCCTGCGGATACAGGCAACGCAGCGCCAGCTCGGCCGAGGCGCTGCCATCGGCAGGCGGTGGCGTATCCGTTTCGACGTACTGCCAGAAACGGCGCTCCAGTTCGATCAGGCGAGCAATCATCTGCTCATCCCGCTCGATGCGATGGATCTCCAGTGTCTGACCACCGAGCAACACCGCCACATCGGCCGACTGCTTACCGGTGACGGCGAGCTGGTGCATCACCTGCAACTGCACATATTCGGGGACGCCTTCTTTCCAGAGGCGTGCCCCGTTTATGCCGGCTGTCTTGCATTCGAGGATCTGCACCTCGTCTGTACCGATCACCTCGCGATCAATGTTGGCCAGCATCCAGGGCAATTCCGGATTGGGATGCTGCAGCACGGCGTTGATGCGACGTACCTTGTGTTTCGTGCGCTTGCTGTAATGCCAGGCCACGATGGGCTCCAGCACGTTGCCCCAGTAAGCCGGGCTTTCCTCGTCGTGCGGATCGGTCTTCGGCAGGTTGCTGTCGCGGCCGGTTTTCTCCAGCCACAGCTCCAACTGGGATTTGTAGGGGTTGAGACCGACCGCCGCCGCTGCATCCGAACTGCCGATGCCTTGCTTGCGGATCTGCAGCCAGTCCTCGCGCGGCAGCTCCTTGGTGCTGACCAGGCGCAGGGCAGGGCGTTTCTTGCTGGTGCTGCCATTCAATGACGTTGCTTTCATGGTGTTCACCTCGCGGACACAAAAACGCCCGGTCAGCGCTGAACTGACCGGGCGTTATGGAGTGGATGAAGTAGAAAAGGGGAAGATCAGGCGACCATTTGCAGGGCCGCATCCAGCGCGCGTTGCTTGACCTGTGCACCTTGGCCAAACCAGGCCGAGTCGAGGCGGTACTCAGTGCTGCGAGCACGACGCTCATGGTCGACGTACTCAGTCACCGCGTTGAGCAAGCCCCAGGCAGTGCCGCGAGCCGACTCCAGATCCGAACCACGCCCGCGTCCTTCGTACAGTTCCTGCACGCGGCGCAGGGCGCGTTCGTTGGGCAACTGCTCGGGCAGTTGGCCGGTCGGGCTGACTTCGCACAGCACGTTCATGAAGTAGCCCAAGGCCTCATGCCACTGCACCTTGCGCTCAGCCAGCGCGCGCATGCGGTACATGAAGTCGTCCCATTGCGAGACGGCGATGCCGAGCTGCTTCTTCACCACCTTGGGATCGAAGCGGGTGTTGTGCGGCACCTTGATTGCACGACTGGTGCCGTCCAGGGCTACCGTCAGGGTGTTATTGCACACCACGCGCACGGTGGTCGGTGTCGCCGTGGTGGCCAGGGTGCCGTCACAGGAAGTCGCCAGCAGCAAGTAGCCGTTGACCTGATCATTGCCTTTGATCGACGTGCCTTGTCCGGTACGCGCCAGCGCCCAGAACTTGCGACCACCCTTGAGCACGCCTGCTGTCTCCAGCTCATAGCCGGAGACCTCTGTCAGATCGCGATAGAACTCCAGCACCTCGCGCGGTTGTACGGTGTGGTAGCGGTTGGAAACCACTGACAGTGGAGCTTTGGTATCGGAGCGGTAGAGCACCTTCTGTTCAGGAAAGGAATGGATCGCGCCCAGGTGACCGACAGCATCCGATTTGAAATGCACCGGCGACTCCTGGATTTGCCAGTCCATGCCGGCCTCACGCTGCCAGACCTCAATAGGTTGCTTGCGAGGCAGGTTGTTGCCCAGGCCATGCCAGGGAGTAGCGCCGACATAGGCCATTTGTTCGACTTGATGAGCCATGATGAATTTCCTTTGAGCAATAGCCGGCACAAAGCGCTGCGCATTGCGCAGCACCGGCATTAATAGATGAATGAGAGAGAAGGGCAGCCGGATCAGACCGGCTGATTGAAGCGGTGACCGCAGCTCAGGCAGAGGTTGTGGGCCAGCACATGACGGTCGAGTTTTTCGCCAAGCTGAGCACCCATCGCACAACCACCTGCAGCACCAACCAGGCCGTTTAGAATGGCCGATGACAGGGCATTGAGGTTTACGTTGGGAGGTTTGGCTAGTGCGCTACTGGTAACGGCCGGGACAGTGAGCAGGATGGTGCCTGCGCCACGCAGCGCACCGCCCAGCATGCCAATGAAGGCAGCAATCCGCATGGCGGTGAGGTGCGTGGAGACCTGAGGAGAGCCGCAGCTCGGGCAGTGCAATGACATGGTTGAAGACTCCATGGTGGGGATGTCATTGCGGTGATGTGTGACTGAAAAAAAATGGATTCAACGCGGCAGGAAAGTCATCGTTGATTGACAATTGCTTTTACTTGCTCAGATTACGAAACTGTCGCTCCGCAGCCTCAGGGCTGCTGCTAAGAAGGATGCAAGAAATGAGCGACCGTTTTGAAGACGATGAAGAGGAAAATACCCTCGATTTCGATCACGAAGCAGCTGAAAAAGCAGGCTATTCAGGTGTTCCGATTGAGGAGCTGGACGAAATAGCTCTTCGTGAAATAGAGCGGGTTAGCAAAGGCGAATAGCCGGCCAGCTTGATCAAGCCTTAATGCTTATCTGGGCCCGTTTCTACTTGGGTCATGGCATGCGGTTAGTTTGTCTTGGTAGCTGCATGCTGTGAGCCACGATTTGTGGCCCGCACAGTGCTAACCGATAATCTAGGTGTCAAGGATCGTCGCCCAAATGCAGATAGCGGACTCCTTCAGAACTCTCAGGCAGTGCCTGTTGTATCGTTTTTTAGCCATGGATGAGAGCCGCGCATGATTTGGCAAACCCTATATCAGTCGGCAGATGGCTGCGTCTCCTGGCAAGGTAACTGTGCGCGGGCTGGAGATTTGTTAAATGGCTTTCTGCAAGGTCCTGTGTCTGCACGCCTGAATGATAGTGAAGGCAGCATTGCATTGAGCCAGCATCTACGAGGTCTTAGCCTAACTGGTATGGGGCAGGATGCCTTGCAGGCTGTGCTCGACGCAGAGCTGCCAGAAACTCGCGATTGGGCTGCGGGTGAGGCACTGGCAGAGGTAGTGCTGCAGGAGCAGCATGATGTGGTGTTGCCCTGGAACAATGAGCGCGACAAGCGTAATCCTTTTGCATCTCTGCCAGGTGCTGACATTGTTGGCTTCCAGCGCGATGGTGAATCACATCGTCTGGCATTGGGTGAAGTCAAATGCTCATCCGAGGATAAATGGCCACCTCAGGTTATGACCGGGCGAAGTGGCATGATCCATCAGCTAGAGACCCTTGCTGGAAACCTCGGCACCTTGTGCCAGTTGCTCAAATGGTTACTGCCTAGAGTCAAGAATACTGAATATCAGGCAGCCTTTGATTCCGCTTGCAGGCGATATTTCGAGTCTGGAAATCGTGATCTAGCGCTATTTGGCGTTTTAATACGCGATCAGGCAGCCAGCGAGATGGATTTGAAAAATCGCGGAAAGGCTCTCGTAAAGAGCGTGCACGCTCCGACACGTTGCCACCTGCTTGCCTTGTATCTGCCATGGCCAATTGAACAACTGCCTGCTGTTATTACGCAGGGATGTGGAACATGAGTCACTGGCTGCTTGAAGCGATTGCAGAACGGCGTGCACAAGCGCTGCGTGATGCAGACCGGGTGCAGTTCTACCGTGAAATGACGCCGCAAGAGCCTGATTTAGACGCTCAGGCCATTCATGAAGTAGTGGCTGCGCTGGAACTGGCCGTGCTGGATATGGAATTGGATCGCTTTGGGGATGACAAGGACCTCCAGGCGGTACTGCACAGTGCAGCAGCAGATGCTTTCCGCCTGATGCGGGTATTGCCCTTGCCTGAGACGCCGATGGCAGCGGCTACGCACTTGCTGCGGGCATCCGTATTGGCGGTGATTGGTGATCGGGGAGCAGATGCTGCGCGCTGGCTTCGTGCGCTTGATGATAAAAAAGCTTGGCCCGTGCTACCCCTGAACTCGTCAGACTGGGGGGAGCGCTGTCGTGCCACTCTTACTGATGTATGGTTGCGCTTGGTTCGAAAGCAAGGCTGGAGCGACCGTGACACCGTACTTGAGCGGGTGGCTGCTCTGCGCACCAGCCAGCAGGAGTTTGAGCGAGAGTACCTGGGGGCTTTCGATCCGCTGCAAGCCAAGCGCTCGGCGCTAGAGCTTATTGCCATCTACCATCTGGCCAAAGCAGCTGACGTGCTAGCCCACTTCATCACCGATGGCGTGGTAGAGGATAGTTACCAGATTCAGCCGATGCTGGACTCGCACTTTGACCGTGCCATTGCGGCCTGTGATACCGCTCAGTTGCTTGATCTGGGGCCGCTAACGCGCCTGTTGGCAAGGGCAGCCGCTCAGATGGAGGCGAATTCGTTGTGGACGGTCACTCGTGCGGTGAACTCAAGGGTGACGAAGTTTGTTCGCGAGTTGGTCAGTCGTGGCCGTGGTGATCGTGCCCTGTTCGATGTTCTGCCACCTCAGCGCCGCACGCTTGCTGAACGTGGTTTGCTGGGGTCCAGCCGCCGTGCCGTGGTGGTCAGTCTCCCGACTTCCAGTGGTAAGACGCTTATTGCCCAGTTTCGCATGCTGCAGGCGCTGAATCAGTTCGATGACCGCAAGGGCTGGGTTGCTTATCTCGCACCCAGTCGGGCACTTGTGAATCAGGTTACGCGACAGCTACGGCGCGACTTCCAGCCGCTAGGTGTGGTAGTGGAACGGGTCAGTCCAGCTATGGAAGTCAACGGCATCGAGGCTGGGGTGTTGGCCGAGGAACAGAGTGATGCTCAGTTCCGTGTTCTTGTGGCCACGCCCGAAAAGTTCGATTTGATGCTGCGCCAGGGTTGGGAGGAAAAAATTGGTCGTCCGCTTACACTGGTCGTGGTGGATGAAGCTCACACGATTCAGGACAGTGAGCGCGGGCTGCGGCTGGAGTTGCTGCTGGCAACTATCAACCGTGAATGCCGTGAGGCGCAATTCCTGTTGTTGACTCCTTTCATCCAGAACGCCCGTGAGGTGGCTCGCTGGCTGGGTGGTCTGAATTCTGAAGACATCAGTCTTGGGGTGGATTGGCAACCGAATGACAGGGCCATTGGTATCGTCAGCCCGGTAGATGCAGGTGCCGGTAAGGGGCGAAGCCGCGACTATCAGATGAACTTCGAGACAGTTCATACGTCTCGTCCCAGTATTACTCTTGACGAGGTATTTTCCCTAGGCAAAGAACAGAGCTTGGCTGCCTCATTATCTGCTGCAAAGGATGTGGGCACGCTAGCTGCGATCACAGCACGCAAACTGTCTGCCCGTGGCCCGGTGATTGCCATGCACAGTCGTCCAGATTTTGTCTGGAAATTGGCAGAGAAGCTGAAATCCGGGCGAAGCGAGGATTTGTCGGTGGATGTGCGCTTTGTCCAGGACTACGTGGCGGCAGAAATGGGCGTGCAATTCCCGCTGGTGGATCTGCTGTCGCACCGAGTGGGTGTGCACCATGGCGGGCTGCCGGAAGAAGTCCGGATGTTGATGGAGTGGCTTTTCGAGAAAGGTCATCTCGATACTCTCGCCGCAACCACTACCCTTGCCCAGGGGGTGAACTTCCCGGTCAGTGGAGTGGTGATGGCTGCGACCCAGTACCCCTTTGGCCAGGACATGCCGGCAGAGGATTTCTGGAATATCGCCGGTCGCGCGGGGCGCGTTTCTCAAGGGCAGCTGGGTGTGGTGGCCCTGGTTGCCAAGGATGAGGCCGAGGTGGCAAAGCGTCGTGACTTCATTAACCGCAGTACCGGAGATCTGAATTCCGCACTGATTCAGTTAGCTCAGGCAGCTGCCGGTGAGTTGACTGACCTCGGATTGATTGTTTACCACCATCCAGAGTGGTCGAGCTTTCTGCAGTATCTCGCACATACCTATCGCCAGATGGGGCAGCCGTCCAACTTCGCCGATCAGATCGAGCAGGTCTTGCGTGGCACCTTCGGCTTTGAACGACTGCGCACGTCAAATAGTCAGCTTGCTCGCAGTCTGCTGACTGGTATCCGCAGTTACGTTTCCTACATGGCCAGCCCAGCACAGCCGCTGGGTCTGGTAGACAGTACGGGCTTCTCGCTGCAGAGCATCAAGACGGTCATGAAACATCGCGGTAGCATCGGGCCAGATTCCTGGGATCGGGACAGGCTGTTCAAGGCTGGTGACGGCACTCTACAGACCATGATGGGGGTGCTGCTCCGTGTGCCGGAGCTGCGCGATAACCTGAATGCAGTTTTGGGGGGGAAAACCCCCGATGGCGACAAACTTGCGCTCATTCTGAAGGACTGGGTGAATGGCGAAGAGCTAACCACCATTGCTGAACGGCACTTCAGCCAGGAAGGCACGGATACGGTCACTGCCTTGACCAAGTGCGGTCAGAACCTCTTCGGTAAGCTGGCTCATACATCTTCCTGGGGCTTGAATGCACTGCTTGCTATTACAGGATCAGAGCTTGAAGAAGGCGAGCGCAGTCTATTAGCCAATCTGCCTTCGCAGGTGTATTACGGCGTATCGACAGATGAAGCAGTTTCGCTGCGCCTTCTCGGTGTACCTCGCCGAGCGGCACCAGCTCTGGCTCGGGCAATGCAATTGAAACCAGGTGACTCCTTGCCTTTGATCCGACAGCGCCTTGAGGCTTTGCCAGAACAGGGGTGGAGTGCTGCACTGGGCGCTAATGGGCAGGTTTATCGCAAGGCTTGGCGGATCATGGACGGTGTGGAGTAAACGAGGGTTCGAAAATAACCGTCGCCCCTCGTGAGTCTGCTAATAGTTTCTGGTTGCTCAGCGTCGTATTGGGATGATTTTTCGATCACTAAGGTCATTGATAGCTGCCGCCGATAGATTGCCGGTAGCAGCCTTTTGAATGTGCTCACTCCACCAAGCCATCATAGGGCGCCTGCGATCGATATAGTCCGCACGGTTGTAGGCACTGCGCACTTCGTCCTTATCCACATGCGCCAGCGCTACTTCGATTAGCTCAGGCTCCCAGCCGTGCTCGTTTAGCGTTGTACTGGCCATTGAGCGCATTCCGTGGCTGACCAAGCGTCCCTCAAAGCCCATACGTTTCAAGGCCATGTTGGCTGTTTGGCTATTGCAGTGAGTACGCGGATTGCGGTCAGCAGGGAACACGTATTCACGGTGCCCGCTGTAGGGTTTGATTGCTTCCAGAATGGCCAATGCTTGATCTGTAAGCGGCACCGTATGCGGGCGACGTTTCTTCATGCGCTCAGCCGGGATCGTCCAGATCCTTTTCTCGAAGTCGATATCGGCCCAGCGGGTAGTGGCAGCTTCAACGGGACGAGTCATCGTGTGCAATTGCCACTCGATCAGGCATCGAGTGGTTCTTTTTATGCTGGCGTTCGCTATTGCAACCATGAGCTCTTTGAGCTCATCGGGGTGTAAGGCCGGCATGTTCTTTTTCTTCGGCTTCTTGAACACGCTACCAATCCCGGTAAGTGGGTTGGCGGGTATCAGGCCTGAGTTGACCCCGTAGGTCATGATCTCGTTGAGTCGCTGTGTAAGGCGTTTGACGGTTTCCAGGCTGCCTTTAGTTTCGAGCGGCTTGAGAAGGCTGATGACCTTCGGGGCTGTTATGGACGCGATCGGTGTAACGCCCAAGTCGGGGAAGACGTGCAACGTAAGCGAGCGCCAAATGTCTTCGGCGTAGGCGGGGGTTACTGCATCTTTTTTGAGCTCATACCAGGACGTCGCTACGTTCTGCAGCGTGTGCTCAGTTGCGGCCTTTTTGGCCTGTCGATCTGCGTCGCGTCTCTCTTTGGGATCAATGCCCTGTGCTACGAGCTCACGCGCTTCAATGGTCAGTTTGCGGGCTTGAGCAAGGCTTACTTCCGGGAAGGTGCCGAGCCCCATATTCAGTCGCTTCTTGGTGATGGGGTGGATGTAGTTGAAATTCCACAACCTTGATCCATTGATTCTCACTCGCATCTGTAGGCCGTTGCCGTCAGTCAGGGTGTAGTCCTTTTCTTTGGGCTTTGCGGCTTTGACCTTCAGGTCTGAAAGGCGCGTTGTTGCGGCACCCATGGTGTACTCCAGTGCGATTTGTGTATTCCAAAAAATACCGGCTTAGGGCTTGGAATACAATTTGGAATACACGAAGGCATGGATGCGGTCAGACGTCTTTGTACGTCTATGACGCTGAAGGCCCTGTATTTGCTGGGTTTCAGGCACAAAAAAAGACGTCCGTGGACGTCTTTAGATGTTGTAATGGTGGAGCCGGGGGGATTTGAATCCAAAGACATAATTCCCCAGCTCAAATCAGCGTTTCCGGCACTTGGCCTCGGAAAACTGATTTGTAGGATTTCACTCAGTCGTTCAGCAGTATAGGAACCTTGAGCCTTCCGTCAAGAGCGCATCCAAATCGATTTGCACTTCAAAGGCTTAGCGCGGTACAGGGAGGGTGTTCTAGGTTCAAATCCTCAATAGGGATTTGAACCGGAAGCATGTTGGGGGCTCAGTTGACCGAGGTGGCGGCCGAATTTAATCGTGCGTTTTCCTGCGTGGCTTCCTTCAGCAGCTTATCCCACGCGTCAGGCGGATGTCCGCTCGCGAGCATTTTTCGAAACACCTTGTAGGCGTCATCGCTGCTCTCATAGGCACGCTTGGTGTCGTCATCATTAACCCACGCCAAGACGATTATCTTGCTTGGGCCGTGGTACCGGAAGAACAGCCGATACTGCTGAAAAAACTTGGCACGGAACCAGTGCTTATGTTCCTCGCCCAATGTGCCACCTTGGCGGTATTCGGGCTTGCTCGGGTCTTGTGGGATAACGTCAAAAGCCAGCTTGGCGATGGCTGCCAGCCGCTTGGCTGCATTCTTCTTGCGATAGCCCACGGGGTCTTTTTGTTTTGAGAGCTCAACTTTCTGAATGAGGCTTTCGAGCTGATCCAGAAACAAGGGGTGCGCAAATACTGTCCAGCCATGGGCAACCATTGGCTTGCCGTGGTCGTGGCTCATTCATCGTCTGCCGACAGCGGGGCATCCAGATCTATCTCATTGCTATCGACCAGCGAGTGGATGCGTGCCACGAGATTTGAATCTATGGCTTGCAGGTGCTGAGGGTTCGCTGCGATGTCATGTGCAAGAAAACTGAGAAACTGGCCGATTGCCGGGTCATCCTCAGAGTGCTCTGCACGGCTCAGTACGACCTCACCGCTGGGGCGAATCGAGTAATGAATTTTGTCGCGCTTGTTTAGCTGAAGTGCGCGGCGAACAGTCTCTGGTACCGTCGTCTGGTAGCGGTCGGTAAGGGTGGATTCGACTTCGAGTGCTCTGGCCATGAT
Organism: Pseudomonas sp. NY15364; assembly: GCF_048068235.1. Lineage (NCBI taxonomy): Bacteria > Pseudomonadati > Pseudomonadota > Gammaproteobacteria > Pseudomonadales > Pseudomonadaceae > Pseudomonas > Pseudomonas sp. NY15364. The sequence goes on along the minus strand of NZ_JBLUPX010000008.1, from coordinate 8,855 downwards.
CTGCTCCGGCTCGTGTGAGTGACCTCAAGGTAATGCAAGTGCATTTCTTTGTCAATGCGATTGCATTACCTTTGCTGATTGGTGTTATTTCAGCTCATCTGATCGAGGCGAACCGAGTCAGCCTTTCCGGCTGAGAGAGGTATTAAAGTGCCTATTTTCAGGTAATTCGCTCTTGATTAGGCATTAAATTGCCTTTTTCATGGCTCTCGCCTAGGATTTCGGCATTAAGATGCCGCCATGCCCGATGCCGATATGCACAACCTCACTCTCCAGGTTTTTACGAATGGCCAGTGGCGCAATGCCATGGAGCTCCGCTTCGAGCAGCCCGAGGAAGGGCTGGAGGGGGCTTGTGCTTATGGCTACCAGCAGGGCTATCTGGTTGACTCCCTGGAGTCTGTCGGCAGTCGGCTGAATGTGGCTGTCAGCGCAGCTTACCCTCTCGGCTGGGACTCCTGGCGAGAGAGTAAGGCACCAGCGTTTCTCTTCGACATCCTGCCATCAGGCGCTGCCAGACGCTTTCTACTGAAGCGCTTGGGAGGCGAGCGACCTGAGGGCCTCAACCTGGATCTCTACCTCTTGGGGCGTTGTACGCCCGCACCGATTGGCAATCTGCGTATCAAGGAATCTGTCGAGGCGATTGCGGGCAGCCCTATGCTGGGCTTCACGCGCTATGAGGTTATTCGTCGGGACGCTCGCTTCCTTGAATACGCTTATGAGCAGGGGGCAGCCATAGGTGGTGCGACTGGGGCTGGTGGCGAGGCTCCCAAGTTGCTGTTGACGGAGGATCGCCATGGTGCGTTGCACCCGGATGCAGTACTGCCTGACGAAGAGGCTGCTCAGCACTGGTTTGTGAAGTTTGCGCGCAACAAAGCCGCGCAGACGGATCAGGACATCCTTCGCAGCGAGTACTGTTTTTATCGCGCCATCCAGCAGTTAGGGATGGATACCATTGCGGCTGACGGGCTGGCGTTGGAAGAGGGCAATAAGCCCAGTCTCTGGATGCACCGCTTTGATCGGGAGATCAGCTCTGCAGGTGTTGGGCGAACGGCAGTGGAGTCCATGTACTCGCTATCCGGCGTGACCGAGGCGGGGAGCTACATGCTGCACTCCCAGGTGCTGCGAAACCTGGTCGAGCTATGGCAGGCCGTTGGGCAGGGACAGCAGGTTGAGGATCTGGTGTTCGAATACATGCGGCGCGATCTGCTGAACCAGATTCTTGGTAACTCAGATAACCACGGACGCAACACCTCCATTATTCGCTCTGAGCAAGGTGTGCGGCTGGCACCGATCTATGACCTGGCCCCCATGGTCATGGATGAGGAAGGGGTCACGCGCACGACGAAATGGCCAAAGCACATCGAGCTGGCAGGAGAGGTCAACTGGAGAGTCGCCTGTGCCGAGGCGGCAGAATGGGTAGATCCTGATGAGCTGTTCCAGAGATTGAGAGCCGCAGCGCAGGAGTTCCAGGCGCTACCTGATTTGCTGAATGCAGAAGGGCTTCCCGCTTCAACCATGAACCACCCACGTATCGCGCTGAGAAACCTTCGGCAGCGCCTGGTCCAGTGGGGGCTGATCTAAATGGATATTCTTGAGCGCAATCGAGTTTTGAATGAACTGCAGCAGCAGTTGGCTTCTGGTGAGATCACTATTGGGGCGGCCGTTCGGCGTCTGCGCAAGGAGGTGACGGGGCTGCAGCAGGCCAGATTCGCACAGATGTGCAAGCTGTCATTACGCGCTTTGCGGCAGCTAGAGCTTGATGAGAGCAACCCGACTGTTCAGACGCTGAACAGTGTCTTCAACCCGTTTGGTATGCAGGTTGGCATCGTGCCGAAGGCTCCGCGCTGAAATGAGCTCTTAATCCTGCACGGCAAGGCGTGGGAGCCAAGGCTCATTTATACGCCGAGATCCTCTTCTAACTGATCGCGCAGGTACTTTCGCAGATGTGCCTTGTCTGGGTTTCGGAGGTACTCGGCGGCCAGTTCGTCCCGGATGACTTCTGAGAGGCTGAGCTCCTCTGAAACAAACAGCAGGCTTTGAGCCCGTTCGGAGCCAAGCTCAAGCTCGTACTCGAAGTAAAGCTGTGGGTCGCCAGGCATTTACACAGGCCTCTTGGTGGTCGAGCTGGAGTAGCTACTTTTGGTCAGCGGTAGATACAGGTCGGATGAATACGGCTTTCTAAACCTATCCACGTGCGCCTATCACTTTATCCCGGCAAGCGGTGTATCTCGGGCTCAGCGTCTCCGGCCGCATCGACCAAGCAGGCTTCGCCGGCCACTCGGCCAATGCGTAACGTATCTCCTCCCTGCTGCTCATTGATCTGACCTACAGCGGTCATCAGTTGCTCTGCACCACGTCTTGGTTTGGCGCAAAAGATCCAGCGTGCCCACCATTGCTGACTCAAATCCATCAGTCAGATGTAGCACTTGGAGAAGGATGCGTGCATGCAGCGAGGTTGGGCGCGAGGAGCAGGCGAGGCTCCAGGCAATCTCCTGGGGCGCACGAGGGCTGACTGGGTCGCGAACTCCATTTTATATCGGAAAGTTGTGCTTTTATATGCTCCATGAACTTGTCTAAAACTTGTCAATATATATGTATTGTAATTAAGGTTTGGTGGATTTTTCTGTTATTGCTTGACGGTTATTGGGTATTGATGTTTATTCTATTTAAGCGCTGGGGTGGTGTGGCGGTAAGGTGAATGAGTGGGTCGAGGCGAAGTGGTGGTGGTCCAGGCGGTGTAGGGTTAATAACTTTGAACCGTTTATACGATAGCGCCTGGTATTTCTAGCTAGTCGTTCTACTCGTCTTTCAGTTGGCACATTGAAGAATAAGCCTTGGGGCAAGTTAGCCAAGGCGGGGTGGTTGCACCCTGAATTCAGATGAGCGGAATAATGGGAGTTACTCATGGATGCTTTGGGCAAGATTGCAGCACTGTTATACGGCGCTGGAGAAGTGATGGCCGGCATTGAAATGAGCTGGGAGCAGGCGCGCGAACGCGTGCTGGCCCGAGACCGTTCCTTGTGGATGCGGTATTGCATTGTCCGCGATTGGATCTGGATTGACCTGATCTTGGACGAGGATCAAGTAGCGCTATTTCACGCGGCAGGCCAGCAGCCGGTGCTGCTGTATGCGCACAACGTGCTGTTCGACAGTGAGCGGCGCTTCGATGTCGGCGACTGGGTGCGCACCACAGCCTTGGTGAACTTCAGCGAGGGCTGTTTCTTCCAGACCCGCAACACTCTGTACGTCCTGGTCGGAGACGGCCAGCGCAAGCAGGCCGAGTTCTCCACCGTCATGAGCCTGTTTTGAGCGGGGGCAGTGATGGATACCTCTGATCCGTTAAACGAACCAGTGCGCTGCGACCTCTGCGGGGGCGAGACGAGTGTCCCCGGCTATGGCCAGCAGCTTGGGGTGCTGCACGCCTGCTGGGGTTACGGCGCACGGCATGATGGTGAACGGTATCGGGTGCGCCTGTGCGAAGGCTGCTTCTTCCAAGTGCTGGCGTATATCAAGCAGGAGCGTCGGATACAGCATCTGTTCAATGATGAGCCACTGGATGATCAGGATTTTGGTTTGGTCGCTCGTGGAGACTATTGGGGGGATGTGCGCGATTGATGTTTTAAGTGTGGTTTTGGCTATTTAATTACTCGGAGTAATGATTATGTTTAAAGCACATCGTGATTGGGTGGCTTTTAGGGGTGAGGTCATTCAGTCTGATCCAGGATCAGCGTATTTCAGGGTGGTTGAGCTGGAGTTTGCTTAAGCCCGGTTTGATGTGCGAATAGAGGTGCGGTCGGCTGACGGGGTTTATTACTCGAAAGTTATGCCCGGCGGGATCGGGGGGTTTAAGTAGTTTATGGAGAGGGCTGACGTGAATGAGAGGATCTTATCTGTTGACGTGCAGGTAGTGTTGCCAGTGCAGATGACCGGGCGTGATGGTTGGGCACTGGAGCGATTGATCACGCTTCATGAAGTCAAAGGCAGCACTTTCAGTTCTGATTATTTCTTTACCGTAGTGTCGGGTGACGTCTTTCACTGCGGGGGTGGGGAGGGGATCTGACCATGCGCGTCAAAGACCTGATCGAAGCCCTGTCCGCATTGCCGCAGGACGCGAAAATCATCGTCGACGGTTACGAGACGGGCTTTGATGCCGTGCACGAGCTCGAACAGCTCCAGATTGTCCAGGTGAAGAATCCAATGGACTTTGACGGCCAGTACCAGCTCGAATCCGAATTGAGCGACCGCAGTTGGCATCAGACGCCTGAGCAGCGCCAGGACATTCGGTACACCATCGATCACGGCCAGCGGCTCGAAGCCGTGCTGATTCGAGGGCAAAGAGGGCACTTGCGATGAGTGATCTTCCGGCTGACGGACACAAGCTCGACATCAATCCGCTGATCCGTGCCCAGCTCGACAGCGCCCCGCTGATCGAGGCCACGGAGGAGCAGATCAAGCGCAGTATCTGGATGAAAAAGCCCCGCCAGACCTTACTTTTTCTGTGCGACGGACTGGTCAACACCGACTGCTTTCCGTGGTACTACGGCGCCTTCTTTGTACTCAACTGCGAGAGATACTTGGACGGTCTGTTGAGCGAAGAGCAGTTGGATCGCTTCGTGCGTATGCTGCTGAGTGACCTGAACATCCCCTGCCTCAAAGCCATTCACCCGCAGGCGGATATCGAGGGCCTGGTAACGGGCCTGCTGCGCGAGCGGCGGCTAAACACGCGAGAGATCCTGGTACGCGAGGACATTGACCAGTTCGGGCGCCTGCCGAGCTGGAGCAAGTCCAGTCGGCTGAGCTTCGATCCGAGCACGGCGATCATTCGACTGGTAACCAAGGCGGCACCCTTCGCCATCGCCCTTGGCCACGACCCGGCGACAGTGCTTGAGCAGCTGATGCAGGAGCTGGGCAAGGCCGTGGATCAGCTGTATGAGCATCCGGCACTCAAGCGCCCGTTTTTTGATCGCTACCTCGATCACTTCCTAATCGGCTACCCCGAGTTGTGGTCGGTGGTCGGCGCTGACGCGACCCGCTTCTTGGGCGAGCCGATGATCAAGAAGTACCCCGGTGAAGGCTTTTCCGCCGACAAAGCAGTGGTAAACACCCGCGCTGGAAGGCTGCTTTTTAGGGAAGGCGAAGATCGTTATGGTAGGGAAATGGCAGATCTTATCCTGGACTACCTCCAGGGCTTTGATCCGGGCCTTTTCGACGCCGGTCACCTACTGCTTGATGGCACCCGCAGCCAGGCCTGGCTAGATCGCTGCGCGAACCTTGAAAGTGGCCTAATAACCCTGGAGCGGCTGCTGGCTCATGGCGTAGTGCACCCGGCGTTGAAGCGACTCGACGGAGTTGCGAAAAGGCTTTCAAACGAGGGACGGCAGGGCGTGATCCGGGAGTACCTGCGCCACGGCAGCAAAGTGACGGAGAAACTGACAAGGGCCATCATTGAGCTTGTACCCGAGTTGCACGAGTGGGCCTTTGAGCAGTGCGCTGGGCATACGGAAATCTTGCGCCTGCGCGAGATCCAGGCGCTCAGTCCGGAGCAGATTGGCAGGTTGGACTCTGAGATCAAGCGACGGATCTTGGAAGCGGACATGGGAGTCTGAGATGAGTACAGAGCAGATCGGAAAAGCGAAAGAACACGGGGCCATCGCTGTGCTTTCTCTGCTTGAACATGCTGGCCTTGCTCAGCGGTTGATGATTGTTAGGGCCATGCGTGGGGATGTCTATCTGAGCTATCTCGTTGAGAAAGCAGCCGGGTACATGATGTGCGACAGGCATCGAGAAGCCGCTTTTTGGAAAATGCTCGCTATTCGACTTGGGGAGCCGAGGCGAGTTAGTGAAAGCTATCTGACTGAACTTAAGCGCTTGCGTCGAGCTGAAAAGCGGGCTCTGGAAACAACGTATTTTGGGCTCCCGGTCTTTATCTGCGAGGGCCATAAGTGCGTGAGTCGCGACGACATAGAAAAGCTTCCATTTTTTGATTTTTGGGACAAAAGCTCAACAGGGTCAACCTGCCTGGTGGATGGCGGTGTTGTGTATGTCTACCTGCGCGACTGGATGGCTTTTGCAGAACTCTTCATCAAGACTGGGAGGCATCGCCTCCAGTGAAATGCACAATGAACCGGCGTCCATCCTTAGACCGCCTCAGGGGCGTTTGTATCGTCCTAGGATGCGGTTTGCCCAACGCTAGCTGCGACAGACGTCGTGTATCTGCCATTCGAGCTTGGCCATGCCCCATTCCGCTCCCGAGCATCTGGCAGTCTCGCTACGCTTCTAGCCGCTCTTGTCCATTTGGTCTCTATATTCCATTGATGGAATATTCCCTTGGGGTTATATTCTCATGGCTTGGGATGTCGAATACACCGACGAGTTCGGTGACTGGTGGGAAAGCCTGTCTGCTGATGAGCAAGAATCCGTTGCTGTGTCCGTTCGGCTTTTAGAGGAACGGTGTCCGTCGCTCGGGTTTCCACATAGCCGCGGAATCAATGGCTCGCGCCATGGCCACATGCGGGAACTGAGAACACAACATGTGGGGCGTCCATACCGTTTGGCTAAGGGGCGGCCGGAAGCGCAGCTTACGGACGTCCCGAGTGAGCGAAGCGAACGACTTGAGGGCTGTAATGGACTCTCCCCGCACCGCGTTTCTTCTATAAGACCGAGGTGCCTGTTTGCCGGGAGAGCGTCGATGAAACGCATCGCAATTGATTTGGCCAAGTCCGTTTACCAGGTTGCCGAAAGTATCCATGTCGGTCGGGTGGATCGTCGCAGGCGGCTCGATCCGGAGGCATTCGGGCGATATGTACAGCAGCAACAGGAACCTGTCGAGTGGGTCATGGAAGCCTGTGGCACGGCCCACCACTGGGGTCGCCTGATGCAGGCGGCAGGGCATAGGGTGGTGCTGCTGCATCCGCGCTATGTACGAGCCTACCGCCGTCGCAGCAAGACCGACCGCAACGACTGCGATGCGATCCTCGAAGCGGCTCGTTGCGAAGGAATCCGGCCGGTTCCGGTCAAAAGCATGCAGCAGCAACAGCTCCAGCAGCTGCACAAACTGCGCGAGGGCTGGAAGAAAGCACGGGTGCAGCGCATCAACCTGCTGCGCGGCATCCTGCGCGAGATGGGCGTGGCGGCGCCCAGCGGCACCCAGGCGTTTCTACGCCAGGCCTGCGCCCTGATCGATCAGCCCGAAGTGCAGCCTCTGCGTGGCGCCCTGCAAGTGCTGCTGGGCGAAATCAGCCTCTACGAACAATCGATGCGCGAATGCGAAGAGCAACTGGCGCGCTGGCATGCCGACGATGAAATCGTGCACAAGCTCGACGAAGTCAGCGGCATCGGGCTGCTGACCGCCAGCGCCCTGAAAACCGCCGTTGGCAGACCGGAGCGCTTCGCCAGCGGCCGACACCTGAGCGCCTGGCTGGGCATGACCCCCAACGAATACAGCAGCGGCGAACGGCGCAGACTCGGGCGCATCAGCTGCAAGGGCAACACCTACGTGCGCACCCTGCTGATCCACGGCGCCCGTGCGGCACTGCTGGCTGCCAAGCGCTGCCAGGCGCGAACGCCGGAGCGCCTGACCCGGCTTCAGCGCTGGGCCCTGCAAACGGCCGAGCGCATCGGTCACAACAAAGCGGCGGTGGCCCTGGCGAACAAACTGGTGAGGATCTGCTGGGCGGTGTGGTGCCATGAGCGACGTTTCAGCGGCGACTGGCAGAGTGCCAGGCCCGCCTGACGGCGGGGTGATCAGAAAGGAGCGTTACTTCTTGTGGTTGTGGTGAGAAGTGAGACTGTCGGAACAGGCGAGTCCTGCAGCGGAACAAGGCCGATAACAATGCTGATCCTAGAGATCGCTTGAGCGCTGGGCCCCCGCTGCGCGAACTACAGAATGGCCAGGGTGCTGAGCCCGTGAAAGGCCGGATATACGAATGCAACCGCGCTGACGACAGGATCGAAAAAAGCTTTCCTCACTGCTTGTGGGGAGAGTCCATATACCAATTGTTAGACAGCCCAGCCGTACGCAGAAACTGATGCCAGCGCCGAGCATGGCCGGCGGAGCGCACGGCGTGTCGGTTTTGGCCCGGAAAGTTATTTGTGATGTGCGCATTACCTGAAAGCAACTCCTTTGCTGGCCACAAATAACGGCCCCTACTACCAAGCAACCATTCGATTCAGGAACACCGCGTTGATGCGGTGATTGTGTTTCCTGGCTCGGTGCTGAAAACCAATTTTGCCCTTGCGCCTAACGGACGCTATACGCTTTTGATCCCAGGCGCTCGGCCATTCTGCTAATTGGTGGTAGCAAGGCCGGTGATGATCGCTGGTATGAAATCAATGTTCCGCTGGCTGACCGTCTGTATGACGAGCATCTGGAGCAGCTTCGGAAGGAGGGCTTGATAGATGGCTAAGAAATTTGCAGAACTGCGCGCAAAGATGGCGCCTGAGTCTCAGGTTCGCATCGAGGCAAAGGCCCAGGAGCTGCTGACCGAAATGCCACTCAATGAGTTGCGTCAGGCGCGTGGTCTTTCCCAGAAGGTGCTGGCCGAGGTGCTGCATGTACAGCAACCCTCGATTGCCAAGCTGGAAAAGCGCACCGACATGTACATTTCCACCCTGCGCAGCCATATCGAGGCGATGGGGGGGCAGTTGGAAGTTATTGCTCGCTTCCCTGATGGTGCGGTGAAGATCAGCAATTTTGCCGAAATCGGGACGGACGCATCCTAGGCGTGAGTCTTCGACTATTGGCGCACCCCCCGGTGTCAGGATAGTTGTCGCCTGATCGGATTCACCCAAACTGAACCCCGGGGGCGGAAAGAGCCATGCAATGCCGCGTTACTCTGCTGAACGAAAAGCTGCCCTGC
>NZ_JBLUPX010000007.1:0-186012 GCF_048068235.1 Pseudomonas sp. NY15364 | reverse complement strand
TCAAACGTGCTATTTCGGTACTCGGGGCACGCCGCATGATCGAGCTGCTGACCTGAGCGCTGCACTTTGCATCATTGCACCAGTAAAAACACAAACGCCCCGAATCAATCGGGGCGTTTGTATTGAACCGGTTCAGTTCAGAACGTTTTCACACAGTCTGTCTCAAGCCGGCGTTTTTGTATGCGGGAAAAGCGGTTTAGACCGACTTCTCCAGCTCAGGTACGGCTTCGAACAGGTCGGCAACCAGACCGTAGTCGGCGACCTGGAAGATCGGCGCCTCTTCGTCCTTGTTGATCGCGACGATCACCTTGGAGTCCTTCATTCCGGCCAGATGCTGGATCGCGCCGGAGATACCGACAGCGATGTACAGCTGCGGCGCAACGATCTTGCCGGTCTGACCGACCTGCATGTCGTTCGGGACGAAACCGGCATCGACCGCAGCGCGGGAAGCACCGACTGCAGCGCCCAGCTTGTCAGCCAGGGAGTACAGGTGCTTGAAGTTGTCGCCATTGCCCATACCACGGCCGCCGGATACGACGATCTTGGCAGCGGTCAGTTCCGGACGGTCGGACTTGGCCAGCTCTTCGCCGACGAAGGCGGACTTGCCGGCATCGGCCGGACCGGAAACGGCTTCAACAGTAGCGGAGCCGCCTTCGGCAGCAGCGGCATCGAAACCGGTGCTACGCACGGTGATCACCTTGATGGCAGCCAAGGACTGCACGGTCGCGATGGCGTTACCGGCATAGATCGGGCGCTTGAAGGTGTCGGCGCTTTCAACGGCGATGATCTCGGAGATCTGATCGACGTCCAGTGCGGCAGCGACGCGCGGCAGGATGTTCTTGCCGTTGCTGGTGGCGGCAGCCAGGATGTGGCTGTAGCTCTTGCCCAGCTCGGCTACCAGCGGAGCAACGTTCTCCGGCAGCTGGTTGGCATAAGCAGCGTTGTCGGCAACCAGGACCTTGGCCACGCCAGCGATCTTGGCAGCGGCTTCGGCAGCAGCGCCAGCGTTGGCACCGGCTACCAGCACGTGGATGTCGCCACCGATCTTCTGCGCGGCGGCAACGGTGTTCAGGGTAGCGGCAGCCAGAGCGGCATTGGTGTGTTCAGCGATAACCAGGATAGTCATTTAGATTACCTTCGCCTCGTTCTTCAGTTTCTCGACCAGTTCAGCCACGGACTTGACCTTGATGCCAGCGCTGCGAGCAGCCGGCGCTTCGACTTTCAGGGTCTTGACGGTGGAAGCGGTGGAAACGCCCAGGGCATCCGGGGTAACGGTTTCCAGCGGCTTCTTCTTGGCCTTCATGATGTTCGGCAGCGACGCGTAGCGCGGCTCGTTCAGACGCAGGTCGGTGGTGACGATCGCCGGCAGGTTCAGCGCAACGGTCTGCAGACCGCCATCGATCTCACGGGTGACGTTGACCTTGTCGCCAGCAACTTCGACCTTGGAGGCGAAGGTGCCTTGGCCGAAGCCAGTCAGGGCTCCCAGCATCTGGCCGGTCTGGTTGTTGTCGCTGTCGATGGCCTGCTTGCCCATGATCACCAGTTGCGGCTGCTCCTTGTCGACCACTGCCTTGAGCAGCTTGGCCACGGCCAGGGAGTTCAGCTCGTCATTGGATTCGACCAGGATAGCGCGGTCGGCACCCAGAGCCAGCGCGGTGCGCAGCTGTTCCTGAGCGGTAGCCGGGCCGATGGAGACGACGACGATTTCGCTCGCCACGCCTTTCTCCTTCAGACGTACGGCTTCTTCCACGGCGATTTCGCAGAAGGGGTTCATGGACATCTTGACGTTGGCGAGGTCGACGCCGCTATTGTCCGCCTTGACGCGAACCTTGACGTTGTAGTCAACCACTCGTTTGACAGCTACAAGAACCTTCATGGATTCCTCGTTACTCTCCGGTGAATAAGAATCTCGCCAAGGCGAGCCTGGTCAGCGATATAAATTGGCAGGAGCCAACCTTTTAGCAGGCAGTTGAAAAACGTAGGCGAGGCAACCAGTGCAAGGCAAAACAGCAGAAAAAGCGCAGTTTACGTCTTGTAAATGAGCAATTTGAGGCTGTTTTTAACGCAGCAATGGCAACGCAGGTAGTTTTTCAACGGCCTGTTAGCCCAGACGGCGAGCGCAAAACCGCCCGTATCTTGACCCCGCGGCCTGGCCTGGTCAATACAGCGAACTGGCCGGTCATCCGCGATGTAGTACGATTCTAACAGGCCTACAGAAAATTCAAACAAACGTTTGTATTGGCCCGCAGAGAGGGTGTAGATATAATGCCCACGCCGCGGTTAGGGGGTGAGCCGTGCCCTCCAATATAAAACATCGAAGAGCCTTGAGTAGGAGATAGCCTGTGGAACGCGAATTTATGGAGTTCGACGTCGTCATCGTCGGCGCCGGCCCGTCCGGACTGTCCGCCGCCTGCCGACTGAAGCAGAAAGCCGCTGAAGCGGGTCAAGAGATCAGCGTCTGCGTGGTCGAGAAAGGCTCCGAAGTTGGCGCTCATATCCTCTCCGGTGCAGTGTTCGAACCGCGCGCCCTGAACGAACTCTTCCCCGACTGGAAAGAGCTCGGCGCCCCGCTGAACACCCCGGTCAAGCGCGATGACATCTATCTGCTGCGCGACGCCGACAAGGCTACCCGAATTCCAGACTTCTTTGTGCCGAAAACCATGCACAACGAAGGCAATTACATTATTTCCCTGGGCAACCTGTGCCGCTGGCTGGCTCAGCAGGCCGAGAACCTGGGCGTGGAGATTTACCCGGGCTTCGCCGCTCAGGAAGCGCTGATCGACGAAAACGGCGTGGTACGCGGCATCGTCACCGGTGATCTGGGCGTCGATCGCGAGGGCAATCCGAAGGAAGGCTATTACACCCCGGGCATGGAACTGCGTGCCAAGTACACCCTGTTCGCCGAAGGCTGCCGTGGCCACATCGGCAAACAGCTGATCAAGAAGTACAACCTCGACAGCGAAGCCGATGCCCAGCATTACGGCATCGGCATCAAGGAAATCTGGGATATCGACCCGGCCAAGCATGACCAGGGCCTGGTGGTGCACACTGCCGGCTGGCCGATGGACATCATGGGCACCGAAAACACCGGCGGCTCCTTCCTCTATCACCTGGAGAACAACCAGGTGGTGGTCGGCCTGATCATCGACCTGTCCTACGCCAACCCGCACCTGTCGCCGTTCGACGAGTTCCAGCGCTACAAGCACCACCCGGTGATTGCCCAGTACCTGGAAGGCGGCAAGCGCGTGGCCTATGGCGCCCGCGCCATCGCCAAGGGCGGCCTGAATTCGCTGCCGAAGATGGTCTTCCCGGGTGGCGCCCTGATCGGCTGCGACCTCGGCACGCTGAACTTCGCCAAGATCAAGGGCAGCCACACCGCGATGAAATCCGGCATGCTCGCCGCCGACGCCATCACCGAAGCTCTGGCCGCAGGCCGTGAGGGCGGTGACGAGCTGAACAACTACGTCGATGGTTTCAAAGCCAGCTGGCTGTACGACGAGCTGTTCCGCAGCCGTAACTTCGGCGCAGCCATCCACAAGTACGGCGCCATCGTTGGCGGCGGCATCAACTGGCTGGATCAGAACATCTTCGGCGGCAAGATCCCCTTCACACTGCACGACAACAAGCCGGATTACGCCTGCCTGAAGCCGGCCGCAGAGAGCAAGAAGATCGCCTACCCGAAACCGGACGGCAAACTCAGCTTCGACAAACTGAGCTCGGTGTTCCTCTCCAACACCAACCACGAAGAAGAGCAGCCCTGCCACCTGAAGCTCACTGACCCGAGCATTCCGCTGGCGAAGAACCTGCCGCTGTACGACGAACCGGCGCAGCGTTACTGCCCGGCCGGCGTGTACGAAGTGGTGACGCAGGAAGACGGCGAGAAGAAGTTCCAGATCAACGCGCAGAACTGCGTGCACTGCAAGACCTGCGACATCAAGGACCCGGCCCAGAACATCACCTGGGTTGCACCGGAAGGTACCGGTGGCCCGAATTACCCCAACATGTAATTCGGCCACACATGACAAAGGCTCCTTCGGGAGCCTTTTTCATTTGCGGCGAATCGGTAGGAGCGAGCTCTGCTCGCGAAGCTTTCAAGACCACGCTTCGCGAGAGCGCGCTCTCAAAGGCACTCAATCCTGATAGATCATCTTGCGGCTCATGCCGCCATCGATGACGAACTCCTGCCCGGTGACGAAACCGGCCGCATCAGAGAGCAGCCAGGCGACCTGCGCCGCGACATCCTCTACCGTGCCGACACGGCCGACCGGATGCTGCGCATGATCGAACACCGATAGTGGTTCCAGGCGTTGCTGCGACGGGTCACGAGCGTCGATCCAGCCAGGGCTGACGCAGTTGACTCTCACCTCCGGCCCTAGGCTGATCGATAGAGCATGCGTGAGCGCAACGAGACCGCCCTTGCTCGCGGCGTAGGCTTCGCAATCGGCTTCGGACTGGCTGGCACGGGTCGAGGCGATATTGACGATGGCGCCGCGATGCCCACGCAGATAAGGCGCGCAGTGCTTGGCCAGCAGCATGGCACCGGTCAGGTTGACCGCCAGCGTACGATTCCAACGCTTGAGATCGAGCAACTCCAACGGTGGGGTGTGCGGATCGGAGATAGCTGCATTGCACACCAGCGCATCGAGGCGGCCAAACTGGCCGAGTATCTCGGCAACACCGACACTGACCTGATCTTCCTTGGCTACGTCCATGGCGACGAACCAGGCATTGTTACCCAGCACACGCGCTACCCTAGAGCCCCGCTCACGGTCCACATCAGCCAGCACCACCTGCCAGCCCTCGGTGATCAGCCAGGCGCTGATGCCCAGGCCTATGCCGCGCGCGGCTCCGGTGACCAGCGCGACACGCCCATTGTTGGGCGTGTCATTCGTGCCCCACTCCAACATGTTCAGAGCGCAGCCAGGCCGCGCGCCAGATCTGCCTTGAGGTCTTCCAGCTCTTCCAGGCCCACGGCAACGCGAATCAGGCTGTCGCGGATGCCAGCGTTGGCGCGCTCCTGCGGCGTCAACCGACCGTGCGAAGTGGTTGCCGGGTGGGCGATGGTGGTCTTGGTGTCGCCAAGGTTGGTGGTGATCGAAATGACGCGAGTGCCATCGATCACCTTCCATGCGGCGTCACGGCCACCCTTGACCTCGAAACTGACCACCGCGCCAAAGGCGCTCTGCTGCTTCTTCGCCAGCTCGTGCTGCGGATGGCTGGGCAGGCCAGCGTAGTACACACGCTCGACCTGCGGCTGCTGTTCCAGCCAAAGCGCCAGCTGCAGGGCACTCTCGCTCTGTGCGCGCATACGAATACGCAGCGTCTCCAGGCCCTTGACGAACATCCAGGCGTTGAACGGGCTGAGGGTTGGCCCGGCGGTACGCAGGAAACCCACCACTTCCTTCATCTGCTCACTGCGACCGGCAACCACACCACCCAGGCCACGGCCCTGGCCGTCGATGTACTTGGTCGCCGAGTGCATGACGATGTCTGCGCCAAGTTTCAGCGGCTGCTGCAGGGCCGGCGTGCAGAAACAGTTGTCCACCGCCAGCAGCGCGCCGCGAGCATGGGCGATCTCGGCCAGTGCGGCGATATCCACCAGTTCGGCCAGCGGGTTGGAAGGCGATTCGACGAACAGCAGCTTGGTATTGGGCCTGAACGCGCCCTGCCAGGCATCCAGATCCGCCAGCGGTACGTAATCCACCTCGATGCCAAAGCGCTTGAGGTACTTCTCGAACAGGCTGATGGTCGAACCGAATACGCTGCGCGACACCAACACATGGTCACCGCCACTGCACAGGCTCATGACGATGGCGAGGATCGCCGACATGCCGGAGGCAGTGGCCACCGCCTGCTCGGCGCCTTCCAGTGCGGCAATGCGCTCTTCGAAGGTACGCACGGTAGGGTTGGTATAGCGCGAATAGACGTTGCCCGGCACTTCGCCAGCAAAACGCGCGGCAGCATCGGCAGCGGTACGAAACACGTAACTGGAGGTCAGATACAACGCTTCGCCATGCTCGCCCTCAGGCGAACGGTGCTGACCTGCACGCACGGCCAAGGTGTCGAAGCCCACGCCATCCAGGTCGCTGTCGAGCCTGCCGGCTTCCCATTCCAGAGTCATATCGCTACCTCACAAAAAGTAGCCCGGATTGCATCCGGGCTACGGACCGGGCAGGACCACTGCCCTGCCCGCTCGCATCAGTTGTTATACAGATCGATGATCGCGCTGACTGCCTGCGACTTGACCTTGCTGGCATCGTTGCGCGCCTGCTCGATTTTATCCAGGTAGGCCCCATCGACGTCGCCAGTGACGTACTTGCCGTCAAACACCGCGCAGTCGAAGTTGTCGATCTTGATCTTCTTGCTGCCGCTGACGGCCTCGATCAGATCCGGCAGATCCTGATAGATCAGCCAGTCGGCACCGATCAGCTCGCAGACTTCCTCGGTGGTACGACCATGGGCAATCAGCTCATGGGCGCTGGGCATGTCGATACCGTAGACGTTCGGGTAGCGCACTGCCGGGGCTGCCGAGCAGAAGTAGACATTCTTCGCGCCGGCCTCGCGGGCCATCTGAATGATCTGCTTGCAGGTTGTGCCACGCACGATGGAGTCGTCCACCAGCATCACGTTCTTGCCGCGGAACTCCAGCTCGATGGCGTTGAGTTTCTGCCGCACGGATTTCTTACGTGCCGCCTGGCCGGGCATGATGAAGGTACGGCCGATGTAGCGGTTCTTGACGAAACCTTCGCGGAATTTCACGCCCAGGTGATTGGCCAGCTCCAGCGCCGCGGTGCGGCTGGTGTCGGGAATCGGGATGACCACGTCGATGTCGTGCTCTGGACGCTCGCGCAGGATCTTGTCGGCTAGCTTCTCGCCCATGCGCAGACGCGCCTTGTACACCGAGATACCGTCCATGATCGAGTCCGGGCGCGCCAGATAAACGTGCTCGAAGATGCAGGGCGCGTACTGCGGGTTTGCCGCGCACTGACGGGTGAACAGCTTACCCTCTTCAGTGATGTAGACAGCCTCGCCCGGCGCCAGGTCGCGGATCAGGGTGAAGCCCAGCACATCCAGCGACACGCTCTCGGAGGCGATCATGTACTCGACGCCTTCATCGGTGTGGCGCTGGCCAAATACGATCGGGCGAATGCCGTTGGGATCACGGAAGCCGACGATGCCATAGCCGGTGATCATCGCCACTACGGCGTAACCGCCCAGGCAGCGTTCGTGCACGTGGGTAACGGCAGCGAACACGTCCTCCTCGGTGGGCTGCAGCTTGCCGCGCTGGGCCAGTTCGTGGGCGAACACGTTGAGCAGCACTTCCGAGTCGGAATTGGTGTTCACGTGGCGCAGGTCGGACTCGTAGATTTCCTTGGCCAACTGCTCGACGTTGGTCAGGTTGCCGTTGTGCGCCAGGGTGATGCCGTACGGCGAGTTGACGTAGAACGGCTGAGCCTCGGCCGAGCTGGAGCTGCCAGCGGTCGGGTAGCGCACATGGCCGATACCCATGTGACCGACCAGGCGCTGCATGTGGCGCTGCTGGAACACGTCACGCACCAGGCCATTGTCCTTGCGCAGGAACAGGCGGCCATCATGGCTGGTGACAATACCGGCAGCATCCTGGCCGCGGTGCTGGAGGACGGTGAGCCCGTCATACAGCGCCTGATTGACGTTCGATTTACCGACGATACCGACGATGCCACACATGTGCCACGACCCCTGCTAGATAGTTCAGGCTAATTCAGCGACCGATGCAGCGGTTACTCCGCAGCGGCCACTCTTTTAAAGCAGATCAGCTGGGTGAGCCGATCCACCGGTAAACCACTGATCGGACCACCCCAGAATGAGGTTCTTCGACCAGTCGGCGACCATCAGAAAATGCGGCACCAGTTGCGACTGTTGCCACCACGTATCCTGCTCCACTGGCGCCAGGCTGATCAGCCCGACCAGCAGTACCACCAACAAACCACCACGCGCGGCGCCGAAAACCATGCCGAGAAAACGGTCGGTACCGGACAGGCCTGTCACGCGGATCAGCTCGCCAATGAGGAAATTGACCAAAGCGCCCACCAGCAAGGTGGCGATGAAGAGAATGGCACAGGCCGCAATGACCCGCGCAGAAGGAGTTTCGATAAATTCGACGAGATGCTGGGCCAGTGCGCCACCGAACATCCAGGCGACTACACCTGCGATGATCCAGGTCAGCAGCGACAAGGCTTCCTTGACGAAACCGCGCTTGAGACTGATCAAACTAGAAATGGCGATGACGGCGATGATCGCCCAATCGACCCAGGTGAATACCACGGTGCGGCCTACCAGCGGAAAAGGCGGAGCATTTTAGCAGAGCCCGGCACATCGAGTAACCAGGCACTGCAAAGTCCCTTGCTTGCTTAGCCTGCCTCCGGCTGGAAGCGCACGACAAAACCGCTGAGCTTGTGCTGGCGATTGAGCTGATCACGCAGACGCTCCGCTTCGGCGCGCTCGATCAGCGGCCCGACGAACACCCGGTTCATGCCATCGAAGGCACGGATATAGGCGTTGTAGCCCTGGCTGCGCAGGGTTTTCTGCAGATTTTCTGCCCCAGCGCGACTGGACAAGCTGGCCAGCTGCACCGACCAGCTGACCGGCAGGCTATTGGCGTCCAGGCGCCCTTCCGGCTTGGCAGGAGCAGTGCTTGCTGCTTGCTCGGTCTTGACCGGACCAGGTGCGCTCTGCTGCACAACGGGCGGCGGAGTCGGCTTGGGCTGCTCGGGCACCTCGACGATCTGAGGCTCCACCTCTTCGACGGGAACCAGTTCCTGCGGCAACTCTTCGGGCTCAACGACCTCGGCAGGTTCCACGATGATCTCGGCCGTAGCCGGCGCTTGCGGCATGGCCGGCGCATCCACCACCACGCGACGCATCTCATCTTCACGCGACAGCAGCATCGGCAGGAAAATCACCGCCAGCGCCACCAGCACCAGAGCACCAACCATGCGCTGCTTGAGCCCACTGTCCAGCATTGCCATCCCCAATCCCCTTATCAAGCCGGGCGGGCCAGCCAATCCAGGGCCTCGGCCACGCAGAAAAACGATCCGAACAACAGTATCTCGTCACCCTCTGCCGCCTGCTCGCACTGCGCATCGAGCGCGGCATGCACATCCGGGTATTGCGCCACCAGCATGCCCTGCCCCCGCAGGTGCTCGGCCACCTCGTCGGCAGAGCGTGAACGCGGCGTATCCAGCGGCGCCACGGCCCAGCCAGCAACCAGATTCAGAAGCGGCGCCACTACGCCAGGCAAGTCCTTGTCGACCAACAAACCGAACACCGCCCAGCGTTTTCCATTCAGCGGGCGAAGCTCCAGGCGCTGCGCCAGATAATCAGCCGCATGAGGATTATGCCCAACATCGAGCAACAGTGTGAGTGACTTGCCTCGCCAATCCAGCGTGCGACGATCCAGACGCCCGGTCACCCGCGTGGCAAGCAGTGCCTGAACGATCTGCTGGTAATCCCACGGCAGCGGCAGAAGCGCATAGGCCTGCAACGCCAGCGCAGCGTTTTCCATTGGCAGATCGAGAAGCGGCAGGTGCTCAAGTCGAAGTACCTGGCCTTTTACGTCAAGGCCGTACCAGGACCAGTCCTGCGCCTGCACACTGAGGTCGTAGTCGCGACCACGCAGGAACAACGGCGCGTCCAGGGTCACCGCCTGTTCCAGCAAGGGCTGCGGCGGGTCGAGATCACCGCACAACGCGGGCATGCCAGCGCGCATGATCCCGGCCTTTTCGAAGGCGACCGACTCACGGGTATCGCCAAGCCAGTCAGCATGATCGAGGCCAATGCTGGTGATCAGAGCCAGATCTGCATCGACCAGATTCACCGCATCCAGGCGCCCACCGAGGCCAACTTCAAGCACCACGGCATCCAGCTGAGCACGCTCGAACAGCCAGAAGGCCGCCAGCGTACCCATCTCGAAATAGGTCAGGGAAATTTCACCACGCGCGGCCTCGACCGCCGCGAAAGCCTGACACAGCTCTTCATCGCTCGCCTCGCGCCCATCAAGCAACACACGCTCGTTGTAACGCAGCAGGTGCGGTGAACTGTAGACACCGACGCGCTGCCCCTGGGCTGCGATCAGGCTGGCGAGAAAGGCGCAGGTAGACCCCTTGCCATTGGTACCGGTGACGGTAACCACCAATGGCGCAGGTTTGCCCAGGCCGAGCCGCTGCGCCACCTCACGCGAGCGCTCCAACCCCATGTCGATGGCCGACGGATGCAACCGCTCGAGGTAGGCGAGCCACTCGCCCAGGCTACGTTCGGTCATGCAGTGGCCGGCAGGGAAACCGGAGAGGGACGATTCATCATTTGCGCAAGCAGACGCGCCAGGCGCGGACGCAGTTCGTCGCGCGAAATGATCATGTCGATGGCGCCATGTTCGATGAGGAACTCGCTACGCTGGAAGCCTTCCGGCAACTTCTCGCGTACGGTCTGCTCGATCACGCGTGGACCGGCGAAACCGATCAGCGCTTTCGGCTCGGCCACGATGACGTCACCAAGCATCGCCAAACTGGCGGAGACGCCGCCATAGACCGGGTCGGTCAGTACGGAGATGAACGGCAGGCCTTCTTCACGCAAGCGCGCCAGAGCCGCCGAGGTCTTGGCCATCTGCATCAGAGAGATCAGCGCTTCCTGCATACGCGCACCACCCGAAGCGGAGAAGCACACCAGCGGGCAGCGTTTTTCCAGTGCGACATTGGCCGCCTGAACGAAACGCTCGCCGACGATGGCGCCCATCGAGCCACCCATGAAGGAGAACTCGAACGCGCAAACGGCGATCGGCATGCCTTCGAGAGTGCCGCTCATCGAGATCAGCGCGTCTTTCTCACCAGTCTGCTTCTGCGCAGCGCTCAGACGATCCTTGTACTTCTTGCTGTCGCGGAATTTCAGGCGATCGACCGGCTCCAGATCAGCACCGATTTCCTCGCGGCCTTCGGCGTCGAGGAAAATGTCGATGCGTGCGCGAGCACCGATACGCATGTGGTGATTGCACTTGGGGCAGACATCGAGTGTCTTTTCCAGTTCGGGACGGTAGAGCACGGCATCACAGGACGGACATTTGTGCCACAGGCCCTCGGGCACAGAGCTCTTCTTCACCTCGGAACGCATGATCGAGGGAATGAGTTTGTCTACCAACCAGTTGCTCATGCTGTCATTTCTCCATAACCGTTGGTTCGGATGAACGCCTCATCGTGAAACGCCCATCTCCAGCAATTCTTTTCTGCCGCACCCAGAGCCCATCGAAACGAGCCCATGGCGGCGTGACAGGCTAATTGACGGCCCTGCCTCAATTGCCGTCACATCGAGCATCACGCACCGCCTGTACGAATGCGTGAATCTTGCCAGCATCCTTTATGCCTTTACTGGCCTCGACCCCACCACTGACATCCACGGCGTAGGGGCGAACCTGGCGAATGGCCTCTGCAACATTGCCCGCATCGAGGCCGCCGGCCAGGATGATTGGCTTGTCAGCATTTTCCGGCACCAGCGACCAATCGAACGAAGCACCCGTACCACCTGGCACGCCCTCGACGAAGGTATCCAGCAGAATACCCCGCGCACCACTGTAGGGCGCCATGGCTGCAGCCACGTCCTCATCGGGGCGGACCCGCAGCGCCTTGATGTAGGGGCGACCATGGCCCTCACAATCAGCCGGCGACTCATCACCATGAAACTGCAGCAGATCCAGCGGAAGGCGCTGCAGCAACTGCTGCAACTGGTCGCGCGGCATGTCGACGAACAGCCCGACAGTGGTCACGAACGGCGGTAACGCCTGCACGATAGCTGCGGCCTGCTCGACACCGACTGCTCGCGGGCTTTTCCCGTAGAACACCAGGCCGATGGCATCGGCTCCGGCCGCTACCGCCGCCAAAGCATCCTCGATGCGGGTGATACCACAAATCTTGCTGCGCACGACCGTCACGTTCATACCTCTCGCCATCCGGGCTCGGATGGTAACAAAGGCTTATGGCTGTCGCACGTCCGGCAGACCGGAGAGAAAATGCGGCCCGAGATAGCGTTGCGGCAATTCGAACTCATCCGGGTAATCGACCTGTATCAGATATAAGCCGTAGGGATGCGCCGTCACTCCCCCGCTATGCCGATCGCCGCGCTCGAGTACCTCGCGCGCCCACTCTGGAGGTCGTTCGCCAGCACCAATGGTCATCAACACACCCGCGATGTTTCGCACCATATGGTGCAGAAAAGCATTGGCGCGGATATCCAGCACGATGAAGCGGCCATGCTCGATCAGTTGCAGGTGATGCACTGTCTTGATTGGTGATTTGGCCTGACAACGCATCGCCCGGAATGCGCTGAAATCATGCGTCCCGACCAGCGCCCGAGCAGCCTCACGCATGCATGCGACATCCAGCGGCCGATGGTTCCAGGTAACTTCCTCGGCCATGTGCGCCGGGCGGATCGGATCGCTGTAGATCACGTACCGGTAGCGCCGCGCCATGGCCGAAAAGCGCGCATGAAAGTGTGCCGGCATCACCTTCGCCCAGGTCACGCTGATGTCATTGGGCAGGTTCATGTTGGCGCCCATGATCCAGGCATGCAACGAGCGCTCGACAGTGGTGTCGAAGTGCACCACCTGGCCACTGGAATGCACAGAGGCATCGGTACGCCCTGCGCACAGAATGCTGACCGGGGCACCACCAGCGACCTTGGACAAGGCCGTTTCCAGGTGTTCCTGGATCGTCGGAACCTTGGGCCCCTGGCGTTGAAAACCACGATAGCGCGCGCCCTTGTATTCGAGGCCCAGGGCGATTCTGAAAAAGCCAGCGGCCGCCATTTCGGCGGCCGCTACAGGTACTGCGTCAGACATGTATCAATCAAACCATCTTGGCAATCATCTCGCGAGCTTCTTGCTGCTGAGCATCACTGCCTTCGGCAATTACTTCATCAAGAATGTCACGCGCACCTTCGGTGTCGCCCATATCAATGTAAGCCCGAGCCAGATCCAGCTTGGTCGCGGTCTCATCGGTGCCGGACAGGAAGTCGAAGTCATCATCGCCATCTAGGTCACTGGACAGGCTACTAGCCGGCGCCAGCGGAGCTACTTGCGGCTCTTCGAAGTCAGTCGACAGCTGATCCAGCTCGGCGGTTACCTCGTCCAGCTGCGCGGCGAAGCTATCGGGAGCAACAGTCGGCTGAGCCGGCGTTTCGTCTTCGAGCGAGAGATCGAAGTCAGCCGGCAGATCAAGCTCACCAGATGACTTATCATCAGCCAGATCGAAACTCAGATCGGACAGGTCGTCGGCCGACTGACTCAGCGGCGCATCGTCATCGAGACTCAGCAGGAAATCGTCAGCTTCGTCGCTGGCAGCCGGTGCCGGCTCATCCAGGTCCAGACTGAAGGCGGACAGATCGTCGGCCGGCTGGGACAGTTCGACCTTGTCATCATCCAGGGCCAGATCGAAGCTCAGATCATCATCAGCAGAAGCAGCTGGAGTGGCGGGCTCATCGACCAGACCGAAGTCCAGGTCATCGTCAAGAGACAACGGCGCTTGCTCAGCCTGGGCGGACTGGACATCACTCTCCAGATCAGCCTCCAGGTCGTCGAGGCTCAGGTCGAAGGCATCATCCAGATCGCCACCAGCGGCGGTAGGCGCCTCTGCAGCCGGCTCATCCAGGCTGAGGTCATCCAGACTGAACTCGCCTATGTCGTCATCGGCGGAGGTAGCCGCAGCCACCGCACCTGCCCCTGCAAAGGCAGCGATCGCCGGATACTTGGACTTCAGCTGCTCTGCTTCTGCATTAACACCGCCGATCTCGCGCAGCTCGTTGTCCTGACGGGCAAAGCCTTCGCGGTCACCCAGCTCGGCGTAGACCTCCATCAGTTTCAGACGCAGATCAGCACGATGCGGCTCGTCGTTGATCGCGTTCTGCAGCAGCTCGGCCGCCTGATTGAAGCGCCCGTATGCAATGTAGATATCTGCTTCACCCAGTGCGTCGCCGGTCTGCGCCGTCACGCGTTCCTCGCCAGCGGCTTGGGCTGCTTGGACAGGCTGGTCGTCAAGACCTGCGAAGCTGTCTTCAGGCATGTCCAGATCAGAGGCGAACGCCTGATCCTGGGACAGTTCGTCAGCCAGTTCATCTTGCAGCTCGGACTCTTTCTGAGCGTTGCGGCGCGACAGCGCCATGAGGCCAACCAACAGGAGCAGAAGCGCACCACCACCCGCCAGGCCCAGCGTCATCGGGTTGGCCATCAGGTCATCAATGAAGCTCTGCGGGGCTGGGGCTGGAGCCGGTGCAGGCGCTGCAGGCTTGGCTGCTTCGACAGACTTGGCTGGGGCGGCCGGCTCAACGGCAGCAGCCGGCTCACTGGCCGGCTGTTCGGTTGCGGCGGCGCTGTCCTCGACAGGCGCAGCCGGTTCCTCGGAATAGTTGTAGTCAGGCGGCGCGGCTTCAGGCGCGGCTGCCGGAGTTTCCGCAGGCGGCTCTTGCACTGCATCAAGGGCAGGCGCTGCGGGCTCTGCCGACAGTTCAGCCTGCAATTTGGCCAGTTGACTGTCCTTCAGCTCCATCAAACGCTGCAGCTTTTCCAACTGACTTTGCAGATCATCTACACGGCTCTGCAGTTCGGCGTTCTCACGACGGGTCGAATCAAGACTTTCCTGGGTCACTGCCAGTTTGTCGGCCAATGCCTTGCTACCCGCCGAACCCGTATCGCTACCGCGAGTGGACTGACCTGCTTCCGCAGCAACCAGCTTCAGGCTGTCGCTCGCCTCTGCAGTCGCAGGTGCGGCGCCAGCAGTGGTACGGCGAGTGGCATCCAGTTGACGCGAGGCTACAGCGCGACCCTCACGCCAGGCGGCATTCTGCTCGGCGACCTGGGCGACCGCTTCGGCATTGCTGCGACTGCGAATCTGCTGTTCGTCCGGCAGGCGCAGCACCTGGCCGCTCTTCATGCGGTTGATGTTGCCGCCGATGAAGGCATCAGGGTTCAGATCCTGGATGGCCAGCATGGTCTGGTTGACCGAAGAGCCACCACCGACGCGCTGGGCGATTTCCCAGAGCGTATCGTTGGCAGTGGTTCTGTATTCGTTACCGGCAATGGCGCGCGACGCCGGCGCCGGCGCAGCGGGACGCGGGGCCGGCGCGGGTGCAGCGCTGCGTGGTGCAGGTGCAGGAGCAGCGGACGGGCGCGGTGCAGGCGCGGCGATGGGCAGCTGCGGTGCAGCGGCTACGGTAGTTTGCGGGGAGTAAAGCGGCGGATCGAGCAGCAGGGTGTACTCACGCAGCAGTCGACCATTCGGCCAAAGCACTTCCACCAGGAAGTTGAGGTAGGGCTCACGCACCACCTTGCTCGAGGTGACGCGAATCACGCTCTTGCCGTTAGGCTTCAATACGGGAGTGAATTTGAGATCAGTCAGGAAGTACTGACGGTCGACACCCGCCTTGACGAACTCTTCAGGGGACGCGAGATTCGGAATCACCTCGTTGGAGGCCAGATCGCGCACTTCTAGCAGTTCGATTTCCGCTACCAACGGCTGATTCAGTGAGGATTGCAGGGTAACTTCACCCAACCCCAGCGCATGCGCCATACCGGAAGACAGCGCGGAAGCGGCTGCGATTGCCAGCACCAGTTTGCGAACCCGAACCATAGCGTTATCCCTTGTTTTATCTTTTTTCTCGGCATGCGAGAGGGTCTTGAGAACTGCTGCCTGCCTCCGCTCTACGAGCGGCTCCCCATTCAGCAATCAACTCAGCCAGTATTGCCAAGCTAGAAAGATTCTTCAAATTTCTAGGTAAGTATCTTTTACAGATAGTGTTTTATCAATAACTCAGCTATCTGCACAGCATTTAGAGCGGCGCCTTTTCTTACGTTATCAGACGCAATCCACAAATTGAGTTGCCGTGGATCGTCCACGCCACGACGGACGCGCCCCACATAGACCTGATCCTGCCCCACCGCATCGCCCACTGCCGTCGGGTAGTCGCCTGCTTCAACCAACTCGATGCCTTGCGCCACCTCTAGCGACTGCTGCACGGCATTGATATCGATATCCGAATCAGCATACACGCCCAGCGCGAGACTATCGCCAAAGAACACTGGCACCAAGGCGCAGGTCGCGGCCACCGGAAGCCCAGGCAGACTCAACAATTGCTGAATCTCGGCGGCCAGACGCTTCTCCAATTGAGCATGCCCCTGGTCATCCACTTCACCGACCTGCGCCAGCAGGTTGAACGCGATCTGTCGATCCACAGTCTTGGGCTCCAGCGGGCGCGCGTTGAGCAGCTCAGTGGTCTGCCGCGCCAACTCCTGCACACCGCTACGCCCCAGGGTGGAGATCGACAGCATCGCAGTCACCTGCAACTGCTGCGGCTGCAGTACAGGCTTCAGCGCCGCCAACACCAGTGCGCAGGCAACCGCAGAAGGCGTCGCTGCACTGACGGACCAAGGCCGGGTCAATACTGGCAGGCCCGCGGCGCCAAGTTCAGGTAATACGCATGGCGCTTGCGCAAGCGGCAAAGCGGCGCTCAGGTCTACGATCGAGCAACCGGCGGCAACCACGCGCTCACGATGGGTGCGTGTCACTTCAGGTCCCGCGGCAAAGAACGCCAGTTGTACCTGGGCGAAATCGAAGGCATCGAGCGATCTGACCCGCACCTGCCGACCTCGGAAAGACAGACTCTGCCCAGCCGATTCACTGCTGGCCAGCAGATGCAGGTCCTTCACCGGGAACTCACGCTCTTCGAGCAATTCGACCAGCGCTTCGCCGACGTTGCTGGTGGCGCCGATCACGGCGATATTGATGGACTGACTCATGAGCTGACCTACAACACAGAGGGAGCGGCACTGTAACTGCGACCCATCGCCCAGGCAATCGGCTCCTCCAGAAAACACAAAGCCCCTCTGCCGAGACAGAAGGGCTTTGTTTGATACTGGATGCCGGCTTCGCGCTTAGCGCTCGAGCAGAATCCGCAGCATGCGACGCAGCGGTTCGGCAGCCCCCCACAGCAGTTGGTCACCGACGGTGAACGCCCCCAGGTACTGCGAGCCCATGTTGAGCTTGCGCAGACGGCCGACCGGAACGCTCAGGGTGCCGGTCACGGCAGTCGGGCCGAGGTCGCGGATGGAATCTTCGCGGTGGTTCGGCACCAACTTGACCCAGGGATTGTGCTGGCTGATCAGGCCTTCGATG
This sequence comes from Pseudomonas sp. NY15364, assembly GCF_048068235.1. NCBI lineage: Bacteria > Pseudomonadati > Pseudomonadota > Gammaproteobacteria > Pseudomonadales > Pseudomonadaceae > Pseudomonas > Pseudomonas sp. NY15364. The sequence goes on along the minus strand of NZ_JBLUPX010000007.1, from coordinate 168,826 downwards.
TCAGCCATCGGCACATCCTTGTTCAGCTTGATGGTCAGCGCCTGGCTGTGGCAGCGCATGGCGCCGATTCGTACGCAAATACCATCGACCGGGATCGGGCTCTTGAAGCGACCGAGAATCTTGTTGGTCTCGGCCTGAGCCTTCCACTCTTCACGGCTCTGCCCGTTCGGCAGTTCCTTGTCGATGTAGGGGATCAGGCTGCCAGCCAGCGGCACGCCGAAGTTGTCGACCGGGAAGCCTTCGCCACGCATGGCCTCGGCGACCTTGCGGTCGATGTCGAGGATGGCGCTGGCCGGATCAGCCAGATCATCGGCGACAGCGCCATTGATCGCGCCCATCTGCTTGATCAGCTCGCGCATATTCTGCGCGCCAGCACCGGAAGCGGCCTGGTAGGTCATGGCACTCATCCACTCCACCAGACCGGCTTCGTAGAGACCACCCAACGCCATCAGCATCAGGCTGACGGTGCAGTTGCCGCCGATGTAGTTCTTGGTGCCGGTATCCAGCGCCTGGTCGATGACCTTGCGGTTGACCGGGTCGAGCACGATCACCGACTCATCATCCATGCGCAGACTGGAGGCGGCGTCGATCCAGTAGCCCTGCCAGCCGGCTTCACGCAGCTTGGGGAAGACTTCATTGGTGTAGTCGCCCCCCTGGCAGGTCAGGATCACGTCCAGGCCCTTGAGGTCGTCAATGCTGTAGGCATCTTTCAGCGCGGCGATGTCCTTGCCAATGGCAGGGCCTTGGCCACCGACATTGGAAGTGGTGAAGAACACCGGCTCGATCAGGTCGAAGTCCCGCTCTTCCAGCATGCGCTGCATGAGCACGGAACCGACCATGCCACGCCAACCGATCAGACCTACACGTTTCATAACGACTACACCTATATAAACAGCCCGCCGGAACCACCCCGGCGGGGCTGGGAAGATTACAGACTACGCAGCGCTTCGACTACTGCATCACCCATCGCAGCGGTACCGACCTTGGTCTTGCCCTCGGACCAGATATCACCGGTACGCAGGTCCTGATCAAGCACCAGGCTCACCGCTTGCTCGATGGCATCGGCAGCTGTGACTTGGCCGAAGCTGTAACGCAGCATCATGGACACCGAGAGAATGGTGGCCAGCGGGTTGGCGATGCCCTTGCCGGCGATGTCCGGCGCGGAGCCATGGCACGGCTCGTACATGCCCTTGTTGTTGGCGTCCAAGGATGCCGAGGGCAGCATGCCGATGGAACCAGTGAGCATCGAAGCTTCGTCAGACAAAATGTCACCAAACATGTTGTCGGTGACCATCACGTCGAATTGCTTGGGCGCGCGCACAAGTTGCATGGCGGCGTTGTCGACGTACATGTGGCTCAGTTCGACGTCCGGGTAGTCCTTGGCCACTTCCTCGACCACGGCACGCCACAGTTGGCTGGACGCCAGGACGTTGGCCTTGTCCACCGAGCACAGTTTCTTGCCGCGCACGCGCGCCATATCGAAACCGACCTTGGCGATGCGGCGAATTTCGCTCTCGCTGTACGGCAGCGTGTCGTAAGCCATGCGCTCGCCGTTTTCCAGCACCTTGCTCTCGCGCGGCTGACCGAAGTAAATGCCGCCGGTCAGCTCACGGACGATGAGGATGTCCAGGCCAGCGACGACTTCCGGCTTGAGACTGGAAGCCTCGGCCAGTTGCGGATAGAGGATGGCGGGACGCAGGTTGCCGAACAAGCCCAACTGCGACCGAATTTTCAGCAGACCGCGCTCCGGACGGATGGCCGGGTCGATGGTATCCCACTTCGGTCCGCCAACGGCGCCGAGCAGCACGGCATCGGCGGCCTTAGCACGCGCCAGGGTTTCGTCAGCCAGCGGCACGCCGTAACGGTCGATGGCTGCGCCACCCAGGTCATCGAAGCTCAGCTCGAACCCCAAGGCGTACTTGTCGTTGGCCAGGTTCAGTACCTTGACCGCCTCGGCCATGATTTCCGGGCCGATACCATCGCCGGGGAGAACCAGAATCTGTTTGCTCATCTTTTTTCCTTCGGAAAAGGCTGCGGGCCACAGGCTTCAGGCCGCAAGCAAAAAGCCTGCAGCCTGTCGCTTGCAGCCGCTGTTATTTGATTGCGCCGAACAGCCAGGGGCTGCTCTGCTGATACTTGGCTTCGAAGGCCTTGATCGCGTCCTGATCCTGCAGGGTCAGGCCGATGTCGTCCAGACCGTTGAGCAGGCAGTGCTTGCGGAAGGCATCGACTTCGAAGCTGTACTGCACACCATCGGGGCGGGTCACAGTCTGCGCCTCGAGGTCGACGGTCAGCTGATAACCCTCGGTGGCCTCGGCCTGCTCGAACAGCGCATCGACCTCTTCATCCTTGAGGATGATCGGCAGCAGGCCGTTCTTGAAGCTGTTGTTGAAGAAGATGTCGGCGAAGCTCGGCGCGATCACGGTGCGGAAACCGTACTCATCCAGCGCCCAGGGCGCGTGCTCACGCGAGGAGCCGCAGCCAAAGTTCTCGCGAGCCAGCAGCACACTGGCGCCCTGGTAACGCGGGAAGTTCAGCACGAAATCCTTATTGATCGGACGCTTGGAGTTGTCCTGGTTCGGCTGGCCGATATCCAGGTAGCGCCACTCGTCGAACAGGTTCGGGCCAAAGCCGGTGCGCTTGATCGACTTCAGAAACTGCTTGGGAATGATCTGGTCGGTGTCGACGTTGGCACGATCAAGTGGGCAAACCAGGCCAGTGTGTTGGGTGAAAGCTTTCATGTGCGGTCTCCTCAGGCCTGGATCAATTCACGAACGTCGATGAAGCGGCCTGTCACCGCAGCAGCGGCAGCCATGGCCGGGCTGACCAAGTGGGTACGACCACCCGCGCCCTGACGGCCTTCGAAGTTACGATTGGAGGTCGAGGCACAATGCTCGCCGCTGCCCAGTTTGTCCGGGTTCATCGCCAGGCACATGGAGCAACCCGGCTCACGCCATTCGAAACCAGCTTCGATGAAGATCTTGTCCAGCCCTTCCGCCTCGGCTTGCGCCTTGACCAGGCCGGAGCCCGGCACCACCAACGCCTGCTTGACGGTCGCGGCGACCTTGCGGCCCTTGGCCACTTCTGCGGCAGCGCGCAGGTCTTCGATGCGCGAGTTGGTGCAGGAACCGATGAACACGCGATCCAGCTGGATATCGGTGATCGGCTGGTTCGCGGAGAGGCCCATGTATTTCAGCGCACGGGTGATCGAGTCCTTTTTCACCGGGTCGGCTTCAACGGCCGGATCCGGCACGTTCTGGTCGACGGCCAGCACCATTTCCGGCGAGGTGCCCCAGCTGACCTGCGGCTTGATGTCTTCGGCTTTCAGTTCGACCACGGTGTCGAACACCGCGTCAGCGTCGGACACCAGGTTCTGCCACTGCGCCACGGCCTTGTCCCAGTCGCTGCCCTTGGGCGCGAACGGACGATCCTTGACGTAGGCGATGGTCTTCTCGTCCACCGCCACCAGACCGACGCGGGCCCCCGCCTCGATGGACATATTGCAGATGGTCATGCGCCCTTCCAGCGACAGGTCGCGGATCGCGCTGCCGGCGAATTCCAGCGCATGACCGTTGCCGCCGGCGGTGCCGATCTTGCCGATCACGGCCAGGACGATGTCCTTGGCGGTCACGCCGAACGGCAATTTGCCTTCGACGCGAACCTGCATGTTCTTCATCTTCTTGGCCACCAGGCACTGGGTGGCGAGCACGTGCTCGACCTCGGAGGTGCCGATGCCGTGGGCCAGCGCACCGAAGGCGCCGTGGGTGGAGGTGTGCGAGTCGCCACAGACCACGGTCATGCCCGGCAGGGTAGCGCCCTGCTCCGGCCCGACCACGTGGACGATGCCCTGGCGCACGTCGTTCATCTTGAATTCGAGGATGCCGAAGTCATCGCAGTTCTCGTCCAGGGTCTGAACCTGGATGCGCGAGACTTCGTCGGCGATGGCTTCGAGGCCACCCTGACGCTCGGCCTTGGTGGTCGGCACGTTGTGATCCGGCGTAGCGATGTTAGCGTCGATGCGCCATGGCTTGCGTCCGGCCAGACGCAGCCCTTCGAATGCCTGCGGCGATGTCACTTCGTGGAGGATGTGACGATCGATGTAGATCAACGAGGAACCGTCGTCACGACGTTTCACTTCGTGCATTTCCCAGAGCTTGTCGTAGAGCGTCTTGCCAGTCATCAGCCTTACCTCATCAGCGCTTTTTGAGCACATCCAGCAACTGCCTGCGTTATCACCGCCCGGCGTCAGAAGTGCACCTTTCTATGCCTGGGCGAAAATGGCCCTTTGGCTTATGGGGAGAATGCTATTGCCGAGCACGAAATAACTCAAATTCATATTTTTTATTCAAAGGATTCCGCATTGGAATGTATGCTCCCTTCATCTTCCACACCCGGCGCGCTCCATGGATCTGGCCAACCTCAACGCCTTCATCGCCATCGCCGAGACGGGCAGTTTTTCCGAAGCGGGCGAGCGCCTGCACCTGACCCAGCCCGCCGTGAGCAAGCGCATCGCCGGCCTGGAACAACAGCTGGGCGTGCGCCTGTTCGATCGCCTCGGTCGCGAGATCGGTCTGACCCAGGCCGGCCGCGCCCTGCTGCCACGCGCCTACCAGATTCTCAACGTGCTGGACGACACGCGCCGCGCGCTGACCAACCTGTCCGGTGAAGTCAGCGGCCGTCTGACCCTGGCCACCAGCCACCACATCGGCCTGCATCGCCTCCCTGCCCTGCTACGCGCCTTTACCCGCGCCCACCCGCAGGTGGCGCTGGACATCCAGTTCCTCGATTCGGAAGTGGCCTATGAAGAAGTCCTGCACGGTCGTGCCGAGCTGGCGGTGATTACCCTCGCCCCGGAAACACGCGAGCCGATTCGTGCCGTGGCGGTCTGGGATGACCCGCTGGACTTCGTCGCCGCACCGGAACACCCGTTGGCGCGTAGCCAGGTGATCAGCCTGGCCGACGTGGCGCAACACCCCGCGGTCTTCCCCGGAGGCAACACCTTTACCCATCACATCGTGCAGCGCCTGTTCGAGGCTCAGGGCCTGACACCGAACATCGCCATGAGCACCAACTACCTGGAAACCATCAAGATGATGGTTTCCATCGGTCTGGCCTGGAGCGTGCTGCCACGCACCATGCTCGACGAGCAGGTCGCACGCCTGCCGATACCCGGCATTCAGCTGACCCGCCAGCTGGGCTACATCCTGCATACCGAACGCACGCTGTCCAATGCGGCACGGGCATTCATGGATCTGCTCGACAGCCAGCGGGACGACCTTGCATAGGCCACCGGCATCAGACTAACGTGGCGACATAACGATAAAAAAGTGTCTAGATGCCATTAATGCCCGCCCCGCGCATCGCGCATTCCGGAGAACGGTTCGGCCATGGCCAGATCGACTGACCAGACCCCGCCACTGCCACATATCCCGGCGATGGATCCCGCCGAATTCGAGCAAACCTGGCAAGACGCACCGCGCTTGCTGGCTGCCCTGAATGGTGCGCACCTCGGCACCTGGTACTGGGACATTCGCAGCGGCCAGGTCAACTGGTCGCGCGGCGCACAGGCGTTGTTCGGCCTCGACCCCAATCGCCCGGTGACGCGAGAACTGCATTACATCGAACTGATCCCCGAGGAGGAGCGCGCCGAAGTCCTGGCGACATTCGAGGCCATCCTCAAGGGCGAACAGATTTCCAACGCCCTGCGCCACCGCATTCGCTGGCCGGACGGCAGCCTGCACTGGCTGGAGATCACCGGCAGTCTGCAACGCGAGGCCGACGGCCGGCCACGGATGTTTGGCGTGATCCGCGATATCAGCGCCCAGCAGGAGCGTGCCGAGGCCCTGCGCGCTTCGGAAGAACGCTTCGCCAGCCTGTTCCGCCTGAGCCCCGACATCATGATGCTGGTGCGCTACGACAACAGCGAGATCGTCGAGGTCAACCAGCACTTCACCCACGCCTTCGGCTGGAACGCCAGCGACATTCTTGGCCGCCCGACCCATGAGCTGAATCTGTGGGTACACGCCAGCCAGCGCGATCAGTTGCGCCAGCAGGCACCACTGAGCCGTGAGCCGGTGATTCAGGAAGTGCAGCTGCGCACCCGCGCCGGCGACATTCTCGACGGCGTGCTGTCGAGCCAGTACATCGAACTGCAGGGCGACCGCCTGATGCTCTGCACCTTTCTCGACACCAGCGAGCGCAAGCGTGCAGAGAATGCACTGCGCGCCAGCGAGGAAAAGTTCGCCAAGGCCTTCATGCACACCCCCGACGCGGTGGCCATTACCGACCGGGCGACCGGCCGCTTCATCGAGGTCAACCCGAGTTTCGAGCAGCAATTTGGCTGGAGCAGCGCCGAAGCCGTGGGCCGCAGCTCACTGGATCTGGGCATCTGGGCTGACCCCAGCGACCGCCAGCGTATGCTCGACGCCGCGCAGATAGGGCGCCTGAACAACCTCGAGGTACGACTGTTCAGCCGCGACGGCAGCGTCACCAGCAACTTGCTGTTCGGCGGCGAAATCGAGCTCAATGGCACCACTTGCCTGGTCCTCACCGTGCGCAACATCACCGAACAGCGCGCCCAGGAACAGGCCCTTAACGAAAGCAGGCAGCGCCTGCGCCTGGCCCTGGAATCCGCCGATCTCGGCACCTGGGATTGGCATATACCCAGCAGCCGGCTGATCGCCAGTGCGCGAGCGTCACAACTCCAGGGGCTGGAGGCAGCAACCTTCAAAGGCGCCTTCCTCGATTTTTTCTGCAAAGTACCGATGGAGGACCGACACAGCCTGCGCCAGAGCTACCAAAGCCTGGTCGCAGAACGCCGCAGCCACTATCAGATCACCTATCGCGTACAGCTGGAAAATGGCGGCCTGCGTTTTCTCGAAAGCACCGCCAAGCTGCAGCTCGACGATGCCGGTCAACCACAGCGAATGGTCGGTACCCTGGTCGATATCAGCGAGCGGCTGTTGCGCGAGCAACGCCTGCAAGCCTCGGAAGAGAAATTTGCCAAGGCCTTCCACTCCAGCCCGGACGCCATCACCATCACTGAACGTGATACCGGCCGCTATATCGAGATCAACGAAGGTTTCACCCGCATCACCGGTTACCAGGGCTGGGAAGTGATCGGCCGCACGGTGCATGAGCTGAGCATCTGGGCCTACCCGGAAGAGCGCGTGCGCATGATCGAGCACCTGACCCAGCACGGCCAGGTGCTGCACATGGAAATGCACGGCCGTCACCGCGACGGCGAAGTACGCCTGGTCGACGTGTCCGTGCAACCCATCGAACTCAATGATGTGCCCTGCCTGCTGCTCACCGCGCGCGACACCAGTGAACTGAAGCAGGCCCAGGCGCAGGTCCAGCACCTGGCCTATCACGATGCGTTGACCAACCTGCCCAACCGCGCCCTGCTGATGGATCGTCTGACCCAACAGATTGCCCTGCTCAAGCGCCATGAACTGCGCGGCGCCCTGCTGTTTCTCGACCTCGACCACTTCAAACACATCAACGACTCGCTCGGCCATCCCGTCGGCGACTCGGTACTGCGCCTGATCTCCGCGCGCCTGGAAGCCAGCGTGCGCCTGGAGGACACCGTGGCCCGCCTCGGCGGCGACGAATTCGTGGTGCTGCTCTCTGGCCTGCAGGGCAAGCGCTCGGAAGTGACCCGCCATGTCCGCCAGGTTGCCGACAAGCTGCGCCAGTTGCTTGCCGAACCCATGCTGCTGGACGGTCACCGCCTGCAGGTGACCCCAAGCATCGGCGTTGCGCTGATCCCCGACCACGGCAACACCCCGGCCGATTTGCTCAAGCGCGCGGATATCGCCCTCTATCGCGCCAAGGACTCCGGGCGCAACGCCATCCAACTGTTTCGCACCACCATGCAGGACGCCGCCAGCGCACGCCTGCGCCTGGAAAACGACCTGCGCCTGGCCCTGGCTCGCGGCGAATTCGAACTGCACTTCCAACCCCAGGTCGATGCCCGTGACGGCAAGGTGGTCGGCGCCGAAGCGCTGTTGCGCTGGCAGCATCCACAGCTGGGCCCACAGTCGCCCGCGCAATTCATCCAGGTACTGGAAGAAAGCGGGCTGATCGTCGAGGTCGGCGGCTGGGTGCTGGCCGAAGCCTGCCATTTCTGCTCACAGCTACTCGTTGATGGCTTGGTCGACAGCGAACGCTTCAGCCTGTGCGTCAACATCAGCCCCCGCCAGTTCCGTCAGCACGACTTCGTCGAGCGAGTCGCCAGTAGCCTGCGCGACAGCCAGCTGCCCAATGCGATGCTCAAGCTGGAGATCACCGAAGGCATCGTCATTCAGAATATCGACGACACCGTCGGCAAGATGCTGCGCCTGAAGAAACATGGCGTCAGCTTCGCCATGGACGACTTTGGCACCGGCTACAGCTCGCTGACCTACCTCAAGCGCCTGCCGGTGGACATGCTGAAGATCGATCAGTCGTTCGTGCGTGACGCCACCAACGACCCTAACGATGCCGAGATCATTCGCGCCATCGTTGCCATGGCCCGCAGCCTGGGCCTGGCGCTGATCGCCGAGGGCGTGGAGCAGCAGGATCAACTGGACTTTCTAAAAGCGCAGGGTTGCCACCTCTATCAGGGTTATCTGTTCAGCAAGCCGCTACCGCAAGAAGTCTTCTGCGAACTGCTGGGAAGGTAGCAGTCGCAATCTGGTAGCGCCCTCGGTGCGCACGGCACACCCTACCTGTCGCTTGAAACGAAGAAGGCGCCCCTTGGGGCGCCTTCTCGGTCAGCTAGCGGCTCAGTTTTCCAGCGCAGGACGCTGGCTACCGATTGGAATGCGCTTGGCCTTGGCCTCTTCCGGCACGATACGCTCCAGCTCGACATGGAGCAGACCGTTGGCCAGGTTGGCACCTTTGACCTCGATATGATCCGCCAGGCGGAACGACAGCTTGAACGCACGCTGGGCGATGCCCTGATGCAGATAGCTGATGCTTTCGGCGCTGCGATCACGCTTGTTGCCCACCACGGTCAGCACGCCCCGCTCGACCTGCAACTCCAGGTCGTCTTCCTCGAAGCCGGCAGCCGCGACCACGATGCGGTAGTGGTCTTCGCCATGCTTCTCGACGTTGTAGGGCGGGTAAGAACTGCCAGCGTCATTGCTTCGCAGGGCAGATTCGAAAAGATCATTGAAACGGTCGAAACCGACGGACTGGCGGAACAGAGGGGCCAGGGACAGTACGTTGCTCATGAGTAATCTCCTGAAAATTTCAGCAAGTGTCATATCGCGGAACCCGACTTCGGCATCCCGCAGTCACTTATCTGAGGCCTGTCAGAGGAATTTCAAGGCATGCCATGGGAAATGCTGTGGAGCGAGCTCTGCTCGCGAAAATGCGTTCGCGAGCAGAGCTCGCTCCTACCGTAATGCTGTTCACTTTAAGGGGAACACGTTTGGCTCCCCTCTCCCATTTATTGGGGGCACGCCTAGTGGAGAGGGGCTGGGGGAGAGGGCTGAAAACACCGCAAAACTGCCAGTTTTCCCCTCTCCCTAACCCTCTCCCCAAAGGGGCGAGGGGACTAATCTCGTCTAACCATCGCTTATGTGAACAGCATTACGCTCCTACCGAGGTTGTTTAGATAACAACTGGTCGATACGCTCGCAATCCTGCTCGCGGCGAACTTCAGCGAACAGCGCAACAGCCTCCGGATAGGTGCGCGTGAGCATCGCCAACCACTGCTTCAGACGCCCCGGCGCGTAGCGCGGCGCCAGTTTGCGCCGTGCCTGCTGCCAGAAGTCGAGCAACAGCGACTGCAATTCGGCCCAGCTCATTTCCTCGGGCTCCTCACCAACCCTAACGGCAGCGATCTGCCGCGCCAGCCCTGGCCGAGAAACCAGGCCGCGCCCCAGCATGATGTCATCCACACCGCTGATTTCACGGCAGCGGCGCCAGTCGTCCAGCGTCCACACCTCGCCGTTGGCGAACACCGGCACGCCGACCACCTCCTGCACCCGCGCCACCCACTCCCAGTGCGCCGGCGGCTTGTAGCCCTCGACCTTGGTGCGCGCATGCACGACGATCTGGCTCGCTCCGCCTTCGGCCAGCGCCCGCGCACAGTCAAGCGCGCCCTCCTTGCCTTCGAAGCCCAAGCGCATCTTCGCCGTGACCGGAATCTCCGCCGGCACCGTGCGCCGCACTTCGCGGACGATGACATGCAACAGTTCCGGCTCCTTGAGCAGCACCGCGCCGCCACGCGACTTGTTCACCGTCTTGGCCGGGCAACCGAAGTTGAGGTCGATCACCGGCGCGCCGAGCGTGCAGGCGAAGGCAGCGTTGTCCGCCAGGCACTGCGGATCGGATCCCAGAAACTGCACGCGCATCGGTGTGCCGGCCTGAGTGCGCGAGCCATTGAACAACTCGGGCGCCAGCTTGTGATAGGTGGCAGCCGGCAACAGCCGTTCGCTGACGCGAATGAACTCGGTGACGCACCAGTCGATGCCGCCGATGCGGGTCAGCACGTCGCGCAGAATCTCGTCGACCAGCCCCTCCATGGGCGCCAGGGCGATTTGCATAAGGTTGTCCGGAAAAATGGGGCGCACAGTTTAGGGGCTGCATGAATAGCCGTCGAGCGACGCTCAGACAAGGCGAAAGACGATGCTCAAACCGCACTCAGCAGGGCCACAGGTGTCCTATCTACGGCATCAGATAGGCCACACTGACATTCCCCCCAACAGAGAGGCTCGCCATGCGTTATCTCGCACTGATCGCTCTGGGCATCTGCTGCTGGGGCGCCCAGGCTGATGAAGCAATGCCCAGCAGCATCGTCCCCATGCCGGCAGACCCGGTTGCCGATGCGCCCGCGCGCCTGATCTTCAGCCGTGACAACAACGCGCCGAATGCCTGCGACGTGGAGCTCTACGTCAATCAGCAGGTGGTGGCGAAACTCGGCCCCGGCGAGCACACCAGCCTGGACCTGCCCAACGGCGAGCTAAGTGTCGCCGTGGCCATGTCGCCGGATGGCTATTGCGGAGGCCGTGGGCCGGATGTGGCGCAGTCCGTCATCCTGCGTCCCGGCGAAACCCGTCACTTCGCCATCATGGTCGAGCCGGAGCAGGTTTTTCTTGCGCCGCAGGATGACTGAGCAGCCTACAGTTCCAGCGGATAAGGCGGCGTCAGCGCCTTGCCATAGCCCTCGACGAACTCCGCCGGCATGCGCTTGGGGCGCCCACTGGACAGTTCGATGCAGACGAAGGTGGTCTTGGCGCGCAGCAAGGTAACGCCATCCTCCGGACGCACCAGCTGGAAACGTCGATCCATCTTCAGGCGCTGATCGGATTCGACGATCCAGGTCGCCATCTGCAGATGCTGACCTTCGTAGGCGCTGGCGAGGTAGTCGATCTCATGACGCACCACAGCCATGGCGCGATCCAGGCGGCGGTATTCGACCAGGTCCAGCCCAAGGAACTGCGAGTGCCGCCAGGCGCAACGCTCCAGCCAACTGACATACTCCGCGTTGTTGGCGTGGCCGAGGCCATCGATGTCGTCTGCGCTCACTTCGATATCGATGACGAAGGGGTCGGGCAACTCCCAGTTCATGACTCTACCTCCAGGTATGCAGCCTGCATGCGGCAAGCCGGGTGATCCGATTCCAGAATGCGGCTGCCTGCTTCCTCGGCGGCCAGTCGATCAGGTGCCGCATGATACGCCGCACGGCCTCTCCATGCAGCGCCGAGCTTTCATCGTGCCATCATGGCGCGCCATAATGCCGCGCATTCGCCTGAGAGCCCGAGAACGAGCAATTGACTGCCACCCTGCGCCTATTGATGCTTCTGCTGCTACCAGCACTGACCTGGGCGCAAAGCCTGCCGCTGCCGAATGGTCAGACGCAGACATTGCCCGGGCCTTACATGGCTTTCTGGGAAGACCCGGATGGCCGTGCCGACATCACCGATGTGCATGCACTGCCCGACTCCGCCTGGCAAGCAGTGGAGCGGCGCGATGCCAGCTTCGGCTACAGCGGCAGCACCTACTGGCTACGCTTGGACGTACACAACCCGCACAGCCGCCCGCTGGGCTGGGTACTGCTGATCGGCAATCCACTGCTGGATCAACTGGACGCCTACGGCCTGGACGGCGAACGCATCTACCGCGCCGGCGACCAGCGCCCCTTCGACTGGCGCTGGGTCGAGCACCGGCAACTGGTACTGCCTCTGCACGTAGCGTCTGGCGAACGCCAGCGCATCTGGCTGCGCATGCAAACCGACGGCTCGGCCAACCTCAGCGCCAGCCTGATGACCCGCGATGCCTTCGACCACCAGGAACAGAGCAGCCTGTTACTGCAGGGCATGTTCTTCGGCGCCCTGATGGCAATGCTGATCTACAGCCTGAGCATTTTCTGCATCACCCGCGACCGCAACTACCTTTGGTACAGCCTGTTCGTCGCCAGCTTCAGTCTCTACCAGTTCATCCAGCTCGGCTTCGCCCTGCAATGGTTGTGGCCCAACGCGCTGGCCTGGCATCAACTGAGTTTCCCGCTCAGCTCCGCCCTGGCGACATGGTTCGGCATTCAATTCACCTACGGCGTGCTGGATCTGGACAAGGCCGCCAGGCCTTATCGCTGGGTCGCCAATACGCTCAAAGCCTGCGCCTGGTTGGTGCTGGGCATGGCGTTGTTTGGCCTGTACGCACCCGCCCTGATCGGCAGCTTCGTACTGGTGACCGCCTGCGCACTGGCCGCCTTCATCATTACCCTGCTGCGCTGGCGCGGCGGTTACGCAGCCGCGCGCCTGTTCGCCCTGGGCTGGTTCGTGCTGATCGCCGCCAGCCTTGCCAGCATCCTCACCGGCACCGGACTTCTGCCCTACTCGCTGCTGACCCTGCATGCCCAGCAGATTGGCGGCCTGATCGAGATGACGGTGTTCTCCATCGCCCTGGCCTCGCGCATCCGCCAGGTGCAGCAAGCCGAACGCCAGGCTCAGGCCAAGCTGATAGACCAGGAGCGCCGCCTGCGCAGCGAACAGACCAAGCACCTGGAACTGCAAACGCAGATCAGCGAAAGCCTGGAACAGCGCGTACAGGAGCGCACCGCGACGCTGCAGGACACCCTGCAGCAACTGTCCAACGCCAACCTGCGCCTGGCCGAACTGAATCGACGCGACGGGCTTACCGGCCTGTTCAACCGCCAGACACTCAGCGAAGAACTGGCGCGCGCCTGCGCCCGCGCCCTGCGCAGCCGACAGTCACTGGCAGTCCTGATGCTGGATCTGGATCACTTCAAGCAGGTCAATGACCGCTACGGCCATCTCGCCGGCGATGCCTGCCTGCGCCATGCAGCCCAGCGCATCCAGCAGCGCCTGCGCAGCAGCGACTTGCTGGCACGCTTCGGCGGCGAAGAATTCGTCATCTTGCTCGACAGCACCGATCTCACCGGCGCACTCGACCTGGCCGAACAACTGCGCGAAGAGCTCGCGCTCAATCCCTGCCTCTACCAACAACAATCGATAGCGCTGAGCCTGAGCATCGGCCTGCATGCCGGCGTACCGAGCGACCCGGACTGCGGCGAGCATTGGCTGGAACTGGCAGACCGCGCCCTTTACCGCGCCAAGGCGGGCGGCCGTAACCGTGTGGTCAGCTACGAGGCCATGGCCTTCAAGGACGCCTGAGGCACCTGCTCCACCAGTTCGAGCACAGCCTTCAGGATCACTCAACAGACGCTGATGCCCACCTGCCGGCAGGCGCACATCGAGAATCAGAGAAAGGGGACAAAACAAAAAGGGGCCACCTCTGAAGAGGTGGCCCCTGGGTTCCGCAAATGCGGCAAGAAAAATGGCGTCCCCTAGGGGACTCGAACCCCTGTTACCGCCGTGAAAGGGCGGTGTCCTAGGCCACTAGACGAAGTTCTTCGAACGACAAGGCCAGCGCTAGGCTGGCCTTGTGTGTGATTGGTGGAGCTAAACGGGATCGAACCGTTGACCTCTTGCATGCCATGCAAGCGCTCTCCCAGCTGAGCTATAGCCCCGAAACCTTGCGGTCTGGCTGCAACGCCTAAACGCTGCTGCTGGAATAAGTGGCGTCCCCTAGGGGACTCGAACCCCTGTTACCGCCGTGAAAGGGCGGTGTCCTAGGCCACTAGACGAAGGGGACAAAACCTTCGAAGAACAAGGCCAGCACTAAGCTGGCCTTGTCAGTGTTTGGTGGAGCTAAACGGGATCGAACCGTTGACCTCTTGCATGCCATGCAAGCGCTCTCCCAGCTGAGCTATAGCCCCGAAACCTTGCGGTCTGGCTGCAACGCCTAAACGCTGCTGCTGGAATAAGTGGCGTCCCCTAGGGGACTCGAACCCCTGTTACCGCCGTGAAAGGGCGGTGTCCTAGGCCACTAGACGAAGGGGACGCAAGACCCTAATCGCGAACCGATTCACATCGATTCTGGCACTCCCAAAGGAGTCGAGATTGGTGGAGCTAAACGGGATCGAACCGTTGACCTCTTGCATGCCATGCAAGCGCTCTCCCAGCTGAGCTATAGCCCCATCTCGAGGACGGGGCGCATGTTAAGAGCGCCCCGATTGGCTGTCAACAACATTTTTCCGGCCAGCCCAAAGTTTTTGCCAATAGAACAATTACTTAGAGCCTCACTCGTGGAAAGTTAGCCATAACCGTGGGAGGCGCTTCAGCGGCGACAAAATCAAATCATCGCGGCTAAAGCCCCTCCCACGGTGGCACGTCTCGACTTAGCCGATGCTCGCCAGCAGCTTCTCCCACTCCTTGGCCTCTTTCTTCGAGGTGCCGCCTAGCAGCTCCAGCGCCTGGCGCAGGCGGAAGCGAGTCAGGTCCGGGCCGAGGATCTCCATCGCATCGAGCACCGATACCGAGCTGGCCTGGCCGGTGATGGCGGCGAACATCAGCGGCATGGCATCACGCAGCTTCAACTCCAGATGCTCGACCACCGCCTGGATGCAGCCGGTGATGCGCTCCTTTTCCCACTGACGCAGCGACTCGAGCTTCCACAGGATCAGCTGCATCAGCTGACGCACCTGGTCGGGCGACAGCTTCTTGTGCTCGAACAGCTTGGTGTCCAGGTTCAGCGCGCCAGAGAAGAAGAAGCCGGCCAGCGGTGCGATCTGGCTGAAGGTTTCCACCCTGCCCTGCACGTGCGGCGCGATCTTCATCAGGTACTCGGGGTTGAGCGCCCATTTCTGCACTTCGGCGGCAAAGGTTTCCACCGGCAGCTCTCGCAGCCACTGGCCGTTGAGCCAGGACAGCTTCTCCAGATCGAAGATCGGCCCGCCCAGCGACACGCGGTTGATGTCGAAGTGCTCGATCATCTCGGCCAGGGAGAACTTCTCGCGCTCGTCCGGCATCGACCAGCCCATGCGTCCCAGGTAGTTGAGCATGGCCTGCGGCAGATAGCCCATGCGCTCGTAGAAGGTGATGCTGGTGGGGTTCTTGCGCTTGGACAGCTTGCTCTTGTCCGGATTGCGCAGCAGCGGCATATAGCACAGCGCCGGCTGTTCCCAGCCGAAGTACTCGTACAACTTGATCAGCTTGGGCGCCGACGGCAGCCATTCCTCGCCACGCAGCACGTGAGTGATGCCCATCAGGTGGTCATCGACCACATTGGCCAGGAAGTAGGTCGGCAGGCCATCGGCCTTCATCAGCACCTGCATGTCCATGCGATCCCATGGGATCTCGACATCGCCACGCAGCATGTCCGGCACAGTGCAGACACCCTCGCTGGGCACCTTCATGCGCACCACGTGCGATTCGCCCGCGGCGATGCGACGTTGCGCCTCGGCCGGCTCCAGGTGCATGCAGTGGCCGTCGTAACGCGGGGTTTCCTTGTTGGCCATCTGCTGCGCGCGCACTTCATCGAGGCGCTCGGCGGAGCAAAAGCACGGGAAGGCATGGCCCTTGCCGACCAGCTCATCGGAGTACTTCTTGTAGATCTCGCCACGCTCGCTCTGACGGTACGGGCCGTGCGGGCCGCCAACGTCCGGGCCCTCGTCCCATTCGATACCCAGCCAGCGCAGCGCATCGAAAATCTGCTGCTCGGACTCACGCGTGGAACGAACCTGGTCGGTGTCCTCGATACGCAGGATGAACTGGCCACCGTGCTGACGAGCGAAGCACAGGTTGAACAGCGCGATATAGGCGGTGCCGACATGGGGGTCGCCAGTTGGCGATGGCGCGATACGGGTACGGACGGTGGTCATGAATGCTCTCGGAAGGAAGACACGAGGATTGAATCAAGCGGACGATGTTAGCAGGCCGGCGGCCCCCGGCTCCAGCAGGCCGCCCCGGGTGATGGGCAAGCTGGCGATGAGAAAGTCGAGGAAGGTCTTGACCTTCATTGCCTGAAAGCGCCGCGATGGATAGATGGCATAGACCTCGCCCACCGGCAGCCGCGCCTCGGGCAGCAGCTCGACCAGGCGCCCGCTGCGCACCGCCTCCTCGCTGATCATCACCGGCAACCCGCAAATCCCGGCACCTGCCAGCGTCGCCTCACGGGCGAAGGTGATGTTGTTGCAGGTCATCACCCGCTGGCACGGCAGATGTTCGCCCAACAGCGGCCAGTAACGCGGGGCGTCATGCTGCAGGAGGATCGCCCGATGCCCCTCCAGCCCGGCAACGCTGCGCGGCGTCCCGTGCGCCGCCAGGTAAGCGGGACTGGCGCACAGGCGCCGGCCACTTTCGAACAACTTGCGCGCGATCAGCGTGGAATCCTGCGGCTGGCCGACCTGGATGGCGATGTCCACGCCCTCCTCCAGCGGGTCCACGGATCGCGAGGTCAGTTCCACCTCGGCGTCGATCTGCGGGTACTGACGCATGAACTCGCCCAGTACTCGCCCGAGAAACAACTGGCCAAATTCTATCGGTGAAGTGATGCGTAACAATCCGGAGGGTTCGCGCTGCAGCTGCATCACCGCCTGCTCGGCCTCGGCGAAGTCGAGCATGATCTGCCGGCAACGCTCGTAATAGGCCTGCCCCACCTCGGTCAGGCGCAACTTGCGCGTGGTGCGGTTGAGCAGACGCACACCAAGGCGCTCTTCGAGCAACGCGATACGCCGACTCACCGTCGACTTCTGCATACCCAGGCTGGTCGCGGCCTGGGTGAAACTGTGGCATTCCACCACTCGGGTAAAGATCAGTGCGTCATCCAGCCCCATGATTGTTCCTCATACGCAACAAAGCATGCCAAGCCGAGAGTCTACTAGCGAAAAGGGAACGCTGTTAAATTTACTTACATTTCTCCGACGCACCCCGAGCCTCAAGCATGCCCGCCAAACTGCAACGTCGCCTTCTCGTATTCGTGATCCTGCTGGTGTTGATCGCCGGTGCCCTGCTCGCCCAGTGGCTGCTGATCGGTCGCTACCACGAGAGCACGGACAACGCTTACGTGCAGGGCGAGATCACCCGCGTCTCCAGCCAGTTGAATGCACGCATCGAAAAGGTCCTGGTGCGTGACAATCAACGCGTGGAGGCCGGCCAACTTCTAGCGGTACTGGAAGACGCCGACTTCCGCCTCGCTCGCCAGCGCGCCCTCGCCGCCCTGGAAACTCACCAGGCCGAGCGCGCCCAGGCGCAGAGCAAGCTCGACCAGCAGGCCAGCCTGATTGCCGCCAGCCAGGCCGACGTCGCCGCCAGCCAGGCGACCCTTGATCGCTCCAAGCTCGATCTCGGCCGCGCGCAGACCCTGCGCAAGCCGGGTTACGTCTCCGAAGAACGCGTCACCACCCTGGCCGCCGACAACCGCGTGGCCCGCTCGCAAGTGGCCAAGGCCCAGGCCGATCTGCAGGCTCAGCGTCAGCAGGTCGCCAGCCTGGAAGCCGAGCTCAAACGCCTGGACGCGCTGATTCTCTCGGCGCAGGCCGACCTGGAACAGGCCGACCTCAACCTCTCGCGTACGCAGATCCATGCACCGATCAGCGGCATGGTCGGCCAGCGCTCGGCCCGTGAAGGCCAGGTGGTGCAAAGCGGCGCCTACCTGCTATCGCTGGTACCGGATCAGGACATCTGGATCCAGGCCAACTTCAAGGAAACCCAGATCGGCCAGATGCACCCTGGGCAGAAAGCCGAACTGCTGTTCGACAGCTATCCCGACACCCCCATCGAAGGCCGCATCGACAGCCTGTTCGCCGCCTCCGGCGCGCAATTCAGCCTGCTGCCGCCAGACAACGCCACCGGCAACTTCACCAAAGTGGTGCAACGCATCCCGGTCAAGCTGACCTTCGCCGCCGACAACCCGCTGCATGGACTGATCCGCCCCGGCATGTCGGTGGAGGTCACAGTGGATCTGCGCAGCGACGAAAGCCATGGCGGGTGATGCGCTGATCCGCCCCACGGCTGAGCCCAGCCGCCGCGACTGGATTGCGGTGATGAGTGCGATGCTCGGCGCCTTCATGGCGGTGTTGGATATTCAGATCACCAACTCCTCGTTGAAGGATATTCAGGGCGCACTGTCCGCCACCCTGGAGGAAGGTTCGTGGATTTCCACCTCCTACCTGGTGGCCGAGATCATCATGATCCCGCTGACCGCCTGGCTGGTGCAGTTGCTCTCGGCGCGGCGCCTGGCGGTGTGGGTGTCGGTGGGCTTTCTGATCGCCTCGCTGCTGTGCTCCCTGGCCTGGAGCCTGGAAAGCATGATCGTGTTCCGCGCCCTGCAGGGTTTTACCGGCGGCGCGCTGATCCCGCTGGCGTTCACCATGACGCTGATCAAGCTGCCCGAGCACCACCGCGCCAAGGGCATGGCCCTGTTCGCCATCACGGCCACCTTCGCCCCCTCCATCGGCCCGACGCTGGGTGGCTGGCTGACCGAGAACTGGGGCTGGGAGTACATCTTCTACATCAATGTGCCGCCCGGCCTGATCATGATCGCCAGCCTGCTCTATGGCCTGGAGAAAAAGGCGCCACACTGGGAGCTGCTGAAGACCACCGACTACGCCGGCATCGTCACCCTGGGCATGGGCCTGGGCTGCCTGCAGGTATTTCTCGAAGAAGGCCACCGCAAGGACTGGCTGGAATCTCAGCTGATCGTCGGCCTGGGCAGCGTGGCCCTGGTGAGCCTGATCCTGTTCGTCATCCTGCAGATATCCCGCCCCAATCCACTGATCAACCTGGGCGTGCTGCGCGAACGCAACTTCGGCCTGGCCAGCATTTCCAGCCTGGGCCTCGGCGTCGGGCTGTACGGTTCGATCTACGTGTTGCCGCTGTATCTGGCGCAGATCCAGGGCTACAACGCCATGCAGATCGGCGAAGTGATCATGTGGATGGGCGTGCCGCAGCTGTTCCTGATCCCGCTGGTACCCAAGCTGATGAAGATCATCTCGCCGAAATGGCTGTGCGCCCTGGGCTTTGCCCTGTTCGGCGCGGCGAGCTTCTTCTCCGGCGTGCTCAACCCGGACTTCGCCGGCGAGCAGTTCCAGCACATCCAGATCATCCGTGCTCTGGGCCAACCGCTGGTGATGGTCACGGTGTCGCTGATCGCCACCGCCTACATCCTGCCGCAGGATGCCGGCTCGGCCTCCAGCCTGTTCAACATCCTGCGAAACCTCGGCGGTGCCATCGGCATCGCCCTGCTCGCCACCCTGCTGGATGCGCGCGCCAAGGTCTATTTCGACTACCTGCGCGAATCCATCGTGCCGACCAATCCACAGGTGGAGGTGCGCCTGCACCTGCTGACGCAAACCCTGGGTAGCGAACAGGCTGCACTGGCCAAGCTAAGCCAGATCGTCCACGAGCAAGCGATCATCATGGCCTACAACGACGCATTCCATTTCATCGGCATCGCCCTGGGTGTGAGCATGCTGGCGATCCTGCTGACACGAAAGCTGCCGCAGAACATGGCGGGTGGCGGCGCGGCGCACTGACCCTGCTCCGTAGGAGCCGCGCCCCGCGGCGAATCGCAAGAACACCGCGAAGCCAACCGCTTCGCCCCGGGGCGAGGCTCCAACACAGACTCCATAGATACCGCCAGACCTGTGGGAGGGGCTTCAGCCGCGACCGTCGCCGCTACAACTGCATGGATGCAGGAGGTAGAACGAAGCGGGATGCCAGAGTCGAAAGCGCCTCACCACACTCACTGATGCATCAAACCTGCAGCAACCGATCGCGCAGCTTCTGAATCTCGTCACGCAACTGCGCCGCAGCCTCGAACTCCAGGTCGCGCGCCAGGGCATACATCTTCTCTTCCAACTGGCGAATGCGCTTGGTGATCTCGCTTGGCGAGCGCAGCTCGTTCTCGTAGCGAGCACTCTCCTCCGCGGCCTTGGCCATACCTTTGCGCTTGTTGCTGCGCGCCCCCGGCACCACCGCACCTTCGAGGATGTCCTTGACGTCCTTCTGCACCCCCTTGGGCACGATGCCGTTGGCTTCGTTGAAGGCGATTTGCTTCTCGCGGCGCCGCTCGGTCTCACCAATGGCGCGCTGCATCGAGCCGGTCATGTTGTCAGCGTAGAGAATCGCCTTGCCATTGAGATTGCGCGCCGCACGGCCAATGGTCTGGATCAGCGAGCGCTCGCTACGCAGGAAACCCTCCTTGTCCGCATCGAGGATCGCCACCAGCGACACCTCGGGCATATCCAGGCCCTCGCGCAGCAGGTTGATGCCCACCAGAACATCGAAAGCGCCAAGGCGCAGATCGCGGATGATCTCCACCCGCTCCACGGTGTCGATGTCCGAGTGCAGGTAACGCACCTTGACGTCATGATCGCCCAGATAGTCGGTCAAGTCCTCGGCCATGCGCTTGGTCAGCGTGGTAACCAGCACACGATCCCCAGCCGCCACCCGTAGACGAATTTCCGAGAGCAGATCGTCGACCTGGGTGCGCGCCGGGCGCACCTCCACTTCAGGATCGACCAGGCCGGTAGGTCTTACCACCTGCTCGATCACCCGACCGGCGTGCTCGGCCTCGTAAGGGCCGGGCGTGGCGGAAACGAAAATGGTCTGCGGGCTGGCCGCCTCCCACTCCTCGAAACGCATCGGTCGGTTATCCAGCGCAGAAGGCAGGCGGAAGCCGTATTCCACCAGGGTTTCCTTGCGCGAGCGGTCGCCCTTGTACATGGCGCCGACCTGCGGCACCGAAACGTGGGACTCGTCGATCACCAGCAGCGCTTCGTCCGGCAGGTAGTCATAGAGAGTGGGTGGCGGCGCGCCGGACGGGCGGCCCGACAGGTAGCGCGAGTAGTTCTCGATGCCGTTGCAGTAGCCCAGCTCGAGGATCATCTCCAGGTCGAAGCGCGTGCGCTGCTCCAGGCGCTGCGCCTCCACCAGCTTGTTCGCCCCGCGCAGGTACTCCAGGCGCTGCTGCAACTCGACCTTGATCTGCTCAACCGCCTCCAGCAAGGTTTCACGCGGCGTGACGTAGTGGCTTTTGGGATAGAAGGTGAAGCGCGGCAGCTTCTGGATCACCTCGCCGGTCAGCGGGTCGAAGGCACTGATACTCTCCACCTCGTCATCGAACAACTCGACACGAATGGCTTCCAGATCCGATTCCGCCGGGAATATATCGATCACATCACCGCGCACGCGGAAAGTGGCACGGGCGAAGTCCATGTCGTTGCGCGTGTATTGCAGCTCGGCCAAGCGGCGCAGCAGCGCGCGCTGGTCCATCTTGTCGCCACGGTCGAGGTGCAGCACCATTTTCAGGTACTCCTCGGGGCTGCCCAGGCCGTAAATCGAGGACACGGTGCAGACCACGATCACGTCCGGCCGCTCGATCAGCGCCTTGGTCGCCGACAGGCGCATCTGCTCGATGTGGTCGTTGATCGAGGCGTCCTTCTCGATGAAGGTGTCCGACGACGGCACATAGGCTTCCGGCTGGTAGTAGTCGTAGTAGGAGACGAAGTACTCCACCGCGTTGTTCGGGAAGAACGCCTTGAACTCGCCATAGAGCTGCGCCGCCAGGGTCTTGTTCGGTGCCAGGACCAGGGTCGGACGCTGCACCTGAGCGATCACGTTGGCGATGGAGAAGGTCTTGCCCGAGCCGGTCACACCCAGCAGGGTCTGGTGCGAAAGGCCGGCCTCCAGCCCCTCGACCATCTGCCGGATCGCCTCAGGCTGATCGCCGGCAGGTTTGAAGCGGGTCACCAACTGAAACTCAGACATGCAGTACCTCGACAAATGGCTGTGACGCATCCTGTCGGACCGCGTCAAACGCCATGAATTGCGGGGCGATTCGGCGATAGGGCCAGGTAGAGTCGAATTACCTGGCAAAAGGCCTTAATTCAGGGCTTTGCGCTGTCGCCCCCTGGATTCAGGGTCGTTATACTAACGCCCCGTTTACGCGCCCCCTAGCGCTTTTGTCGGGGACGCCTGGCCACCCACCCCTCACTCGAGTTGTCGCACCCATCATGAGTCTCTTCTCTGCCGTCGAAATGGCTCCGCGCGATCCCATCCTGGGCCTCAACGAAGCATTCAACGCGGACACCCGCACCACCAAGGTCAACCTTGGCGTGGGCGTCTACTACAACGAGGAGGGGCGAATTCCGCTGCTGCGCGCTGTCGCAGAAGCCGAAAAAGCGCGTATCGAGGCGCATGCTCCGCGCGGCTACCTGCCGATCGAAGGCATCGCCGCCTACGACAAGGCCGTGCAGGAACTGCTGTTCGGCAAAGGCGCTGCGCTGATCGAAGCCGGCCGTGTGATCACCACGCAAGCCCTGGGCGGTACCGGCGCACTGAAGATCGGCGCCGACTTCCTCAAGCGCCTGCTGCCGGACGCCACCGTCGCCATCAGCGACCCGAGCTGGGAAAACCACCGCGCCCTGTTCGAATCCGCCGGTTTCCCGGTGCAGAACTACCGCTACTACGACCCGTTCAGCAACGGCGTGAACCGCGGCGGCATGCTCGAAGACCTGCGCAACCTGCCGGCTCGTTCCATCGTCGTGCTGCACGCCTGCTGCCACAACCCAACCGGCGTCGACCTGCAACTGGAAGACTGGAAAGCCGTGCTGGAAGTACTGCGCGAGCGCGAGCACGTACCTTTCCTCGACATCGCCTACCAGGGCTTCGGTGACGGCATCGATCAGGACGCCGAAGCCGTGCGCCTGTTCGCCGAGTCGGGCCTGGAATTCTTCGTTTCCAGCTCCTTCTCCAAATCGTTCTCGCTGTACGGCGAGCGCGTCGGCGCCCTGTCACTGGTCACCAGCAGCCGTGAAGAGTCGACTCGCGTCCTGTCGCAGCTCAAACGCGTGATCCGCACCAACTACTCCAACCCGCCGACCCACGGCGCCACCGTAGTCGCCAGCGTACTCAACAGCCCCGAACTGCGCGCCATGTGGGAAGCCGAACTGGGCGAAATGCGCGACCGCATCCGCAGCATGCGCTTGGCCATGGTCGAACAACTGGCAGCCCTGGGTGCCAAGCGCGACTTCGGCTTCGTCGCCGAGCAACGCGGCATGTTCTCCTACTCCGGCCTTACCGTGGAGCAAGTGGAACGCCTGAAGGAAGAGTTCGGCATCTACGCCGTCGGCACCGGCCGCATCTGCGTCGCCGCGCTGAACAACGGCAACCTGGGCAGCGTCACCCGCGCGATCCACGCCGTACTGTAAGCCTCTGCAATAAACAAAAACGCCGGCCCATGAGCCGGCGTTTTTGTATGCGCCAAAAGTCACTGTAGGAGCGGCTGGGCGGCATTCCGCTTCAGCCGCGAATCGTTCGACAGAGCACCGCAAAAGCCAAAGCTTCGCCCCGGGGCGGGGCTCCTACACCAATACCCAGGCACCGCTGGCCTTGGAACGACTGGGAGACATTCTGCCTCAGCCACGATCTGTTGCGGACTGACAGCCATCGCGGCTAAAGCCCCTCCTGCGACACCATCGCTGAACACCCCGAATTCTAACCACGTAGATATCATGGCAAAGAGTTGACTTCTCTTTTTTAATCAGTAACATACGCGCCGTTGTTCCGCGATAGCTCAGTCGGTAGAGCAAATGACTGTTAATCATTGGGTCCCTGGTTCGAGTCCAGGTCGCGGAGCCAAATTTAAAGCCTCGGTTCATACCGGGGCTTTTTCGTTTTCAGCGGACTCTCACCAGGGACCATGTCCCAGGTTATTCGCTGCGCTCACCCCTCCGGGGCCGCGCTGAAGCGCGTTCAGCTTCGCTGTCGAGTCCAGGTCGCGGAGCCAAATTTAAAGCCTCGGCTCATGCCGGGGCTTTTTCGTTTTCGGCAGACTCTCACCAGGAACTAAGTCTCAGGTTATTCATCTCCCTGAAGGAACCCGCTGCACCTGTAGGAGCCGCGCTCCGCGGCGAATCGAAAGAACACCGCAACGCCGAGAGCTTCGCCCCGAGGCGGGGCTCCTACAAAAACGCAAATCGCGTAGTCCAGCACCCTCGCCCTACAAAAACGAAAAGGCCGGTCAAAAGACCGGCCCAGACAACAACGCCGCCAGGCGTCAATTAACACTCAGCTTGTCGCGGTTCTTCTCCAGCGTCGCCTCGCCGATACCTTTCACCTCCAACAACTCGTCGACCGAGGCGAAATTACCGTGCTCCTCCCGGTAAGCCACAATCGCCTGCGCCTTGGTCGCACCAATCCCCACCAACTCACTCTGCAGCGTTGCAGCATCGGCGGTATTCAGATTGACCACGGCAACCTGCGCCACCTGCACAGCAGCCGGTTTGGCGCTTTCGGTTTTTGGGGTTTCAGCTGCAGCGGCAGCCAGAGAGAAGGAAGCGAAAACAGCGAACAGAAGGGAAGATAGACCGAGTTTTTGCATGATTGCATTCCTTTGTCGTAAGTAGATCCCAGTGAGGTTTCAAACCCCACTAGAGTCAACCTAGACGCTATCTTCCAGCTGTCAAACCACAGCCTCAACGCTCCCGGTTTCTGAGATGAATCCAGTCGACGATCTCACCTTCCGGCACATAACCATGCACCGTTTCGCGCAACAGCACTCGCACGCGAGCGTAATCATCCTCACTGACCGCAACCAGTAGCGTCTGTAAGCGACCCTTGAGCTCGTCCCAGGGCAACATGTCCTCTTCCGCGCGCATGATCATCGGATGCTCCGTAGGCTTCACATCCTCGCCGATCAGCAGCTCCTCATAGAGCTTCTCACCCGGCCGCAACCCGGTGAACTCAATACCGATATCGCCATGCGGAGTGCGCTCATCGCGCACAGTAAGACCGGACAGACGGATCATCTTTTCGGCAAGATCGGCGATCTTCACGGGCTCGCCCATATCCAGCACGAACACATCACCGCCCTGCCCCAACGAACCGGCCTGAATGACGAGCTGCGCCGCCTCGGGGATTGTCATGAAATAGCGGGTGATGTTCGGATGCGTCACCGTCACCGGCCCACCCTGCTTGATCTGCTCCCTAAACAACGGAATAACCGACCCGGAAGAACCCAGCACATTGCCAAAACGCACCATGGTGAAACGGGTCTTGTTGACGTGATGAACACCTGAGTCATCACCGAACAGCAACGGCGCAGACTCACGACTCAGCGCCTGCAGCACCATCTCAGCCAGGCGCTTAGTGCTGCCCATGACATTGGTGGGTCGTACCGCCTTGTCAGTTGAGATCAGCACAAAATTAGCAACACCCGCCTTGATCGAAGCCTGCGCGGCATTGAGCGTACCGACTAGGTTATTGAGCACACCCTCGGCAACGTTATGCTCGACCATCGGCACATGCTTGTAAGCGGCGGCGTGATAGACAGTGTTGACGCGCCAGGTCTGCAGAATGTCGAACAACCGCTCGAAGTTACGGATAGACCCGAGAATCGGCACCAGTTTGATCGGCAGCGACTCCCGCTCGATACGCTGCTGCAATTCGCCATGGATGCTGTAGAGATTGAATTCGCTGTGCTCGAAAAGCAGCAAGGTTCGCGCGCCACTAGCGAGAATCTGCCGACACAGCTCCGAACCGATGGAGCCGCCAGCGCCGGTCACCAGAACCACCTGACTCTTGATACAGCGTTCGAACAAATCTTGCTGAGGCGGAACAGCATCACGCCCGAGAAGATCGGCTATGTCGACCTCCTGAATATCCTCGACCTTCACCCTTCCACTGGCCAGGTCGGTGAACCCTGGCACGCTGCGAACATGCAATGCATAAGGCTCTAACGCATCGAGGATCTCGCGCCGTCGCGCTCGAGAAATGGACGGCATCGCAAGCAGAATCTCGTCGGCCCCCGTCTCGTCGATCATCTGCTGAATATGCTTGGGTGTATAAACTCGCAATCCGGCAATAACACGATTGGCGACTCCAGCGTCGTCGTCCACAAATGCTACCGCCCGCATCGCACGCCCTAAACGCAAAGCCGCAACCAACTGATTACCAGCCGTTCCCGCGCCATAAATAGCAACCCGGGATGTGCCTGCTATAGCGTCACGTTGTCGGGCAACAGGCTCAAGCCAATCACCAGTGAAGAATTGGCGCATCCCAAGGCGCAGACCGCCCAATAGCAACAGACTGAGCCACCAGTAATTGAACACCATAGAGCGCGGTACAACGGCCGTAGGGCCCCTGTACCAGTAAACGGCAAGCGCCAACACCAGCGCCGAGAGAGATACAGCTTTTGCGATGGTAATGAGCGCATCACTGCCCACATAACGCATCACAGCCCGATACATGCCCAACCGGATGAAAATAGGCAGAGCAATCATCGGGGCGACAATGAACAACCAGCCATGCCCAGAAAAGGGCTTGGCCGCATCGATTTCCCCCAAACGAACGGCAAACGACAGCCAAAGCGCAACCCAGACGAGGATGGTATCAGCCAATAACTGCAACAAACGCTTCTGACGCCTGGGCAAATTCACCAGAAACTGACGCAAACCGTTCATCTTCATCTCTCTGACTGCCTCGTTACCATTCAAATGGAGCTACCTGCTCCAGACACGTCAAACATCACCCCTCCTGCTGCAACAGACACGCCAGACTCAATGCACCACTCGGTCGCCAGCACCTTTTCCCAAGGCTGTTTGCAGAATCAGACTGAAATAGAGAGAGATCGACATCGAACGGATCATCTGCTGGTCAGTTTCGGCAAGCAAAGCCGGCGTAGACATATCGATCCCCTGCACTTGGGCCAACCCCGTAATGCCTGGGCGAACATCATACACAGCGCGTAATTCTCGCTCGGCGATCAGCTCTTCCTGATTGAACAGATTAGGCCGAGGCCCAACCAGACTCATTTCCCCCCTGAGCACATTCCATAACTGCGGTAGCTCGTCTAGCTTGGTCTTGCGCAGAAAAGCGCCCAAGCGCGTGATCGAGGCGCTGGAGGCCAAGTGGCTCGCCACAGATGCAGTATCAACCGCCATCGTTCGAAACTTGACTAACGTAAACGGCCGCTTACCACGCCCCACACGCGTCTGACGAAACAGAGGCGCGCCTGTATCCAATAAGCCAAGAACATAGATCAAAACCAATACCGGAAAGCCGAAGAGCAACCCCAGTAAGGACAGAGCAACATCAAAAACACGTATCACAGACCCAACCTCTGAAAGCCAGTCAATCCGAAGACAGGAAACAACGCCTTAACCCCTCTTCAACCGTGAAAGGTGGCTGCCAATCCAGTGTCTCGCATGTCTGCGAGATATCTACCTGCAAAGACCCCAGCAAGCGCTGCGCCATAGCCTTCCGCCCCAACAGTGCCGCGCTAAGCTTAAGAACGCCAGCAGGCAGAGGAATCAAACGTGCAGGCCGCCCCATTGCATCTCCCACTAAACGTAACAGCTCTGTAGTCGATAGATCGCGACCATCACCCGCCAGAAAGACTTGGTTGGCAGCAGCGGGATGATCGATGCAGCGAACGATCAAATCGACAAGATTGTCGATGCCAACCAGCGAACGACGATTGTGGATAGCTCCGAGGGGTAGTGGAATCCCTTTACCAACCCAGCGAACCAGACTCCCAAAGTTACCCGGAGCCCCGGGGCCATATACCAAGGGAGGACGAATGACCACCAGCTCCATCCCTGTCTCTTGCTGGATGCGCCAAAGCCCCTGCTCAGCCTCCCATTTGGACTGGGCATAGGGCTCCACGGGGTGCGGGACATCAAGGGCACTAAACGGGCGAACATTGATATTCCCGTTAACGCCGATAGAGCTGATGAAAACGAAACGTTTCACCCCGGCTATCGCGGCTTGCCGGGCAAGATTCAACGTACCCTCCACGTTGACACCCCGATACTCAGTCAGCGGGTTACTACTTACCTCCTGAGAAATATGGGCTCGAGCAGCGGTATGTACTACTACGGTAGTACCCTCTAGAGCGGAGGCCCACTGCGTGTCTGCACTTATATCTCCCACCTCAAATACATGCTCAGAAAACCTCCTAGTTCCGCTTGAACGCACAGCGGCCACCACACACGCACCTGCAGTAGATAGATAACGCAACAAAGCACCACCAACGAAACCGGTGGCCCCAGTCAGCAAAACTCGCATAATTAAAGAAGCACCTCTTCATAAACCGCGATGGTTTTATTCAGCATTAGAGAAAACGTAAAATCGGATTCATATCGAAGCCGTCCTGCCTCGCCCATGCGCCGCCTCATCTCAGCGTCCGCAAGCAGTAGACCGAGGCGTTCTACTAGTAAGCCTTTAGCGTCACGCTTGATCAGATAGCCCGTCTCACCGTCCTCTACAGCTTCGGCGACGCCTCCTACATCGGATGCGATAACTGGCAGGCCAGCACGCATTGCCTCAAGAATAGTCAGCGGCAATCCTTCCCAGCGAGAGATCAAGATAAATACGTCTGATGCTGCAAGCCGTGAAGAAACATCGATGCAAGCTCCCGAAAAAATGACGTTGTCAGCCAAGCCAAGGCTTGTCGCAAGATCGATCGCAGCTTGCATCTG
Organism: Pseudomonas sp. NY15364; assembly: GCF_048068235.1. Classification (NCBI taxonomy): domain Bacteria; kingdom Pseudomonadati; phylum Pseudomonadota; class Gammaproteobacteria; order Pseudomonadales; family Pseudomonadaceae; genus Pseudomonas; species Pseudomonas sp. NY15364. The sequence goes on along the minus strand of NZ_JBLUPX010000007.1, from coordinate 140,046 downwards.
CGGCCCATCACCAATCAGCTCAAGGCACCAACGCTCTGAGGGAAGCGCTGCGAAGGCGCGCAACAATGACAACTGATCTTTAGGCGCCTCAAAACGAGCGACCATGACAAAGCGTACGATATCTCCCACTGCGACCCGCTGAGCCCGCATCTTGGCAGGAATATCTGGCATGCCGTTATGCACCACGGCGAGCTGGCCTGGTGGCGCAACCCGCTCCGCCAAGGCGAGGCTCCTGTCATAGTCGGAGACAGTAATGATCCGTTTTGCCAACGGGGCAATGAGCCGTTCGATAAATCGATATAGGAAGCGGCGCCTTGGAGATACGCCTTCGGTAAATGCCCAGCCATGGGCCGTGAATATACAAGGAACAGTCAACCCTATAGCGCTGATACGTCCGATAATTCCGGCCTTAGAAGAATGCAAGTGAATCAGATCTGGCTTCAAGCGCTTTAGCACGCCACGCAACTCGAATATCGCTTTAACGTCAATAATCAGGTCGATCTCTCTGGTCAAATACTTCAGAGAAATACAACTTAATGATCGATCCCGCGCGTGCTGCAGAAAAACGCCCTGCCCACCGACCAAAATAGTTATGTCATAACCACAAGACTGAAGGCCCGCAGCAAGATCAAGAAGATGGACACTGGCCCCACCCATCACGTCAGAACGGGTTATGACAAAAACTATACTGCGCAATTGAAATCATTCCTCAGTAAAACTTTACACCACTAAAAGCAGATCTACTTAGGTGCACTATCGAACAAGCCTCTTCATATAGCGCAAAAAAGCCGGGGGTGGAATAATGATAAAAAATGAAAAAAGCCCTAGAAAAAAATTTAACTTTACAAGTGCAATGGCGCGAATCAAACCACCATGAAAATCCCCGTTCAACCCAGAGCCAATCACATGGCGAAGACCAATAAATTCCACGTACCTCTTTAACGATGCGGCACCAGAGAAAAATTCCCGATTCCGGGAGAAATACTCAAGCGGATAAGGGACTAACTTAGAGCGCTCTTTTTTGCCCTCATCAAACATTCTAAATATAGTTACTGCCACAGAAGGATCATAGGCAACCTTTCTCTGAAAAGCTGCGCGAATCCAAACATAAAGATCCTCACCCACCTTTACTCCAGGTGGAAATCCACCTATCTCATCCAACACGTCACGCCTTAACACCACTTTTGAGCTATTAACTAACTCAACACTTCTTGAGAGCGAATAAAAGTCGGTGACATAACCACGCCGCACCGAGCTAGATGTAACATCACGAACAACACCATCTTCGTTAACCCTGTGCCCCGTAGAGTATATAGCCGCTGCTGGGAAATCAGAAATCAACGAAACTATGCGCTGCAAAAAATTCTTATCCCATTCGTCATCGGCATCCAGAAAGCAAACATACTGCGAACGGCCCAGCGAAACACCTTTATTTCTTGCAACAGAAACACCGGAATTATCTTGGCGTAAGACAGTTAATCGACTATCCGCAATAAGATTTAAAGAATCGACACCACCATCAGATGAGCCGTCATCCACCACATAAAGAGCAAAATCCCCATACTCTTGAGAAAGGACGGACTCGACAGCGCGCAAAACGGTATGAGCTTTGTTATAAACCGGAACAACAATATCAAAACGCATATGAAACCCGAGAAAAAAGCACCACATCACCTGCTCACTTACTGGTGATGATATTTTTTAACAACCGAAAACAGCACAATAGCGTTTGAACAAATTTATTACTTCCCAACTGAAGCTGAACCCTATAAAGCTCGGTTATTGTACCAGCCCGATCAATAGAACTGACACCAGCCTCATTGAACCTTCCCACGACTACAGGCAGCTTCTTAATCTGTTCATTCCCTGCCGCTGCGCTGAGCAAAAACAACTGATCAGCTAAAATAGGATAACGTCGCGAATAAAAACCATAGCGATCATGCAGTTTCTTTTTTATCAACACACCCACTGCATGGCAGGAAAAATAAGCAGCGTGCCCTCCCTTCCATGAGGGTGAACGCCCAGCGAAAACGCTTACATCACCAACATCTACACCAGCCGTCACAAACGACACATTAGGCTCTATTGCAGCCCGATAAACCTCTATCGCATCCGGATAAAAAATATCATCCGCACCGATTACTAGGTAGTAATCACCAGAGCATGCCTTTACGCCACGATTCAAGGCGTCATAAATACCAAAATCTTCCTGAGAGATTATTTTTATATCAAGATCTTTAATAGACATCAAAAGTTCGAGCGTTCCATCTGTAGATGCGCCGTCCGCAACCACCCACTCGAAATTTAAATCTGTTTGCTCTCGTAAAGAAGCAATCAGTCCCGGCAAAACATGCTTAGCATTATAAGTAGCCGTAACGATGCTAATTTTTCCCTTAAGCGCCATGAGCATCCGCCTTTAGAAATGCTTCATAAGCGTCACGAATCCCTCGATCCAGCCCAATAACAGGCCGCCAACCCAACTGATGCAACTTGCTAGAGTCCATCAGTTTCCTTGGAGCTCCATCCGGCTTGGTTCTATCAAAGATTAAATTACCAGTATAACCAGTAACTTCTGCAATTAACGCAGCCACTTCTTTAATACTATTATCGTGACCGCACCCAACATTAATGTGCGATAACATAGGGCTGACTGAAGCTTGCCAGCGAGCTTCAGACATGTTCATGACGTATACGCTGGCAGCAGCCATATCATCCACATATAGAAACTCACGGCGTGGAGTACCCGTTCCCCAAACAACAACCTCAGCATCACCGTTAACTTTTGCCGTATGGAAACGTCGAATGAGCGCTGGTATCACATGGCTATTTTCGGGATGGTAATTGTCGCCAGGACCATAAAGGTTCGTTGGCATCACACTGCGGTAATCGCGACAATACTGGCGATTATAACTTTCGCAAAGCTTGATCCCTGCAATTTTTGCGATGGCGTAGGGCTCATTCGTTGGCTCAAGCAATCCAGTAAGCAAGGCATCCTCAGACATCGGCTGAGGCGCAAGCTTGGGATAAATACAAGACGACCCCAAGAAAAGTAATTTATTCACACCGGCCAAATGCGCACTGTGAATAACGTTAGCTTCGATTATCAGATTTTCGTAGATAAACTCAGCAGGATAGGTATTGTTGGCATGAATTCCGCCTACTTTAGCAGCGGCCAGATAGACCTGTTCTATGCGGTTAGCCTGAAAGTAACGCTGCACGGCGGCCTGATCAAGCAGGTTTAATTCATCACGAGCAGCGGTCAGGATATTTCTATAACCTAACATTTTAAGGTGTCTGACAATCGCTGAACCAACCATCCCCCGATGGCCGGCAACGAAGATTGTCTGGTTCAGATCATGCGCCACGCTCAATTCTCCACCGACACCGGTACATCGTGACCATAGGTCTTTAGCAACGCGTGGCGTTGCGCAACCTTGAGATCTTCACTGACCATCTCAGCGCACATTTCCTGCACCGTAATTTCCGGAACCCAGCCAAGCGTTTGCTTGGCTTTGGTGGGATCACCCAGCAGCGTTTCTACCTCGGCAGGACGGAAATAGCGAGGGTCAACACGCACCACGACGTCGCCCACACTGAGCGCCGGAGCCTTGTTGCCCTCAACGGTCTCGACAATTGCAATCTCCTCTACACCTTGTCCTTCAAAGCGAAGCGTAATGCCGAGTTCCGCTGCAGACCACTCAATGAACTGACGCACCGAATATTGAACACCGGTCGCAATAACAAAATCCTCCGGCCGATCCTGCTGCAGCATCATCCACTGCATCCGCACATAGTCCTTAGCGTGGCCCCAGTCGCGTAAAGCATCCATATTGCCCATATACAGGCACTTCTCCAGCCCCTGACCTATATTGGCAAGACCTCGAGTGATCTTCCGGGTAACGAACGTTTCACCGCGACGCGGCGACTCATGATTGAAGAGAATTCCATTGCAGGCATACATACCGTAGGCCTCACGATAATTAACGGTGATCCAATAGGCGTATAGCTTGGCCACGGCATAAGGAGAACGCGGATAGAAAGGCGTCGTTTCCTTTTGCGGAATTTCCTGCACCAAACCATACAGCTCAGATGTAGAGGCTTGGTAGAAACGTGTCTTTTTCTCCAACCCTAACAGACGGATAGCCTCCAACAGCCGCAACGTCCCCATCGCGTCGACATCCGCCGTATATTCCGGCGACTCAAAACTGACTGCCACGTGCGACTGAGCGCCAAGGTTATAAACCTCGTCTGGCTGAACCTCTTGCAGAATGCGCGTGAGATTCGAGGAGTCGGTCAGATCCCCATAGTGAAGGACGAAATTCTGATGTTCTACATGAGGATCTTGGTAAATATGATCCACACGCTGAGTATTGAATGACGAAGCACGTCGTTTGATACCATGCACCTCATAGCCTTTCTCCAACAACAGCTCTGCGAGGTAAGAGCCGTCTTGGCCGGTTATTCCGGTGATAAGAGCTTTTTTCATCATTTCAATTCCTGATTACGCTTAGAAATTTCCTGTTGAGTTGCTTCCGAACACATCGCGGATATAACATCACCAACCTTATAGGCTGCTGACCAATTCAGTATTTGCTTGGCTTTCAGAGGATTACCGCAACTGAATTTAATATCTGAGGGACGAAACAAATCTCTATTGATGGTGACGTGCGCACGCCAGTCGAGACCAAAATGAGCAAATGCTTTCTGGACAAACTCCTCAAGAGCGCAGGACTCGCCTGTGGCTACAACGTAATCTCCTCCCTCATCTCGTTGCAGCATTCGCCACATCGCATCAACATAATCAGGAGCCCATCCCCAATCCCTATAAATATCGATATTACCCAAATTTAATTTTTCTTTACTTCCTATAGCGATACGAGCAGCTGCTCGAATAATTTTCTGCGTCACGAACCGCTCTGGACGTAGAGGAGATTCGTGATTAAATAGAATTCCCGTGTTAGCGTGTAAGCCGTAAGACTCACGGTAATTACGAGTCAACCAATAAGCAGAAGCCTTCGCTACGGCATACGGACTGCGGGGCCAAAATGGACGATCCTCATCAGCACCTTCCGCTCCGGTATCGCCATAACACTCGCTGGATCCAGCATTATAAAAACGTATAGTGGGATCAACAAAGCGAATCACCTCCAGCATATTAAGTGTGCCTTGGGTGATGCTTTCCATCGCCTCGACAGGCTGCTCAAAAGAAAGGCCTACGGACGTTTGACCAGCAAGATTGTAAATTTCATTTGGCCGATGAGTATCAATTACCGTCAGCACACTACGAAAGTCATTGATGGCCATCGAGACCAGGCTAACCTGATGCTTTATTCCTAGACGCTCAAGATTGGTAAACGGAGCGATCATCGAGTCGCGTGAAGTGCCAATAACCTCGTATCCCTTTTCCAATAAAAGCTTCGCTAGATAGCTACCATCTTGCCCGCCGATACCACAAATCAATGCCTTCATGACAGAACCCGTTGATAGATCGCGTGAGTTTCTCTAACGCAGCGACTCCAAGAGAATTCATTCACTCGAGCCAGTCCGAGCCGTCTTAATTCTTGACAGGCCTCCGGACTCTGCAGTACCTCGACTAAAGCGTTGGCTAAAGATTCCGTGGAGTCAGGATCAAACATTCTAGCAGCAGCACCCACAACCTCAGGTATGGAACTAGTATTACTACAAACGACAGGACAGCCGTAACTCATCGCCTCCAGAGGAGGAATACCAAAGCCTTCGTAGAGAGAGGGGTAGACAAAAAGAGCTGCCTGTCTGTAGTGGGAAGCAAGAACCTGATCGCCGCCGCCATGTTGATGAACTTGAGCGACAATACCCAGTCGCTCGATCATGGCGCACTCAGACGCACTGAATCGTCCGCCTCCAAAAGCAATAAGATCAAAATTCTCTTTCAGCCATGGTTGGCATGCATACGCCCGAAGTAACGTCTCGAAGTTCTTATAACCGTCTCGCATTCCCACATAGAGCAAATAAGGGCGCACGGGCTCCTGGACATCCTCAATCACTGAAGTAGTGAGAGAGAAGCCAAGGTGAACCACTGATGTTTTCTCGACTGGCACATTAAGCAAGCGAACAAGATCTTGTCGCGTATGTTCAGAGATACAGATCACGTGATCAGCTCTCTGGACAGCTTGGCGCTTAACGGAACAGGTTTTATCTTTCTCCGAAAAAGATTGAGGAAATAATTCGTGGATCATGTCATAAACTGTAATGACGGTACGACTGGAGCGGGGAGCCGAGGGCCGGCTAGAATAATAGGTTTCGTGCACAATATCGGGTCTAAGTGCCCTCATAAGCAACGGTGAAAGAACCGTATTAGACGCACGACAAAATCTTTCCACCCCACGGAAGGCAGGCATGTGTTTTCCAAGTACGCCGAAGGAAGAAGGCGCCCCTGATAAATAATTATTTACGAAGAAAGGGCTATTGACATTAACACTGCCATCATCGCCAACGACCTCTGCTAAACCTTTGGCTAACTCAAAAAAATAACGAGAAATACCACCATAGCGCTGGGAAGAAAAAATCTGGTGGTCGTAGACAATTTTCATGGCCTTGACACCGAGCTTAAAATTTTGCAATGGTCATCCATTGTTTTTGACTTCATAAGACGGCGGAGCAAAGGAGCAGTAGCTTTCGCAAAATAAGAGCTAGTGACAATACGTAACCACTTCTTCCTTAGATTTCGCCTCGTGAAGATATGAATCCCGTTGGCGCTATAGAAATTAAGACCCAATTTATCAGCAAGTACTTGCAGCGTCCGAAGCTGAAAAAAACCAATATGTTGCCCTGTAGGAAGCGAGTAGTACCACCATTCATCCGGGTTGGGGGGCACACCATCATAAAGCTCAGTAGAAAAAATTAATGTATCGGCACTTGCATAACGAAGAGTTTCTTCTACATACCCAACAGGATCTGTTACATGCTCTAAGACTTCCATAGCCGTTACCGCAAGACAGCGCCCTGCTCCCGCTTCATATTCAAACCCGTGCGCTAGAAAATTTTTACAGTATTTATCAGACCAGTAAAAATCGAAACCATAATCTCTCATCAGTCTAGTCAGCATTCCATAGCCACCGGCAGAATCTAAATACCGACCACGGCCACGCTCAGCCATCCCCCAGAACAACAGTGATGAAAGTTTTTCGCTTATTAAAACATTTCGCGCGACCAAGCCTGTATCAGCATCAGCAATAGCAGAGGAATAAGCCTCACTCAGCCAATACGGCTCATGAACCTTTAAATAACCACACGATTGGCAAACCCTATAATCCGCATTATATTTCCCCAACAGTATCGCAGAGAAAACATGCACCATTTGACCTTGGCATATCGAACATCTAACTTCATCCACGACTTTGAATCCCAAATCTATATCGACCAAATAGCCATCTAAAAAATAGAAGCAGAGCCCCCAAAAAAATCTGTCCCCATTACCTCTCGCAAAAACATCTTCAAAAAAGCCACTAAATCAAACAAACACAAACCCACATTAAGAGGATTGCATATCATTACGCAACTCAACAGAGCACGACATCGCTCTACCTATCTTTTGCCGCCACAGAATCCCATATAAAGAAACCGCACAAAGAGAATAGATTAATGCCCAAACCCATAGCATTCCCTCAATCCCATAAAGAAAGAAACCTAAAACCTTGAAAGTTACACCAAAAAAAATCATTACCATAGCAAAAAACACCTGCTCCCTAATAAAACCACATCCATTCAGAGCCATTGCTAACGCATGCCCCAAAGACTCTACAACCATCACAACAAAAAAGGCTCCAACCAAAGACAGAGGCACGTTCAGACTACCACCAGTCCAAAACCCGATAATATCCTGACTAAAAAACCACAGAACACCCCCTCCAAATAAACCGATCAAAACAGTTAAAAATAAACTCCTTCTAAATGTATGCACAATAAAAAAACCATCTCTCCTTGTGTGAGCATCCGCATAAGCAGCCCACAGCGGCGCATTAATAATAGAGAGAGGTATACTTACGAACTGAAACAAACGCTGTGCCACCGTATATATAGCCACATGCGCAGCACCTAAGACACTCGATATCAACAGAGCATCCATTCCCACATAAACAATAGAAGCCAGCTGCAAAACAAAAAAGAGCCCTCCCACCTGAATCAGGTTATCTTTCTCAACTCGCATAAAAAACAGACCTTTTTTAAAGCCAAAAAGACCCTGCCACCAAAGTCTAAGCAATAAAAAAAATCCGGAAATTTGCTGCACCCCCAAAGTAGCCCACAACAGAAAAACTATCCCGCACTCGTATCTAGCACCAACTAACAGGAAAACAAGTGCCCCTCCCGCTGAAACAACACTAGCCAAATGAGATTCATAGGCTCTTTGGAGACCAGCAAAAACCCGATGAACACCACCAAAAAACAAACTAATAGAAAATATTACAGCGAAACTAACCCCTGCATCTCTAAACTCATCCCAGAGAGATGAGTCATCAGTCTTAATCAGTTTATCCCATGGCAAGATAGCGGCAATCAAGCTCAAAACAATCAGAACAATCACGGACACCAATAGCAGGAATAGCAAACCACCAGAAATGACATCACATACTCTTCCGCCCTCGGCATTGATTTTAGCGACCCTATTCGTTAACGCATTTCCAATTCCAAGATCCAAAAACATCAGGAGCCCCGCCAGACTGACCACAGTCATCCAGGCACCGAATCTTTCCACCCCTAAGTATGGAATTGTCAAGCTAACAGCCAACACCATGACCAGCATAGACGCACCGCGTCCAAAAACGTTGGCAAGCATGGTCCATAAGGCTCTTCGATAACGCTCGGATCTCACCCCCTCTTCGGTACTCTCATCAAAAGGTTTAAATCGCAAGTAGCGCGATAGGGTTACCAATCTCATTATCTACGCCCATAGGTATCTTCGAGACGTACAATATCGTCTTCCCCCAAATAACTACCAGACTGCACTTCAATGATCTCCAGCGGAATACTGCCAGGGTTAGCCAAACGGTGAATTTCCCCTAGGGGGATATAAGTGCTTTGGTTTTCGCTGAGCAGCAGTATTTCACTACCCCGAGTAATTTCTGCAGTGCCCTGCACTACGATCCAGTGCTCGGCACGATGATGGTGTTTTTGCAGGCTCAGGCTCGCTTTGGGGTTGACCTGTATACGCTTGACCTTGAAGCGTCCACCCTCATCGATGCTGTCATACCAGCCCCACGGACGGTGTACCTTGCGGTGAAGGGTGTGCTCCTCGCGAGACTGCTGGTTAAGCAGGCTGACAATCTGCTTAACGTCCTGGCAGCGACTTCTCTCTGCAACAAGCACAGCATCTGCTGTTTCAATCACCACAAGGTTCTCAACGCCGGCCAGTGCTACAAGGCGGCTGCTGGCATGTACAAGCGAATTACTGCTTTTGGTTATCAGCACATCTCCGTGAAGGGCATTACCCTTGTCATCCTTGGGCGACACGCTCCATACGGCATCCCAGGCGCCCAGGTCACTCCAGCCAGCATCCAGCGGTAGCATCTTGATGGGCAAGGCACTTCCGGGGCACTTCTCCATGACGGCGTAATCGATCGATTCGCTAGGGATCTCCGTAAAAGCCTCTTTATCGGGTCGAATGAAAGCGCCATCGATTCGCTTGCCCATCCAGCTCGTCAAGGCAGCCTGAAGAATGTCGGGTCGAAAGCTCTCCAGAGCCGCTAGCCATACCGAGGCCTTGAGTACGAATAAGCCCGCATTCCAGTAGTAGCCGCCCTCATCCAGGTAGGCTTGAGCGGTGTCCCGATCGGGCTTTTCTACAAAACGCTCAACGGTAGCAACTGCCTCTTTGTCAGAAGCCACCTTAATATAGCCATAGCCCGTTTCAGGCCTGTCAGGCGTAATGCCGAGGATGACAATGTTGCCTTCAACCGCAGATTCAACCGCCCGATACATCGCAACGCGGAAAGCCTCGTCGTCAGTGATAGCTTGATCTGCCGGGGTAACCACGAGTACTGGATCTGTTCCTGCATCGCGCGCTGCCAAGGCAGCCAGAGTCAGCGCCGGCGCAGTATTACGGCCTACCGGTTCTAGCAGGAATGTTGCATTGTCGACTCCAAGCTCCCTGAGTTGCTCTTGGGCCAAAAAACGGTGTTCTTCATTGCATACGATGTAAGGCGAAGAAGGCGCATCGTTTGACTCACTACCGCCCAGAAGACGCTTGATGGACTGCTGGAACAAGCTGTCGTTGCCTACCAGACAAAGGAACTGCTTTGGAAAACCTGACCGCGATAATGGCCACAGTCGCGTACCTGATCCGCCGCACAGTACTACTGGTTGAATAGGGTTAGTTGACGTCATGAAACATTGAACCTGTGTGGTGGGTACTGATCAAGGTAATGGCAGGCCGGTTTTCCGACCCAACCAAACTCTAGATAGAGCGACAAAGCCACAGATTTACTGGGCGTCTACGCAAAGGAATGGCAACGGCTCACCCCATCCCTGTCTCCTCATCAATGCCCGGCAACAGGATGTCCACATCACTGTTCTGGTCAACATAGCGTTCTCGCAATGCATCAGCCAAAGCACGTCTAGCTGGCTTGTCGCCGTGCACCAGACGAATTTCATTTGGCCACGCGCTCATGCGGGTGACAAACCTTACCAGCCCTAACTGATCGGCATGAGCTGAATAACCGCCTATGGTATGCACCTGAGCACGAATGTCATAGCGCTGCCCGTCAAATTCCACATAGCCACTACGCGGGCCAAAGCGCTGGATTTGCCTTCCTGGCGTGCCATCCGCCTGGTAGCCGACGAAGAGCACGTCATGCCGTGCATCTCCGAGCATGGCTTTCAGGTAGTTGACGATGCGCCCACTGGAGCACATACCGTTGCCTGCGATGACGATAGCCGGCTGAGCGGTTTGCGTCAGGCGGTTGACCATAGCCAGATGGGCCTGGTGGCTGTCCACCGTAAGCAGATTACGGAAGGCCAGTGGGTTACGGCCTTTGGCCAAGCGCGCCCTCGCCTCGTCATCCCAGAACCGGTCGAGCTCCCGATAAACCGCTGTAAAGCGACTGGCCAGCGGAGAATCGAGAATGATAGGCAAACTTGCCCAGTCGAGGGCTGGCGCTTTACTGGTGTTCGGCCCGGAAGCACTCGACTGAGCCCTAGCTGACTCTTTCAGCGCTCTGCGATGAATGATGTCCTCAAGTTCGTAGAGCAGCTCCTGAGTGCGGCCAGTACTGAAGGCCGGGATCAGCACCGTGCCCTGGTTGCTCAGCGCATGCTCGAGCACCTTCTCCAGACGCGCACGCCGGCTGCGGCGGTCTTCATGCAGACGGTCGCCGTAGGTGCTTTCGATGACCAGAATATCGGCTTTGTATGGGGCTTTCGGCGCCGGGAGAATTGGCGCATGAGGCGCCCCCAGGTCGCCGGAAAATACGATGCGTTTCTTCTCGCCCGTCTCGGGGTACTGCAGATCCACTTCGACGTAGGCCGAGCCGAGGATGTGGCCAGCACGCTGTAGACGAATACGAGCATTGAGCTGCGGCGTGTCGATCAGGGTGAACCACTGCTTGTAGGGCAAGGCGACGATGCGCTGCTCGATCAGTTTGAGGTAGCGCTCTACTTGCTTCTGATCACGACTGAAACCGAGCTTGAAGGCATCCTCGAGGACGATGGGTAGAAGCTTGGCCGACGGCTCACTGCAGAGGATCGGGCCTTTGAAGCCGGCTGCAAGGAGATAGGGTATGCGGCCCACGTGGTCGATATGAACATGGGTTGCGACCAGTGCTTTGATACCGTCCAGAGAGAAATCGATTGCGAGCTTGCCGGCGCCTGCCCGGCCTTCAGGGGAGGTTTCGGCGCCTTGAAAAAGGCCGCAGTCAATCAGCAGCGCATGCTCATCATCCATCTGTAGCTGATGGCATGAGCCAGTCACACCTGTTACGGCGCCGTGATGAACAATGGAGGGGTACCGCACGAGTCAATCCCTTAACGCTGGCGAAATTTAAAGGGACTCAGCCCAGTAGTGCGGATGACTGTTCAGAGAATGGTAATTAACTGAACTAGCTGGAAATCTGGCAAGGGCGCGCCTTGTGAAAGCCCGCACATTTTGCCGGTTTTCCATGATTTCGCAAGTATGACAAAAGTGTGACGCCAGGCGGCCGCCTAATCAGTAGACTTGCTCCAGCGAGAAGGACAAAGCGCAGTCACTCGTCCTCATTGACCCGGTCACGCAACTCCTTGCCCGGTTTGAAATGCGGCACGAACTTGCCGTCCAGACGTACCGACTGGCCGGTTTTCGGGTTACGCCCAACGCGCGGGGCGCGGTAGTGCAGCGAGAAGCTGCCAAAGCCGCGAATTTCGATGCGATCTCCGGTGGACAGTGCCTGGGACATTTGCTCGAGCATGGTCTTGATGGCTAGCTCGACATCCTTGGAGGACAGCTGACCTTGATGAGTGACAATTCTTTCGATCAACTCCGACTTGGTCATGGTTTTCCCTTCTTTTTCAAGCGGCTAGAAGACTCGACGGTTTGGTTTTAGCATGCTGATCAGCTTTTGAACAGCCTAAAAAACAAGGTGTTAGCGAGTTTTGCGGTTAGTTGGGATAACCAGGGCTTCGTGTAGGAGGCTTGCCTCGGGGCGAAGCTTTTGGGTATTGGTTCGATATTGCGGGATGGCCACCATTCGCTGCGGGGCGCAGCTCCTACAGAGAGCGTCGACTGGCGCATTCGTGTAGGAGCCCCGCCTCGGGGCGCGGCTCCTACAGGGGGAGCGTTGTTTTGCGGTTTGGTGTGAGGGCCCTGCATCGGGGTGAAGCTTTCACGGGCTCTGATTCTGGCTCGACTAAGCTGAACTGGCGAACGCTAACGGAAGGGAATCCGATGACCGAGAAACGCTATGCCGCGCATAAGCTTCGCGATGGACGCTGGTCCAGTAGCGGGCAAATCTATCTTGTCACCACCGTGACCAAGGACCGTGTTCCTGTGTTTGCCGATCTCTCTGCAGCGCGCACGCTCATCCAGATCATTCGTCAGGACGAGATGCTTGGGTCGCACCAAACGCTTTGCTTTGTTGTGATGCCGGATCATCTGCACTGGCTGCTGCAACTACATGACGAAGCATTGCCCCGATTAATGGGCAGAGTTAAATCAATATCCGCCAAACGCCTGGGTCAGCCTATATGGCAAAAAGGCTTTCATGATCACGCGCTACGCCGGGAGGAGGATGTTCGGAGTATGGCGAGATATGTGGTGGCAAACCCCTTGAGAGCCGGGCTTGTGAAGTGCGCAGGTGATTATCCGCACTGGGATGCAGTGTGGATATGAGCGTGGCAGGGCGAAGCCTTTAGGTATTGGTTCGGTATTACTGGATGGCCGCCGTTCGCCGCGGGGCGCGGCTCCTACAGAGGGAGCGTCGGCGGCGCATGCGCGTAGGAGCCCCGACTCGGGGCGAAGCTTTTAGGTATGGGCTCGGTATTGCTGGATGGCCGCTATTCGCTGCAGGGCGCAGCTCCTACAAGTGACGCGCTGTTTGATGGATTGGCAAAAACGAAAAAGGCGACCCGAAGGTCGCCTTTTTTGATGGATCAACCGAACTTAGTTCTGTTTTTCCATTTGAGCACGGAGCAGATCACCAATGGTGGTCGGGCCGGTGCTTTCAACGTCTTGCTTGTTACGCAGTTCCTTCATCGCATCCTTCTCGTCTTCAACGTCTTTCGACTTGACGGACAGGCTGATGACGCGGGACTTGCGGTCGACGCTGATGATCTTGGCTTCTACTTCGTCGCCTTCTTTCAGAACGTTGCGCGCGTCTTCAACGCGGTCACGGCTGATTTCGGAGGCTTTCAGAGTCGCTTCGATCTCGTTGCCCAGGTCGATGATGGCGCCCTTGGCGTCTACTTCTTTCACAACGCCACGGACGATGGTGCCCTTGTCGTTGATGGAGACGTAGTTGCTGAACGGATCGTCTTCCAGCTGCTTGATACCCAGGGAGATGCGCTCGCGCTCCGGGTCAACCGACAGGATGACGGTTTCCAGCTCGTCGCCCTTCTTGAAGCGACGCACGGCTTCTTCGCCAGCTTCGTTCCAGGAGATGTCGGACAGGTGAACCAGGCCGTCGATGCCACCGTCCAGACCAATGAAGATACCGAAATCGGTGATCGACTTGATGGTGCCGGAGATCTTGTCACCCTTGTTGAACTGACCGGAGAAGTCTTCCCACGGGTTGGTCTTGCACTGCTTGATACCCAGGGAGATACGACGACGCTCTTCGTCGATGTCCAGAACCATGACTTCCACTTCGTCGCCGACGTTGACGACCTTCGACGGGTGGATGTTCTTGTTGGTCCAGTCCATTTCGGAAACGTGCACCAGACCTTCAACGCCCTCTTCCAGCTCGGCGAAGCAGCCGTAGTCGGTCAGGTTGGTGACGCGCGCCATGACGCGGGTGTTTTCCGGGTAACGAGCCTTGATGGCAACCCATGGGTCTTCGCCCAGCTGCTTCAGGCCCAGGGATACGCGGTTACGCTCGCGATCGTACTTCAGAACCTTGACGTCGATCTCGTCGCCAACGTTGACGATCTCGGACGGGTGCTTGATGCGCTTCCAAGCCATGTCGGTGATGTGCAGCAGGCCATCTACGCCGCCCAGGTCAACGAACGCACCGTAGTCGGTGAGGTTCTTGACGATACCTTTGACTTGCTGGCCTTCCTGCAGCGATTCCAGCAGAGCTTCGCGCTCGGCGCTGTTCTCGGCTTCCAGGACGCTACGACGGGAAACGACAACGTTGTTGCGCTTCTGGTCGAGCTTGATGACCTTGAACTCCAGCTCTTTGCCTTCCAGGTGAGTGGTATCACGCACCGGACGGACATCAACCAGGGAACCCGGCAGGAACGCACGGATGCCGTTGACATCAACGGTGAAGCCGCCTTTGACCTTACCGTTGATAACGCCCTTGACCACTTCTTCAGCGTTGAACGCAGCTTCCAGAACCAGCCAGGATTCAGCGCGCTTGGCTTTCTCGCGGGACAGCTTGGTTTCACCGAAGCCATCTTCAACCGCGTCCAGCGCGACGTGGACTTCGTCACCGACCTTGATGGTCAGCTCACCTTGTTCGTTGAAGAACTGGTCGAGCGGGATGACGCCCTCGGACTTCAGGCCGGCGTGAACGGTAACCCAGTCACCGTCGATGTCGACCACGATACCGGTGATGATGGCGCCCGGCTGCATGTCGAGGGATTTCAGGCTTTCTTCAAATAGTTCTGCAAAGCTTTCGCTCATGTTGATTCCTGTTGATCAAGGGCGGGGATTCGCCCAAACCACATTCCAGACCATGTGGGTTCGTTCATGTAAAAAGAGGCCTACGGGACAAGGACTGGTCTCCCGTATGCCTCCTTGCGGACTGTTCGATTTAGAGCAACCGAAAGTCCTTACCCGGCCAGATCGCGATCAGCGACCTCGCTCAGAATTCGTTCAAGCACCTGCTCGATGGACAGTTCGGTTGAATCCAGCACGATTGCGTCGGCTGCCGGCTTCAGCGGAGCCACCGCGCGCTGGGTATCGCGCTCATCGCGCGCCCGTATCTCGTCGAGAAGACTCGCGAGATTAACATCATCGCCCTTGCCCTTCAACTGCAAGTAGCGGCGACGGGCACGTTCCTCGGCGCTGGCGGTGAGAAAGATCTTCAGCGGCGCGTCGGCGAATACCACGGTGCCCATATCGCGGCCATCGGCCACCAGGCCGGGCATTTCGCGAAAGGCACGCTGACGCTGCAGCAGCGCTTCGCGTACAGCCGGCAGCGAAGCGACCATGGAAGCGCCCGCCCCTATCTGCTCGTTACGGATGGCGTCGGTCACCTCCTCGCCTTCGAGGATGATGCGTTTGTCGATGAACTGCACATCGAGATGCGCAGCCAGCTGCTTGAGCGACTCTTCGTTGGTCAGATCGATACCATGGTTACCGGCAGCAAAAGCCAGCAGGCGATACAACGCACCGGAGTCGAGCAGATTCCAGCCCAACTGCTTGGCCAGCAAAGAGCAGAGCGTGCCCTTGCCGGAGCCGCTCGGCCCGTCGACGGTGATTACCGGGGCATTCATGCCTTGCCCTCTACAGCCACGTTGATGCCGACTTCAGCCGACAAGGCTAGGAAGTTGGGGAAGGACGTGGCGACGTTGGCACAGTCATGAATGCGGATCGGCGCAGTGGCGCGCAGCGAGGCGACGCTGAAGGACATGGCAATGCGGTGGTCACCATGCGCCCAGACTTCGCCACCGCCGATGCTACCGCCTTCGATGATGATGCCATCCGGGGTCGGCTCGGCCTTCACACCCAGCGCGATCAGGCCGTCGGCCATGACCTGGATGCGATCGGATTCCTTCACCCGCAGCTCTTCGGCGCCGCGCAACACGGTACGACCTTCGGCGCAGGCAGCAGCGACGAACAATACCGGGAATTCATCGATGGCCAGCGGCACCAGATCTTCCGGGATATCGATGCCTTTCAGCTTGGCCGCACGCACGCGAATGTCCGCCACCGGTTCGCCGCCAACTTCACGCTGGTTTTCCAGGGTGATGTCGCCCCCCATCAGCTTGAGGATATCGATCACGCCGGTACGGGTCGGGTTGATGCCGACGTGCTCCAGCACCAGCTCGGAGCCTTCAGCGATGCTGGCAGCGACCAAGAAGAAAGCAGCCGAGGAAATATCCGCCGGTACTTCGATGCGCGTGGCGCTCAGCTTGTGGCCGGATTCGACGCTGGCAGTGCTGCCCTCGACGCTGACCGGGTAGCCGAAGCCGCGCAGCATGCGCTCGGTGTGATCACGAGTCGGCGCCGGCTCGGTCACCGAGGTGCTACCCGCAGCGTACAAGCCAGCCAGCAGCAGGCAAGATTTGACCTGGGCACTGGCCATGGGCATTTCGTAGGCCATGCCGGTCAGGCGCTGGCCACCCTTGATGGTCAGCGGCGGACGACCTTCCGGACCGGTTTCGATGACCGCACCCATCTCACGCAGCGGCTTGGCCACGCGGTTCATCGGGCGCTTGGACAGCGACGCATCACCGGTCAGCGTAGTGTCGAACGGCTGCGCGGCCAGCAAGCCGGAGAGCAGGCGCATGGAGGTGCCGGAGTTACCCATGTACAGCGGGCCGGCCGGCGCTTTCAGACCATGCAAACCGACACCATGGATGGTCACGCGGCCGTGGTGCGGGCCTTCGATAACCACGCCCATGTCGCGGAAGGCCTGCAGTGTGGCCAGGGCATCTTCGCCTTCGAGGAAGCCTTCGACCTCGGTAGTGCCTTCAGCCAGCGAGCCCAGCATGATCGAACGGTGCGAGATGGATTTGTCACCCGGTACGCGGATACGTCCAGCCAGCGAGCTACCAGGTTTTGCCAGGAAAATCAGATCGGTCGAGTGCATAGCGTCCACATAGGCCCTGCGGGCCAGAATTTTGCTGAAATGTTCGCGGGCAACGCGGGCGCGCGTGAACACGCCCAGCAGTTGATGCCCATCCCCGGCGTCGACCGCATCGCGCAAGGCGTCGAGGTCGTCGCGAAACGTATCCAGTGTGCGCAGCACGGCCTCGCGGTTAGCGAGGAAGATATCGTGCCACATCACCGGATCACTGCCGGCGATCCGCGTGAAGTCGCGGAAACCGCCAGCGGCATAGCGGAAAATTTCCAGGTTCTCGCTGCGCTTGGCCAGCGAGTCGACCAGGGTAAAGGCCAGCAGGTGCGGCAGATGACTGGTGGCGGCAAGCACCTGGTCGTGATGCTCGACCTCCATCGCCTCGACATCCGCCCCCAGCTCGCGCCACAATCCTTCGACCAGCGCCAGAGCCGCCTCATCGCTGTACTCGCAGGGCGTCAGGATGACCTTGTGGCGCCGGAACAGCTCGGCGTTGGCCGCCTCCACCCCGCTCTGCTCGGACCCCGCAATGGGATGGCCGGGCACCAGACGCACAGCCTTGCCGGAAAATGCCAGACGTGCCGCACGCACGACATTCCCCTTGGCACTACCGACGTCGGTCAGCACGGCATTGCCGAGATCCAGCGCGGCCAGCTGAGCAAGCACCTTCTCCATGGCCAGGATAGGCACTGCCAGCTGGATGACATCGGCCCCCTGACAGGCGGCAGCAAGGTCACTCTCGCAACGATCGACAACGCCCAGCTGTACCGCCAGACGACGCGATTCGGCATCCAGATCGACCCCCACCACCTCCCGGCACAGACCACGCTCACGCAGGCCCTTGGCGAAGGAGCCACCGATCAGACCGAGGCCGACCACCACCAGGCGGCCGATCTTAGGGGCATTGGATTGCACAGCAGTGACAGTCACGCCGACAGCACCTTGGTCAGTGCCTCGAGGAAGCGCGCATTCTCGCGCGGCAAACCGATGGAAACGCGCAGGAAATTCGGCATGCGGTAACCGGCCATCGGTCGCACGATCACTCCTTCACGCAGCAGCGCCTGGTTGATCGCGGCGGTATCCCGGCCAAAATCGACGGCGATGAAGTTGGCCTTGGAGGCAATCCAGCTCAGCCCCAGAGCGCGCAAGCCCTCTTCCAGCTGCTGCATGCCGGCATCGTTTAGGCGACGGCTTTCAGCCAGGTAGTCGGCATCGCTCAGCGCCGCGCAGGCAGCAGCCAGCGCGAGACTGTTGACGTTGAACGGCTGGCGCACGCGGTTGAGCACATCGGCGATAGCCGGCGAGCTGATGGCATAGCCGACGCGCAGCGAGGCCAGACCGTAGGCCTTGGAGAAGGTGCGCGAGACCAGCAGGTTCGGGTAGCGCGCCAGGTAATCAAGGCCGTCCGGCAACTCGTCGCCTTCGGCGTACTCGATATAGGCTTCGTCCAGCACCACCAGCACCGACTCCGGCACCTTGGCCAGGAAGGCTTCCAGCGCATCCGGCCCGAACCAGGTACCGGTCGGGTTGTTGGGGTTGGCAATGAAGACCACGCGGGTGTTGTCATCGATGGCGGCAAGCATCGCCTGCAGGTCGTGAGCGTAATCCTTGGCTGGCACGATCTTGCCCTGCGCGCCTACTGCCTGGGTGGCGATGGGGTAAACCGCGAAGGCGTAATCGCTGAACACGGCGTTGAGACCGGGCGCCAGATAGGCACGGGCAACCAGTTCGAGGATGTCGTTGGAGCCATTGCCCAACGTCACCTGCGCGGCGTCGACGCCGTAACGGGCAGCCAGAGCGGTCTTGAGGGTGAAGCCATTGCCATCCGGGTAGCGGGTCAGTTCGTCCAGTTCGGCGCGAATCGCTGCCAGCACCTTGTCGCTCGGGCCGAGCGGGTTCTCATTGCTGGCCAGCTTGACGATACCGGCCGGATCGAGCCCCAGCTCACGAGCCAACTCGTCGACTGGCTTGCCTGGTACGTAGGGGGACAGCTTTTGCACGCCTGGCTGGGCCAGGGCGATGAAATCACAGCTCATTTGCAAACCTCTTCAATCCAATTCCTCGCGGCACGCCCTACCCTCACCCCTAGCCCCTCTGCTTTGGCATCCTGCGTCGCCCTACCTCCTGCATCCATGCAGTCGTCTCCCAAGGGGAGAGGGGAACCGGGCGGCGGCGGTAGCCATATCTTCATTCCGTCAGCTAGCCCGATACTTGAGCCCACCTAGATCCGGCACTTACCAACCACCCAGCGACAGAACAATACATCTCACAAGCATGCCCACAAATGCGAAGCGACCGCGATTCACTCCCCTCGCCCTCCGGGAGAGGGGCTGGGGGTGAGGGGGCTTTCAGAGCGTCAAAAGCGCAATCCGCTCGCTAGCCACCCGATAAATTTCCTGCAACACAGCCTCGGTTTCCTTCAAGGCCTGATCATTCCAAAAGCGCAGCACCATGATGCCTTCATGCTCTAAATCCAACGTTCTTGCAGCGTCGTCTTCACCGCCGTGCTGCGAACCGTCCAACTCCACCGCCAGTTTCGCCGCCTCGCAGTAAAAGTCGAGGATGTAAGGCGGCAACGGGTGCTGCCGGCGAAACTTCAAACCGCCCAACCGCCCCGAGCGCAGGCAATACCACAGCCGAACCTCGGCATCGGTTGCCGTCGTGCGCAGCTCCCGCGCACGCTGCTTATGCCATGCAGGAAGCGGTCTGTGCTTGGGTGGCATCCTTGCCCTCTCTTTAAATTGTGATAACTCCCACCCTCACCCCGGCCCCTCTCCCGAGGGAGAGGGGAGGTGTACGGTGAACGTTTGATCAATCATGTGCAGTCAGTACGATCGTTAGCCTGGACATAGATTTCAGCCCTGCGCCGTTTTGCTTGTCTCCCCTCTCCCTCCGGGAGAGGGGCCGGGGGTGAGGGGCTTTATCTCAGAGCACCGCCTTCGGATATGACCCCAGCACCTTCAGCGCCACGGCCTCCTGGGCAAGTTTTTCCAGCACATCCTTGATCAGCGGATCGCGGTGATGACCAACGAAATCGATGAAGAATACGTAGGTCCACTTGCCACTGCGCGAAGGACGAGTCTCGATGCGAGTCAGGTCGATGCCGTTATTGTGGAACGGCACCAGCAACTCATGCAGCGCGCCCGGCTTGTTGCGCATGGAGACGATGATCGAGGTCTTGTCGTCGCCGGTCGGCGGCACTTCTTGGCTGCCAATGATAAGGAAGCGCGTGGAGTTGTCCGGGCGATCCTCGATCTTTTCCGCCAGTTTGGTCAGGCCATACAGATTGGCCGCCATGTCGCCGGCGATGGCCGCGCTGTTCCACTCGCTCTTGACCCGCTTGGCCGCATCGGCGTTGCTGGAAACCGCCACGCGCTCGACGTTCGGGTAGTGCGCGTCCAGCCACTTGCGGCACTGCGCCAGCGACTGGGCATGGGAATAGATGCGGGTGATCTTGTCGGTCTTGGTGGTTTCACCGACCAGCAGGTGATGGTGAATGCGCAGCTCGACTTCGCCGCAGATGACCATGTCGTGCTCGAGGAAGCTGTCGAGGGTGTGGTTGATCGCGCCTTCGGTGGAGTTCTCCACCGGCACCACACCGAAGTTGACCGCACCGGCAGCCACCTCGCGGAACACCTCGTCGATGGCCGCCATCGGCACGCTGATCACCGCGTGACCGAAGTGCTTCATCGCTGCTGCCTGGCTGAAGGTGCCTTCAGGGCCGAGATAAGCGACTTTCAACGGGTTTTCCAGCGCCAGGCAGGAGGACATGATTTCGCGGAACAACCGCGCCATTTCCTCATTGCCTAGCGGGCCCCGGTTTCGCTCCATCACGCGTTTGAGCACCTGAGCTTCGCGCTCGGGGCGGTAGAAGACGGGCGACTCGCCCTCCTTCAATTCCTTCATCTTCACACGGGCGACTTCTTCGGCGCAGCGCGCACGGTCGCTGATCAGCTCGAGGATGCGCTCATCGAGGTTGTCGATGCGTACCCGCAGCGCTTGCAGTTCCTGCTCCGACATATCAGGCGCGCTCCTTCTCGAACTCGGCCATATAGGCCACCAGCGCCTCGACCGCATCCATGCCAACGGCGTTGTAGATGGAGGCACGCATGCCACCGACCGAGCGATGCCCTTTCAGGTTGAGCAGGCCGCGCTCATCGGCACCGGCCAGGAAGGCCTTGTCCAGCTTCTCGTCAGCCAGACGAAACGGTACGTTCATCCAGGAACGCGCGTTGTGGGCGATGGGATTGCTGTAGAAATCGCTGTCGTCGATGGCCTTGTACAGCAGGTCCTTCTTGGCGCGGTTGATGCGCTCCATGGCCTCGACGCCGCCCTGCTCCTTCAGCCACTGGAAGACCAGGCCGGAGAGGTACCAGGAATAGGTCGCCGGGGTGTTGTACATAGAGCCGTTATCAGCAGAAATCTTGTAGTCGAGCATGGTCGGGCAGCTGGAACGGGCTCGACCGAGCAGGTCTTCACGGACGATCACCACCACCAGGCCGCTCGGGCCGATATTCTTCTGCGCGCCGGCGTAGATCAGGCCGAACTGCGACACGTCCAGCGAGCGCGAGAGGATGTCTGAAGACATATCGGCGACCAGCGGGGTATCACCGACCTGCGGCACCCAGTCGAACTGCAGGCCGCCGATGGTCTCGTTGCTGCAGTAATGCACGTAGGCAGCGTCTTTCGAAAGCTGCCAGTCGTTCTGTCCGGGGATAGCGAAGTAGTCGTGCGCCTTGGCGCTGGCAGCCACGTTGATGGCGCCATAGCGACGCGCCTCTTCGATGGCTTTCTTCGACCAGATGCCGGTTTCGACGTAGTCGGCCACGCCGTCTTCCGGCAGCAGGTTCAGCGGAATCTCGGCGAACTGCTGGCTGGCACCGCCCTGCAGGAACAGCACCTTGTAGTCGTTGGGCAAAGCGAGCAGATCACGCAGGTCCTGCTCGGCCTGGCTGGCGATAGCCACGTACTCGTCGCTGCGATGGCTCATCTCCATCACCGAGAGGCCCTTGCCTTGCCAGTCGAGCATCTCGGCCTGGGCGCGTTGCAGTACAGCGGTCGGCAGCGCGGCCGGGCCGGCGCAGAAGTTAAAAGCTCGCTTGCTCACGTCTGTCTCTCTCAGATTCACAGAACGCCACCACCAGGCGATGGCATGTCCACACTGCTTGCCGATGGGTATCGCTGCGCTCAACCCACCCTACGCTCTGTGGGAGGCGCTTTAGCGGCGACAGTCGCGGCTAAAGCCCCTCCCACAGGCTCTCACTCCTCGCTGCCTTCCTCGGCGTCGGCGACTGGTGCGTCGGCGCTTTCGGCGACTTGAGCGCCCTCTTCACCATCGACCAGTTCGTCCTCTTCCACCGCAGTCGGCTCCTGCACACGCTCCAGGCCGACCAGGGTCTCGTCCTTGGCCAGCTTGATCAGAGTCACACCCTGAGTGTTACGGCCGGAGCTGGAGACTTCGTCGACACGGGTGCGCACCAGGGTGCCCTGGTCGGAAATCAGCATGATTTCCTCACCGTCCTGTACCTGGATGGCGCCGACCAGCTTGCCGTTACGCTCGCTGGTGACCATGGCGATCACGCCCTGGCCGCCACGACCGCGACGCGGGAACTTGCCCAGGCCGGTGCGTTTGCCAAAGCCACGCTCGGAGGCGGTGAGAATCTGCGCACCGGACTCCGGAATCAGCATGGAGATCAGTTGCTGATCCTTGCCCAGGCGCATGCCGCGTACACCACGGGCGGTACGGCCCATGGTACGCACCTTGCTCTCGGCGAAACGCAGCACCTTGCCGGCATCGGAGAACAGCATGACTTCCTTGGCGCCGTCGGTGATGGCGGCAGCAATCAGGGTATCGCCCTCTTCCAGCTTCAGCGCGATCAGACCGGCGCTGCGCGGGCGGCTGAACTGCACCAGCGGGGTCTTCTTCACGGTGCCGAATGCGGTGGCCATGAAGATGTAGGCGCCGGTCGGTTCGGCGACCAGTTCGGGGGTTTCACCCTCGACTTCTTCGACTTCCTCGGCCTCGACCACTTCAGTGGCTTCGCCTTCGATCACCACGCCTTCGTCGTCCAGGTCTTCGTCGGCACCGGCGCTCTGCTGCAGCGCTTCGAGGTCGATCTGCAGCATCGCGGTGATGCGCTCGCCCTCGTCCAGCGGCAACAGGTTGACCAGCGGGCGACCACGGGCAGCACGCGAAGCCTCGGGAATCTCGAAAGTACGCAGCCAGTACACCTTGCCCTTGCTGGAGAACAGCAGCAGCGTGGCATGGCTGTTGGCAACCAGCAGGTGCTCGACGTAGTCCTCGTCCTTCACCCCGGTGGCGGATTTGCCCTTGCCACCGCGACGCTGCGCCTCGTAGGCGGCCAGCGGCTGACTCTTGGCATAGCCACCATGAGAGATGGTGACGACGCGCTCTTCTTCGGTGATCAGGTCGGCAATGGTCAGATCCTGACGCGAGGCGACGATCTCGGTACGGCGCTTGTCGCCGAACTCGGCCTTGACCTTCTCCAGCTCCTCGCGGATGACTTCCATCAGGCGCTCGGGACTGGTCAGGATGCGGATCAGCTCGCCGATCAGGCCGAGAATTTCCTGGTACTCGGCCAACAGCTTCTCGTGCTCCAGGCCGGTCAGGCGATGCAGACGCAACTCGAGGATGGCCTGGGCCTGCTCGGGCGACAGGAAGTACTTGCCATCGCGCAGACCGTATTGCGGATCGAGCCCTTCAGGACGGCAGGAGTCGGCACCGGCGCGCTCGACCATGGCCTCCACGGCGGACGACTCCCAGGCAGTGGCGATCAGGCGTTCCTTGGCCTCAGCCGGCGTCGGCGAAGCCTTGATCAGCTCGATCACCGGATCGATGTTCGACAGTGCGACGGCCTGACCTTCGAGGATGTGGCCACGCTCACGCGCCTTGCGCAGCTCGTAGACGGTACGCCGAGTCACCACTTCACGGCGGTGACGGACGAACACCTCAAGCATGTCCTTGAGGTTCATGATCTTCGGCTGACCATCGACCAGCGCCACGACGTTGATGCCGAACACACTCTGCATCTGAGTCTGGGCGTAGAGGTTGTTCAGCACCACGTCCGGCACTTCGCCGCGACGCAGCTCGATCACCACGCGCATGCCGTCCTTGTCGGACTCGTCACGCAGCTCGGTGATGCCTTCGATCTTCTTCTCTTTGACCAGCTCGGCGATCTTCTCGATCAGACGCGCCTTATTCAGCTGATACGGCAGCTCGGTGATCACCAGTTGCTGGCGGTTGCCGGCCTTGTCGATATCCTCGACCTCGACCCGGGCACGCACGTAGATGCGGCCACGGCCGGTACGGTAGGCCTCGATGATGCCGGCACGACCGTTGATGATGCCCGCGGTCGGGAAGTCCGGACCGGGGATGTACTGCATCAGGTCATCGACGGTCAGCTCGGCGTTGTCGATCAGCGCCAGGCAACCGTCGATCACCTCGGAGAGGTTGTGCGGCGGGATGTTGGTGGCCATGCCCACGGCGATACCACTGGAGCCGTTGACCAGCAGGTTCGGCACCTTGGTCGGCATGACCGCCGGGATCTGCTCGGTACCGTCGTAGTTGGGCACCCAGTCGACGGTTTCCTTGTCCAGGTCGGCCAGCAGCTCGTGGGCCAGCTTGGTCATGCGCACTTCGGTGTATCGCATGGCCGCGGCGTTGTCGCCGTCCACCGAGCCGAAGTTGCCCTGGCCGTCGACCAGCAGGTAGCGCAGGGAGAAGTCCTGCGCCATACGCACAATGGTGTCGTACACCGCGGTGTCGCCGTGCGGGTGGTATTTACCGATCACGTCACCGACCACACGGGCGGATTTCTTGTAGGGCTTGTTCCAGTCGTTGCCCAGCTCGCTCATGGCATAGAGCACACGGCGGTGTACCGGCTTCAAGCCATCGCGCGCATCCGGCAGCGCACGCCCGACGATCACGCTCATCGCGTAGTCGAGGTAGGACTGTTTCAGCTCGTCTTCGATATTGACCGGGAGGATTTCTTTGGCCAGTTCGCCCATGAGAAGCCTGGTTCCTTTTTCTGGTGAAACTCCGCGTCATTCTTCCTGAACGCCATGGAGCTCGTCGCGATAGCCTCAAGCCATCAGCGACTCACGACAAATCAACGAGTTATGTCACGATTCGATGCAGTGAAGGTGGCTGTAGTCAGCCCCCTTGAAAACTGCCGGAGATTACCACAAAGCGTGCTACACACCTACCCCGCGACGGCGCCCGCATGGCAGGCTCAATGCAGGCGCTTGCGGCACATCAACTGCGCCAGCTTGGCGCTATCTGGACGCTCGATCACGCCCTTCTCGGTCACGATGTAGTCAACCAGATCAGCCGGCGTCACATCGAAAACCGGATTGACGGCATGCACATCGGCCGCGACTCGATGCCCCGCCACCTCCAGCAACTCAAGGCCATCGCGCTCTTCAAGCAGGATGTCCTCGCCACTTTCCAGATTCATGTCGATGGTCGAACTTGGCGCCACCACCATCAGCCGCACGCCGTGGTGCATGGCGTTGACCGCCAGCTGATAAGTGCCGATCTTGTTGGCCACGTCACCGTTGGCCGTGATGCGATCAGCACCGACGATGACCCAGGTGATGCCCTTGGTCTTCATCAGGTGAGCCGCCGCTGCATCGGCATTGAGCGTGACCGGCACGCCGTCACCCGCCAATTCCCAGGCCGTCAGTCGCGCTCCCTGCAGCCAGGGGCGGGTTTCATCGACATAGACCTGCTCGACCAAACCTTCCAGATACGCCGCACGGATCACCCCAAGCGCGGTGCCAAAGCCGCCGGTTGCCAGGGCACCGGCATTGCAGTGCGTCAGCAGCACTTGCGGATTGCCCTGATGCTTGCGAATCAGCTCCATGCCCAACTGCGCCATGGTCAGGTTGGCCTCACGGTCGCTGAGGTGAATCCCCACCGCCTCAGCCTCCAGTAGCGCCAGGATGTCGTCGCCATCCTTGAGTCTTGCCAGGCGTTCACGCATGCGCTGCAGAGCCCAGAACAGGTTCACCGCAGTCGGGCGCGAGCGCTCGAGATAGGCAAAATCGGCCTCCAACGCCTCACGCCAGTCACCACCGTCTTGTAGACGAGCACGGACACCCAGCACCAGCCCATAGGCAGCAGCGATGCCAATAGCCGGCGCACCACGCACCACCATGTCGCGAATCGCATCGGCCACCTCGGCGGCAGAGTCGAAACGCAGCCAGGTCTGCTGATACGGCAGCAGGCGCTGATCGAGCAGGTACAACGCACCATCGCGCCACTCGATTGCCTGAACCTTCTCCACCGCCAGCAATTGCTCGCGCATCGCGCACTCCATCTGTCACCGCCAAAAAAATCGCGGATTATACGCAGACCAACTGGCACCAGCCGAACTATCCGGCACGCCCCACGACTTCAAGCTGCGTGCGTTCATCTATACACTGGCGACCTTCCCTGCATCGATCAAGCCAGACGGACGCCCTCATGCCCGAATCTCCTCTCGACCTGTTGCTGCTGCCCACCTGGCTGGTGCCCGTGGAACCAGCCGGGGTCGTGCTGCGCGATCATGGCCTGGGAATCCGCGACGGGCAGATCGCACTGATCGCGCCACGTGCCGAGGCGCTGCGCCACCCGGCAACGGAAGTGCGAGAGCTGCCGCAGTGCCTGCTCACCCCCGGTCTGATCAACGCCCACGGCCACGCTGCGATGACGCTTTTGCGCGGCATTGCCGATGACCTGCCGCTGATGACCTGGCTGCACGAACATATCTGGCCCGCCGAAGGTAAGTGGGTCGACGAGGATTTCGTCCGTGACGGCACCGATCTGGCTATCGCAGAACAGATCAAGGGCGGCATCAGTTGCTTCTCCGACATGTACTTCTACCCGCAGACCGCCGCCGAACGCGTGCACAACGCCGGCATGCGCGCGCAGATCACCGTTCCCGTGCTGGACTTCCCGGTACCCGGCGCACTCAATGCCGCCGAAGCCCTACGCACGGGCCTGCAACTGTTCGATGACCTCAAGCAGCACCCACGCATTCGCATCGCTTTCGGCCCCCACGCGCCCTACACGGTCAGCGACGACAAGCTGGAACAGATTCGCGTACTGGCTGACGAGCTGGATGCCGGCATTCATATGCACGTGCACGAAACCGCCCAGGAAGTGGCCGAAGCCGTCGCCAAGCACGGCGAACGCCCGCTGGCCCGCCTGGCCCGCCTCGGCCTGCTCGGCCCGCGTTTCCAGGCAGTGCACATGACGCAGATCGATGACGAGGATCTGGCACTGCTGGTGGAGCACAACTGCAGCATCGTGCACTGCCCTGAATCCAACCTCAAACTGGCCAGCGGCTTCTGTCCAGTCGAGCGCTTGTGGCAGGCCGGCGTCAACGTCGCCATCGGCACCGATGGCGCCGCCAGCAACAACGACCTCGACCTGCTCGGCGAAATCCGTACCGCCGCCCTGCTGGCCAAGGCCGTCGCTGGCTCCGCCACCGCCCTGAACGCTCACAGCGCCTTGCGCATGGCTACCTTGAATGGCGCGCGCGCAATGGGACTGGAAACACAGACCGGCTCGCTGGGACTGGGCAAGCTGGCCGACGTGGTCGCCTTCGACCTTTCCGGCCTGGCTCAGCAACCGATCTACGACCCGGTATCGCAGCTGATCTACGCCAGCGGCCGCGACTGCGTGAAGCATTTGTGGGTTGGCGGCAAGCAACTGTTGGAAGACGGCCGCCTGACGCGCATGGACGAAAGCGAGCTGATCGCCAAGGCCAGGGAATGGGGAGCCAGAATTGCCAGCAAGTAACACTGCTTATCCCCCCTCTCCCGCTTGCGGGAGAGGGGCCGGGGGGAGAGGGCCAGGAAACACCGAGCTATTCGCCTGGCCCTCTCCCCAACTCTCTCCCATAAATGGGAGAGGGGGCAGACCGAGTATCAACGAAATAAATGAGCAGCGGATAAACCTTGGGCGCGACAACATTCCCAAACCACTGCGACAAACTGACATACATTGAACGAATCCGCGCCGCCCCACGCCTGTTCTTAAACTGGCAACATAGCGGCGATACGCTTTCCATGCTTTGAATAGAGATGCTTATGAGCAACGTCGACCGCGCCGAAATCGCCAAATTCGAGGCCTTGGCACACCGCTGGTGGGACCGCGAGAGCGAGTTCAAACCCCTGCACGACATCAACCCACTGCGGGTCAACTGGATCGACGAGCGCGTCGACCTGGCCGGCAAACGCGTTCTCGACGTCGGCTGCGGCGGCGGCATTCTCAGCGAGGCCATGGCCCAGCGCGGCGCAATAGTGACTGGCATCGACATGGGTGAAGCGCCGCTGTCGGTCGCCAGACTGCACCAACTGGAATCAGGCGTGGAAGTCGACTACCGGCAGATCACTGCGGAAGCCCTGGCCGAGGAAATGCCAGGCCAGTTCGACGTCGTCACCTGCCTGGAGATGCTCGAGCACGTACCCGATCCGTCCTCGGTCATCCGCGCCTGCTACACGCTGGTCAAGCCGGGCGGCCAGGTGTTCTTCTCCACCATCAACCGCAACCCCAAGGCGTACCTGTTCGCGGTGATCGGCGCCGAATACATCCTGCGCCTGCTGCCGCGCGGCACCCACGACTTCAAGAAATTCATTCGCCCCTCCGAGCTCGGTGCCTGGAGCCGCGCAGCCGGACTGGAGGTCAAGGACATCATCGGTCTGACCTACAACCCGCTGACCAAACACTACAAGCTAGAAGCTGACGTCGACGTCAA
Organism: Pseudomonas sp. NY15364; assembly: GCF_048068235.1. Lineage (NCBI taxonomy): Bacteria > Pseudomonadati > Pseudomonadota > Gammaproteobacteria > Pseudomonadales > Pseudomonadaceae > Pseudomonas > Pseudomonas sp. NY15364. Next base: position 110,873 of record NZ_JBLUPX010000007.1, on the reverse strand, counting down.
CTACATGATCCAGACGCTGCGCAAGGAGTAGAACGCATGCGTTTGAAAGCAGTTCTTTTCGACATGGACGGCACCCTGCTCGATTCGGCGCCGGACTTCATCGCCATCACCCAGGCCATGCGCGCGGCCCGTGGCCTGCCGCCAGTGGCAGAAAAAGCCATTCGTGACCAGGTATCCGGCGGCGCTCGCGCCATGGTCGCCTGCGCTTTCGATGAAGACCCGGACTCAGCCGCCTTCGAAACCCTGCGCCAGGAGTTTCTGGAGCGTTACCAGCAACACTGCGCCGTCCTCACTCGCCCGTTCGACGGCATCGAGGCCCTGCTCGACGACATCGAGCAGGCGCGCCTGCTGTGGGGCGTCGCCACCAACAAGCCGGTGCGCTACGCCGAACCGATCATGCAGGGTCTGAACCTGGCCCAGCGCTCGGCAGTGCTGGTTTGCCCAGACCACGTCGAGCAGAGCAAACCGGCGCCGGACATGCTGCTGCTCGCCTGCCAGCAGATGGGGGTCAAACCCGAGGAAGTGCTGTTCATCGGCGACGACGCCCGTGACATCGAGTCCGGCCGTACCGCTGGCTGCCGCACCGCAGCAGTGACCTATGGCTACATCCACCCCGAAGACAACCCGCGCAACTGGGGTGCCGATGTGGTCGTGGCTCACCCTCAGGAGCTGCGCGCGGTACTCGATCGCGCCATTTGCAGCTGTTGATCGCGCAGGCCAGGTGAAACCCGGCCACTCTGTCATTTTTGGCGGGCTTCGCCCGCCCTACCCTTAGAGCCCTTCGAAGGATTCTCACATGTTCGACTACACCGCCCGCCCAGACCTGCTCAAGGATCGCGTCATCCTGATCACCGGTGCCGGCCGCGGTATCGGCGCCGCAGCCGCCAAGAGCTTTGCCGCCCATGGCGCCACTGTGCTGCTGCTGGGCAAGACCGAAGCCAACCTGAGCCAGGTTTACGACGAGATCGAAGCGGCCGGCCACCCGCAACCAGTGGTAATTCCTTTCAATCTGGAAACTGCCCTGCCGCATCAGTACGACGAACTGTCGGTGATGATCGAGAACGAATTCGGCCGCCTCGACGGCCTGTTGCACAACGCCTCGATCCTCGGGCCGCGCACGCCACTGGAGCAGCTCTCCGGCGACAATTTCATGCGCGTGATGCACGTCAACGTCAACGCCATGTTCATGCTCAGCAGCACCCTGCTGCCACTGCTCAAACTGTCGGAGGATGCCTCCGTCGCCTTCACCTCCAGCAGCGTCGGACGCAAGGGTCGCGCGTATTGGGGGGCCTACGCAGTATCGAAATTCGCCACCGAAGGCCTGATGCAGGTCATGGCTGACGAGCTGGACGGCATCGCCAACGTGCGCGCCAACAGCATCAACCCCGGCGCGACCCGCACAGCCATGCGCGCCCAGGCCTATCCAGGGGAGAACCCGGCGACCCGTCCGCTGCCGGAAGAGATCATGCCGCTCTACCTCTACCTGATGGGCCCGGACAGCAAAGGCGTCAACAGCCAGGCATTCGACGCTCAGTGATTACCTACCATGGCTCACTGCCTATCAGTGGGCCATGGCACGACAAAAATCCGCCGCTATCACTGCCAGGCGGCAGCACATTGCCAGTACCACCGTCAGGCAACCGGCAACCCCTTGCCGGGCAGCGCTCTGAAAAATAGCTAAGTGACTGAGTTCACAAGACTTTAATCCCGAAAGAACCACCTGGCACGAAATTCGCTCTAACCCTCTCGCCGCACCATCGTGCCAGAGGTTCAGCTCCATGGTTCCCCCCAGCCACTCCAACACCATCGATTTCGATGCCGCTAAGCTGCAGCGTCTCGGCTTTACCGGCAGTCGCAACCTGCCGCTCAAGCCCGCCAGCCTGGTAGAGCTGCGCCACCAATTGAGCCTGCAACTGCAGACCAGCCTGGACGCGGAACGAATCCTCATTCTGTTCTTCCGCGAAGTACAGCGCCTGGTGCCGCTCGATGCATTGGCTTTCCAGCATCCGTCGCACGACCTGCGCCTCGAGCTGGGCGAGCGCGCGCCTCACTCGGCAGGTTATCGCCTGAGTCATGAGGGGGAATACCTGGGCGAGCTGATTTTCCGCCGCAAGCAACGTTTCTCCGAAGAGGAGCTGATTCAGCTGGAGTCGTTGCTGGCCAGCCTATTGTTCCCACTGCGCAATGCCCTGCTCTACCGCACTGCGCTGCAAAGTGCGCTGCGCGACCCACTGACCGACACTGGCAACCGCATCGCCATGGACCAGGTGCTGCAGCGCGAGGTGGATCTGGCCCGCCGCAACCTGCAACCCTTGTCACTGCTGATGCTCGATATCGACCATTTCAAGAGCATCAATGACAACCACGGCCATGCGCTTGGCGATGAAGTGCTGAAAGCAGTCGCCCAGACCCTGAAGAACCAGCTGCGCAACATCGACATGGTATTTCGCTACGGCGGCGAGGAGTTTCTGGTGATTCTCTCCGGTACCAACCGCGAAGGTGCTGCGCTGGTGGGCGAGCGCCTGCGCTTTGCGGTGATGGAGCTGCAATGCCTGGATGCCGGCCGCCACATCGACGTATCCATCAGCCTGGGCTGCTCCAGCCTGCTGCCGGGTGAGTCAGGCGAAAGCCTGCTGCGCCGTGCTGACAACGCGTTGTTCGTGGCTAAGCGCGAAGGCCGCAACCGCCTGTCCATGGCCGGTTGAGAGATTGCCCGCCTAATTCGGGAATGCTCTGAATACAATGGTTCACGCTGCCTTCCGGACAGCAGAATGAAAAAGGGACTCCGCAGAGTCCCTTTCTCATTTATCAGCGCTTGCGGCCGAAGCCGGGACGCTGACCATCGCCGGCGGGCGGACGCTTGCCGGGTGTTGCCGGACGCGGCTTGCGCGCCGGACGCTCGGACAACTCGACGGCCGGACGCGGCTGACGCTTCTTCACATCGCTCGGACGCTCCGCCACCGGAGTGCCACGGCCATTCTCGCGGCGCTCACCACCCTCTTTACGCGGGCCGCGCGGTGTACGTTGCTCAGCCTCGTCACGGCGCGGTGCACGGCTCGGGCGAGCATTGTCAGCACCGGCCTCGTCCTTCGCCGGACGCAACACGCGCTTACCACGTACCTCGACCGGTTTGGCCGATTTTCGCTGCAGGCGGTCGAGCTTCTCGCGCGTCTTTTCCTTCATCGCCGGCAGAGCCTGCGGGGTCAGGCCAACTTCGGCGCTGAGAATGTCCACTTCACGCTGCTCCATTTCGCGCCAGCGGCCCATGGTCAGCTCGGACGTCAGGAACACCGGGCCGAAACGCACACGCTTCAGACGGCTCACCACCAGACCCTGGGATTCCCACAGGCGACGCACCTCACGGTTACGCCCTTCCATCACCACGCAGTGATACCAGTGGTTGAAGCCTTCGCCGCCTGGCGCTTCCTTGATGTCGGTGAACTTGGCCGGACCATCCTCGAGCATCACGCCATTCTTGAGGTTCTCCAGCATTTCCTCGGTGACTTCACCACGCACGCGCACCGCATATTCGCGGTCCATCTGATAGGAGGGGTGCATCAGGCGGTTGGCCAGCTCACCATCGGTGGTGAACAGCAACAGACCGGTGGTGTTGATGTCGAGGCGACCGATGTTGATCCAGCGCCCCTCTTTGGGACGCGGCAGGCGGTCGAAAACGGTTGGGCGACCTTCCGGGTCGTCACGGGTGCAGATCTCGCCGTCCGGCTTGTTGTAGATCAGCACGCGGCGTACCGAGCCGGTGATTTCTTCGCGCTTGAGCAAGCGGCCATCGAGGGCGATAGCGTCGTTGGCATCGACGCGCTGGCCCAGGGTCGCAGCAGCGCCATTGACCTTGACCCGACCTTCGGCGATCCAGGTCTCGATTTCGCGACGCGAAGCCAGCCCGAGGCGGGCCAGGACTTTCTGCAGTTTCTCGCCTGCAGGACGCGGTTGTTCGTGCTCAGTCATCGTGGGCACCTCCCGGTGTAGTAGTTGATGATCGAAGGGCGCGCATCATACGCACTACGGAGCCCTTAGGGTAGACGAGGCTCAACCAAACGACAGCGAAAAGCGCTGAAGCAGCGCCCGGCACGCTCAGAACTTGCGCCGCCCGGTCGCCTCCAGCGCCAGCAGACGCATATCGGCTTCGGCCAGCAAGGCCAGGCGCTCGCCCTTGTCCAGGCGCTTCCAGCCCTTGATTTCCTGGCGGCTACGGCCGCAGCCGAGGCAGATGTCCTTTTCGAATTCACAGACCTTGATGCACGGGCTCTTGCTCATGGGCGCTCCTGGGCCGAGAAGGATCGGATGGGCGCCAGAATAAAGGCCGAGCACACAACAGCGAGATTGAAGTATTCGATTGCTCGCTTACACGCACTCAATGCAACGGCTGATCGCCGTCAAGGTCAGCCAGATCGTCTTCGACCGTTTCATTCGACTCGCCTGCCTCGTCGTCGTCGGCCAGGCGCAGGTCATCGAAATCGGTCTTGAGCCCTTGCTCCATGGTATCCAGCTCGGCCAGCAGGCTACGGAAGCTGGTTTCCTCGCGGTGCTCGGCGGCTTCGCCGTCTTCCTGCAAGGCCAGATCGGCGCGTGCCTGCAACCCGGCCGGCACCTCGGCGTCGTCATCCAGCGCCAGTTCAGGCTCGGGCTCCAGCTCGCGCAGAGCGACGAGCGGCGGCAGCTCGTCGAGGCTTTTCAGGTTGAAGTGATCGAGAAAGCCCTTGGTGGTGGCGAACATCGCCGGGCGCCCCGGCACATCGCGATAGCCCACCACGCGAATCCACTCGCGCTCGAGCAGGGTCTTGGTGATGTTGCTGTTGACCGCCACGCCGCGCACGTCTTCGATCTCGCCACGGGTGATGGGCTGGCGGTAGGCGATCAGCGCCAGGGTTTCCAGCAGCGCACGGGAGTAACGCTGCGGACGCTCTTCCCAAAGCCTGCCAACCCAGGGGGCGAAGCGCTCACGCACCTGCAGGCGATAGCCCGAGGCCACCTCCTTCAACTCGAAGGCGCGCCCCTCACAGGACAGACGCAGGACCTCCAGCGCCGCCTTGAACTGCTCAGGCTCGGGCCGCTCACCCTCTTCGAAGAGTTCGAAAAGGCGTTCGAGCGACTGCGCCTTGCCCGAAGCCAGCAGAAAGGCTTCGAGCAATTGGGCTAGGTCTTTGGGGTCGTTGAGGTTCATTCGGAACGGGCTCGGACGTGGATAACGGCGAAAGGCTCATTCTGCACCAGCTCGACCAGGGATTCCTTGATCAATTCGAGCACCGCCATGAAGGTCACCACCACGCCTAGCCGCCCCTCCTCGGCAGCGAACAGCTCGACGAACGGCACGAAAACCCCGCCCTTGAGGTGCTCCAGCACCTCACTCATACGCTCGCGGGTCGACAGGGCCTCACGGGTAACCTGGTGGCTTTCGAACATGTCGGCGCGGCGCAGCACCTCGGCCATCGACAGCAGCACCTCTTCCAGGCTGACATCCGGCAACAGCTTGCGCGCCCTGGCTTCGGGAGCATCCAGTTTCGGCACGGTCACGTCGCGGCCGACACGCGGCAGTTCGTCGATACCTTCGGCAGCGGCCTTGAAGCGCTCGTATTCCTGCAGGCGGCGAATCAGCTCGGTACGCGGGTCGTCCTCTTCTTCCTCGGCCTCGGTGGAGCGCGGCAGCAGCATGCGCGACTTGATCTCGGCCAGCATGGCGGCCATCACCAGGTATTCGGCAGCCAGCTCCAGACGCACCGAGTGCATGAGCTCAACGTAGCCCATGTACTGCTTGGTGATCTCGGCCACCGGGATGTCGAGGATGTCGATGTTCTGTTTGCGGATCAGATAGAGCAGCAGGTCCAGCGGCCCCTCGAAGGCCTCGAGGAAGACTTCCAGGGCATCCGGGGGAATGTATAGATCCACTGGCAGCTCGGTGACCGCCTCGCCATACACCAGGGCGAACGGCAGCTCCTGCTGGGCACCGGCCTGACTGTCGGGGGTTGGCGTGGCGGGCTCACTCATCGACGGGCGCTCCTTCAACGGTAATTCAGGCCCATGGCCATGCGCACTTCGGCCAGGGTTTCACGCGCCTCGTCACGCGCGCGCTCGGCGCCTTCGGCGAGAATGCTGCGCACCAGGTCCGGGCTTTCCTCGTAGTCGATGGCGCGCTGCTGCAGCGGCGCAAGCTCGGCCTGCAGAGACGAGCACAGCGCGCTCTTGCAGTCGAGGCAGCCAATCGAGGCGCTACGACAACCCTCGATCACCCAATGCAATTGCTCGTCGCTGGAATACAGCTGATGCAGCGACCAGACCGGGCAACGCTGCGGCTCACCTGGATCGTCACGGTGTACACGGGCCGGATCGGTGGGCATGCGCCGCAGTTTTTCCTCGAGTTCAGCATCGCTATCGCGCAGGAATATTGCGTTGCCGCTGGACTTGGCCATCTTCTGTCCGTCCAGGCCAGGCACCCGCGAAAACTCGGCAAGAATCGGCTGCGGCTCACTCAGAATCACCTTGCCGCCACCTTCGAGATAGCCGTACAGGCGCTCCTGGTCGCCGAGAGTGATGCTGGTCTGTTCCTTGAGCAAGGCCCGCGCCGTCTCCAGGGCCTGTGCATCACCCTGCTCCTGATAAGCCTTGCGCAGGTTGCTGTAGAGCTTACCGAGCTTCTTGCCCAGCTTGCCGATGGCAGCTTCAGCCTTGCGCTCGAAATCCGGCTCGCTGCCGTACAGGTGGTTGAAGCGGCGCGCCACTTCACGGGCAAATTCGATATGGGGGAGCTGATCGGCGCCGACCGGCACCTGCCCGGCGCGGTACAGCAGGATGTCCGCGGCCTGCAGCAGCGGGTAGCCGAGAAAACCGTAGGTGGAGAGGTCTTTACCGCTCTGGTGCTCCTGCTGCTCCTTGTAGGACGGTACGCGCTCCAGCCAGCTGAGCGGGCAGATCATCGACAGCAACACGTGGAGCTCGGCATGCTCCGGCACCTGTGACTGTACGAACAGCGTTGCAGAGCTGGGGCTTACGCCTGCAGCCAGCCAATCCACTGCCATATCCATGACGTGCTGGGAAAGCTGGCCGGTATCGGCGTATTCGGTGGTCAGGGCATGCCAGTCGACGATACAGAAGAAGCAGTCGTACTCGTGCTGCAACTTGACCCAGTTCTTCAACACACCGTGGTAGTGCCCGAGGTGCAGGCGACCACTCGGACGCATCCCTGACAACACCCGACGCTCAGAGTCGTTAAGGCTCAAACCGTTCTATCCATAATCCAGACAAGACCACGGAGTATAGGGTAGCTGCGCTCACAACGGAAAAGGCGGTGTCAGGGATGTTTTGAAAAAGCGCTTGATCGTCACTCCGGCGAAGCCGGAAGCCCAGATCATTCAAAAACGCTGGATGCCCGCCGGCGCGGGCATGACGGATTTTTCCGGCCTCGCCTCAGAGGTCGTTGAACGGCGTCGGGTCGCCGCAACCGACGCGCACGACCTCGGGGCTGTCGTCGGCCAGATTGACCACGGTAGAGGCCTCCAGACCGCCAAAACCGCCATCGATGATCAAGTCCACATGATGCTCGAGGATCTGGCGCATCTCGTAGGGATCGGACATCGGCAGCTCATCGCCCGGCATGATCAGGCTGACGCTCATCAACGGCTCGCCCAATTGCTCCAGCAGCGCCAGGGCGATCGGGTGGCTGGGTACGCGGATGCCGATGGTGCGACGTTTGGGGTGCAGCAACATCCGCGGTACTTCGCGGGTGGCGTTGAGGATGAAGGTATAAGGGCCCGGGGTGTGATTCTTCAGCAGGCGGAAAGCGGAGGTGTCGACCTTGGCGAACAGGCCGATCTGCGAGAGGTCGCGGCAAACCAGGGTGAAGTTGTGCTTGTCGTCGAGTTGACGCAGGCGGCGAATGCGCTCTACCGCATTCTTGTCACCGATCATGCAGCCCAGCGCATAGGAGGAGTCGGTCGGATAGACCACCACGCCGCCGCCACGAATGATTTCCACGGCTTGCTTTATCAGGCGTGCCTGTGGGTTTTCCGGGTGAACCTGGAAAAATTGACTCACACTTGCTCCCAGCTCATGAAGTGACAGCGGATGGCTGTGCATGTTCGAAGCGCTCCCAGAGCGCAGTTAGGTCATCAGGCAATGGGCGATACATACCCAACTCGGACCAGTCGCCGGGCGCATGGAAATCGCTGCCGACACTGGCCATCAAGCCAAACTCGCGCGCCAGAATCGCCAAACCGCCGACTTGCTCGGCCGGCTGCATGCCATTGACCACTTCCAGGGCATGACCGCCAGCCGCCGCGAAATCGGCCACCAAACGTCGACGCTTACTGCGAGTAAAGTCGTACTGCCACGGATGCGCCAGGCTGATCCAGGCCCGGGCCGAACGCAAAGTGGCGACGGTTTCTTCCAGCATAGGCCAATGTTGCTTGACGTCACCCAACTTACCCGAGCCCAGCCACTTGCGAAACGCCTCGGCGCGATCGCGCACATGGCCGGCGCGCACAAGAAATTCAGCGAAATGTGGACGCGCCGGCGCGTTGCCACTGTCGCCCAATTCCTGTTGGACAGCACGTGCGCCCTCAAGTGCGCCCGGCATGCCTTTAGCCGAGAGGCGTCGGTCGATTTCCTCGGCACGCTGCCAGCGCCCGTGATGCAGGGCGTCTATGGCAGCGCACAGCGCTGGCGCCTCGCGCTCGAAGGCATAGCCCAATACGTGGATGGTCGCCCCACCCCAGGTGCAGGACAACTCGATGCCGTTGACCAGCTTCATACCCAACGGTTCGGCAGCACGACGCGCCTCATCGAGACCTTCCAGGGTGTCATGATCGGTCAACGCCAGTAGCCGCACGCCCCGTTCATGCGCTCGGGCCACCAGTACGGCGGGAGCCAGGGCGCCATCGGAGGCGGTGCTGTGGCAGTGCAAATCGACAATCATGGCGGCGCTTTCGTTGAGATTGATGTTTGTTATTATGCCCCACATCCGCCGCAAGCAGGCTTTTGCCGTGTGGCGCAAATGCTTCATCCCTCCCCGCTTCGACCCCAAATAAGGATTGAGATGCTCTACGCCATCATCGCCACCGACGTCGAAAACTCCCTGGAAAATCGCCTGGCCACCCGTCCCGCTCATCTCGCTCGCTTGGAACAGTTGAAGCAGGAAGGCCGCCTGCTGCTGGCCGGCCCGCATCCGGCCGTCGACAGCAACGATCCGGGCCCAGCAGGGTTCAGTGGCAGCCTGGTGGTTGCCGAGTTCGACTCCCTCGAAGCTGCGCAGAAATGGGCCGACGCCGACCCATATCGAACCGCCGGAGTGTATGCCAACGTTCTGGTCAAACCCTTCAAGAAAGTACTGCCCTGAAAGAGTTCTACCAACGCTGCTCTCGCACACAAGGAATCGCGATGCGCTCGATCCCGCTGTCCCTGCTGGTCACCGTGATACTGACTTGTGCTTCGGTACAGGCAGAAGAACAACCCTCTGAGCCATCTACCCCTGCAGCGTCGCTCGACACCCAGGCGCTGGAGCAGCGCCTGGCGCAAAGTGAGCAATTGCGCAACGAGCAGGAAGCGAGCAGCGCCGTGCAACTGCAACGCCTGCGCCAGGAAAACCAGCGCCTGCGCATGCAACTAAAGGAAAGCCAGGCTCAGGCTCAACCTCGCCTGCTCAGCGAAGAACAGACCTGGTTCGCCGTTGGCGCTGCCCTGAGCCTGATCTCGATGGTATTCGGCGCACTGTTGCGCGGCTCTCGCAAGACCCGTCGTGAGTGGATCAACTAACCCATGAACCGACTGCTGCTGATCGATGATGATCAGGAACTCTGCGAGCTGCTGACCCGCTGGCTGATCCAGGAAGGCTTTCAGGTCACGGCTTGCCACGATGCCGGCGGCGCTCGCCAGGCCCTCGTCACGCACGCGCCTGAGGCCGTGGTGCTGGATGTCATGCTGCCGGACGGCAGCGGCCTGGAGCTGCTCAAGCAATTGCGTGGCGAGCATCCGGAACTGCCAGTGCTGATGCTCTCGGCCAGGGGCGAACCACTGGATCGAATCCTTGGTCTGGAGCTAGGCGCCGATGACTACCTAGCCAAGCCTTGTGACCCTCGCGAGCTGACCGCACGCCTGCGCGCGGTGCTGCGCCGCACCGTGCCCGCACCGGCAAGCAGCCAGTTGGAGCTGGGAGACCTCCGCTTCAGCCCCAATCGTGGGGTGGTCAGCATTGGCGAGCATGACGTTCCTCTGACGCTTTCCGAAAGCCGCCTGCTGGAGGCCCTGCTGCAGCAGCCGGGCGAGCCAGTGGACAAACAGGCCCTGGCGCAACTCGCCCTGGGCCGCAAATTGACGCTGTATGACCGTAGCCTGGACATGCACGTCAGCAACCTGCGCAAGAAGCTCGGCCCGCACCCGGATGGCCGCCCACGTATTCTTGCCTTGCGCAGTCGCGGTTATTACTACGCGCAGTGACTGCCTGGCGCAGCGTAAATAACCCGCAACATCGCCTTTACCCAAGCTTTACCCACACCTGACTGCCCTTGACCTTGACCGCCGCATACTGAGCCCATCCGGTCGTTACCGGTTTCGAGACAAGGAGAATCACCATGCGCAAGACCCTCACCGCCCTGCTGCTCGCTGCCACCCTGCCGACCCTGGCTTTCGCCATGCCCATGCAAGACGGTGGCCCTCGCCACCACGACCGCGGCCCCGGCATGTTCAAGGAGCTGAACCTGAGCAAGGAACAGCGCCAGGAATTTCGCAAACTGATGGGCGATCAGATGAAAACCCATCGCGACATCACCAAGCGCTACCTGGACAAGCTGCCGGAAGCCGAAAAGCAGGCCATGAAGAAGGAACTGGACAAGGCTCGCGCCGACCAGCACAAGGCCCTGCGTGACCTGCTCAACCCCGAGCAGCAGAAGGCCTTCGACGAGCACCAGAAAAAAATGGAAGCCCGTCGCGCCGAGATGGCCGAATTCAAGGCCTGGAAGGCTGAGAAGGACAGCAAGAGCAACTGATCGACGCCCCTAAACCCGCCGCCGCGCTCCCAGAGCCCGGCGGCTTTTGCATGAGGAATTACCGTGCGTTCACTGTTCTGGCGCATTCTGGCGACCTTCTGGTTGGGCATCGCACTGGTCGCCGGCCTGTCGCTGCTGCTGGGTCGCGCCCTCAATCAGGACGCCTGGATTCTAAGCCTGCACCCAGGCCTGGATGACCTCGACAGCAAATGGGTCAAGCGCTACGAACAGCAGGGGCCAGCAGCCGCACAGGACTTTCTCGAACAGCGCAAACGCGAATACCGCATAGACACGCAAGTGCTTGGCGAGAACGGCCAGCAACTGGTCAAAGGCACTTTTCCGTCCCGTGCCGCAGCCTTCGAGGCGCGTCATGGCGACGACCGTCGCTTGCCCTGGCGGCGTCTGACCGCCGAATACACCAGCCCGGAAAGCGGCGAAAGCTACCTGTTCATCTACCGAATTCCACACCCGGAACTGGCAGCCTGGCACCGTGGCAGCCTGTTCTGGCCGCTTAGCGCCATCGCTATTGCCCTGGTGGTGCTGACGCTGTTCAGCCTGATGCTGACGCTGTCGATCACCCGCCCACTGGACCGCTTGCGCGGCGCCGTGCATGACCTCGGTCAGACCGCCTATCAGCAGAACAGCCTGGCTCGTCTGGCCACCCGCCGGGACGAGTTGGGCCTGCTGGCCAAGGACTTCAACCGCATGGGCGAGCGACTGCAGGGCTTGATCGGCAGCCAGCGCCAGTTACTGCGCGATGTTTCCCACGAATTGCGCTCGCCCCTAGCGCGACTGCGCATCGCCCTGGCCCTGGCAGAGCGCGCCGATGCTGCAGAACGAGAAAGGCTGTGGCCACGCCTGAGTCAGGAGTGTGACCGGCTGGAAGCGCTGATCAGCGAAATTCTTGCCTTGGCGCGCCTGGATGCAGACCCGGGCGATGCCCACCCCGTCGAGCTGGCCGCCCTGCTCGGCAAACTGCAGGAAGACGCTCGCCTGACCGCCCCACAGCAACAGTTGCAGATCGATCTCGACCCCGCGGCACGCCTGGAAGGCTGGCCAGATATGCTGGAACGCGCGCTGGACAACCTGCTACGCAATGCCTTGCGCTTCAGCCCGCCGGATCAGCCTGTCGTCATCAGCATGCAGCGCCAGGGTGCAAGCGTCACGCTGAGCGTACGCGACCATGGCCCTGGCGTGGCCAGCGAGCACCTGCAGCAGTTGGGCAAACCTTTCTTTCGTGCACCCGGTCAGAGCAGCACCGGCCACGGCCTCGGGCTGGCCATCGCACGCCGGGCCGCGCAGCGCCATGGCGGCGAGCTGCTGCTGGCCAACCATCCAGAAGGCGGCTTCGTTGCCGCGCTCAGCCTGCCAGCCAGGCAGCAGGCAGACTGAAGGGCGTGTCGATCAGCCCTGCCAGGCGCTGACGAAATCCTCGACGACCACTTCCGGGGCGCGGCGCAGCTCACGCTCCGGTGTGCCGAGGTAGAGATAGGCGATGATCTGTTCGTCCGCCGCCAGGCCCAGACCTTTGCCCACGTGGGCGTTGTAGGCCATGTCGCCGGTGCGCCACACCGCGCCGATACCCTGAGCATGAGCCGCCAGCAGCATGCCGTGAGCAGCACAGCCAGCCGCGATCACCTGCTCGGAGGCCGGCACCTTGGGATGAGCCTGCACGCGAGCGATCACCACCACCAGCAATGGCGCGCGCAGCGGCATGCCACGCGCTTTGTTCAGCGCCTCCGGCGCGGCCTGCGCATCGGCGACCTGCAGGGCTTCGGCGAACAGTTCGCCCATGCGTTCACGCGCCGCCCCTTCGATCGTCAGAAAACGCCAGGGACGCAGTTGGCCATGATCCGGGGCGCGCAGGGCGGCACGAAACATCAGGTCACGCTGCGCGGCATCCGGGGCTGGTTCGACCAAACGAGGAACAGAAACACGGTTGAGCAGAGCGTCTAGAGCTTCCATCGGCCACCTCCAAAAACAAAGATGGCGCATTCTCAATGCTGCAAGCTGCAAGCTGCAAGCTGCAAGCTCAGCGGTATGCAAGAGTCTTGTAGGAGCCGCGCCTCGCGGCGAATCGCAAACACACCGTAAAGCAAAAGGCTTCGCCCCGGGGCGGGGCTCCTAAGCAAACGCCGCAGCCACCGCATCGCCTTGTAGGAGCGGCGCCCCGCCGCGAATCGAGAGAACGCTGCAATGGCAAAGCTTCGCCCCGAGACACCCTCCACATACGCGCTTCGGCTGTCCAGACGATGCCCTGCTTTACCTGCGTTTTGAGCTGCCGTCAGGCGACGCGGTCAGGCGATATCACCGGCTGCACCGGCGGGGTGAGCGGTGGCAGACCGTAAGCCTTGCGCGCATCGTCGCAACGAGGGTTGTGCTCACCGTTCGCCCATGACGCTTCGAACTCGCGGCAGCTACTCGAACGCTGTTCATACATGGTGCAACGCACCCCACAACCGACATCGCCCAACAGTTGCGTGCAACGTGCCGGTTTGCTCTCCGTGCCACGCATGGCGACGTAGTGAGGGCTGATCTGGATAACCTGCTCATCCGGCACGCTACCGCCCGCGGATTGGCACTCGCCCCAGAAGAAGGACACACGAAAAAACGCGCAGCAGGCGCCGCACGTGAGGCAAGGATTAGCTTCGGACATTTCGGGAGGACTCGGAAACCGACGGACGTCGGCAACTGGCGGCTATTCTATGCTTGGCGATGCGCTTGTAAAGCCCCTTGGTGCAGCGGTTTACAGCCGCCCGTCCACGGGTAGAATGGCGCACTTTTACAACCCGCCAGAGCCCCCTAAATGGCCTTGCCGACGCTACGTACCATCGGTTTCATCATCGGCATATTCCTGATTACCCTGGCGATCAGCATGGCCATTCCGATGCTGACGCTGCTGATCTTCGAGCACCCGGAAGATCTCAACGCTTTCCTCTGGTCCAGCCTGATCACCCTGATCGCGGGCCTCGCTCTGGTGGCTCCCGGTCGACCGCAAAACGCTCAGCTGCGCCCGCGAGACATGTACCTGCTAACCACCGGTAGCTGGACCGTGGTGTGCGCCTTCGCCGCGCTGCCGTTGATGCTGATTGCACATATCAGTTATACCGACGCCATCTTCGAAACCATGTCCGGCATCACCACCACCGGCTCCACCGTACTGGTTGGCCTGGACAGCATGTCACCCGGCATCCTGATCTGGCGCTCGATGCTGCATTGGCTCGGCGGGATCGGCTTCATCGGCATGGCCGTGGCGATTCTGCCGCTGCTGCGCGTCGGTGGCATGCGCCTGTTCCAGACCGAATCCTCGGACTGGGGCGAGAAGGTAATGCCACGCTCGCACATGGCGGCGAAGTACCTGTTGGTGATCTATCTGGCCCTCACCCTGCTGGGTTTCCTGGCCTTCTGGGCGGCAGGCATGAGCCCTTTCGACGCCATCAACCACTCCATGGCAGCGATCTCCACCGGCGGATTCTCCACCTCGGACGTGTCCCTGGCGCACTGGCCAGAACCGGCCGTGCATTGGACAGCGGTGGTCCTGATGCTGCTCGGCGGCATGCCGTTCATGCTTTACGTCGCCTTTATTCGTGGCAATCGCAACGCCCTGTTCAAAGACCATCAGGTTCGCGGCTTCATCGGTTTTCTGCTGCTGACCTGGCTGGTCTTCGGCACCTGGTTGTGGATCAACTCAGACTACGCCTGGCTCGACGCCTTTCGCATCGTGGCGGTGAACGTCACCTCGGTGGTCACCACCACCGGCTTCGCCCTGGGCGACTACACCACCTGGGGCAGCTTCGCCGTGCTGCTGTTCTTCTACCTGACCTTCGTCGGCGGCTGCTCGGGCTCCACCGCAGGCGGCCTGAAGATCTTCCGCTTCCAGGTCGCCTACGTGCTGCTCAAGGCCAACCTGATGCAGCTGGTGCACCCCCGCGCGGTGATCAAACAGCAGTACAACAACCACAATCTCGATGAAGAGATCGTGCGCTCGATGATCACCTTCTCCTTCTTCTTCACCATCACCATCGGCGTGCTGGCCCTGGCCCTGACACTAACCGGGCTGGACTGGGTCACCGCACTAACCGGCGCCGCCACCGCCGTGTGCAACGTCGGCCCGGGCCTGGGTCCGATCATCGGCCCGGCAGGCAACTTCGCCAGCCTGCCGGACTCGGCCAAGTGGTTGCTCAGCGCCGGCATGCTGCTCGGCCGCCTGGAAATTCTGACCGTGCTGGTGCTGGTCACCCGCAGTTTCTGGAAACACTGACCGATGCCCATCGCCAGCCTGCGCATCCTCGCCTTCATCAACGGCATTTTCCTCATCACCCTGGCACTTAGCATGCTGGTGCCGGTGGTCACCCTGTTGATTTTCGAGCAGCCCCAGAAGATCAATGCCTTCCTCTGGTCGAGCCTGATCACCGCACTCGTCGGCATCGCCATGATCGCCCAGGGCAGACCCAAACAGACGCAACTGCGCCCACGCGACATGTACATGCTGACGGTGTCGAGCTGGGTGATGGTATCGATCTTCGCTGCGCTGCCATTCATGTTCGCCGAACGCGCAAGCATTACCGACGCGTACTTCGAGAGCATGTCCGGCATTACCGCCACCGGCGCCACCGTATTCAGCGGCCTCGACGACATGTCTCCAGGTACCCTGATCTGGCGTTCGCTGCTGCACTGGCTGGGCGGCATAGGCTTCATCGGCATGGCCGTGGCGATCTTGCCGATCCTGCGTATCGGTGGCATGCGCCTGTTCCAGACCGAGTCCTCGGACCGTTCGGAAAAGGTCATGCCGCGCTCGCACATGGTCGCCAAGTACATGGTGCTGGCCTACGTCGGCCTCAGCACCTTCGCCGTACTGGCCTTCTGGTTGGCAGGCATGGGCGTGTTCGATGCGATCAACCACGCCATGTCGGCGATCGCCACCGGTGGTTTCTCCACCTCGGACGCGTCGCTGGGTAAATGGCAGCAGCCTGCGGTTCACTGGGTCGCCATCGTGGTGATGGTGCTCGGCAGCCTGCCGTTCGTACTCTACGTCAGCACCCTGCGTGGCAACTACCGCGCACTGTTTCGCGACGCGCAGGTACGTGGATTCCTGCTGTTGCTGGTGGGCAGTTGGTTCGTGCTGGCTGGCTGGAAATGGCTCACCACCGACCTGTACTGGCTCGATGCGCTACGCCTGGTGGCGGTGAACATCACCTCGATCATGACCACCACCGGCTTTGCCGTGGGCGATTACCACCTGTGGGGCCCGTTCGCCAGCATGATGTTTTTCTACCTGGGTTTCGTCGGAGGCTGCTCCGGCTCCACCGCCGGCGGCCTGAAGATATTCCGCTTCCAGGTCGCCTACATCCTGCTCAAGGCCAACCTCAAGCAGCTCATTCACCCCCGGGCGGTGATCAAGCAGCATTACAACCGCCACCGCCTGGACGAAGACATCGTTCGCTCGATCCTGGCCTTCGCCTTCTTCTACACCATCACCATCGCCACGCTGGCCCTGGCAGTAGCGATGTGCGGCGTGGACTGGATCACCGCCCTGACCGGCGCGGCGGCTATGGTTTCCGGTGTAGGCCCGGGCATGGGTGAGATGGTCGGCCCAGCCGGCAACTACGCCACCATTCCCGATACGGCCAAGTGGCTACTGAGCCTGGGCATGCTGCTCGGGCGCCTGGAAATCCTCACGGTGCTGGTGCTGTTGTTCCCCGCCTTCTGGCGCCATTGAGTGGTTGATGGACCTTAATCGGCCAGTCCACGGCGACTGCGATACTCACCGGGCGTTTCTCCGAACCAGCGGCGAAACGCCCTGAAGAAGTTGCTCGGGTCGGCAAAGCCCAGCAGATAGGCGACCTCCAGCAGCGTCAGGTCGACCTGGCCAAGATACTGCTCGGCCAGCTCTCGGCGCGTGTCGTCGAGCAGTTGCTGATAGCTGGTGCCCTCCTCCTGCAGGCGTCGCTGCAAGGTGCGCTGCGACAGATGCAGCGCCTGCGCCACCACCTCACGGCGTGGCTCGCCCTGCGGCAACAGGCGGCACAGCACCTGGCGCGCCTGATGGGTGACACGGCTACTGCAGAAACGCGCCAGGTACTCGCCAGCAAAACGATCATGCAGTTGCGCCAGCGCCTCATTGGCACTGGGCAACGGCGCCTCCAGATCAGCACGTTCGAAGATCAGCCCATAGTGCTCGGCGTTGAACTTGAGCGGCGCCTGGAACACCTGCTGATAAGGCGCCAGATCAGCGGGTGCCGGGCCTTGCAGACGAATTTCACGCGGCCGGATCAACTTGCCGGTCATCCAGCGGCAGAACGCCAGGCAGTAGGCCATCGAAGCCTCCGCGCTCTGCCGCGCCGGCGGCAAACGGTCGCCATGAATGGCCAGGGTCAGCGCGTAGCCGTCGGGTTGCGGCAGGAAGTTCAGGTCCGCCCCTTCACCGATGATGCGCTGATAGCGCACCAGACGGGTGAAGCCATCGCGCAGATTGCGGCTGGACATCAGCGCATACCCCACCACATGGAAGGACGCCGGACGTACCACCTGCGCCATGTTCAGGCCGATCGCCGGGTTGCCCGACAGCGCCACGGCGCGCTGCCACAGGCGGGTCATGCCGTCCTGCGGAAAACGTGCATCCGGATCGTTCAGCGCGGCGTACTCCATGCCCAGCTCGGCGAACAGGCTGACGCAGTCGACGCCGCCCAGCTCCAGCGCCTGCACGATGGCCAATGCCCAGTTGGAGGAGGTGGTTCTTTCACTCATCGTCTTGTTCTTATGATCAATCAGCAAGGCCATGGTTGGCGGCGCAAGGATACTAGACTGGCACTTTAAGTCAGTGGCCGATGGAGACAGCCACCCTACACTCGACAGAGACAATAACAGGAGGTGCGCCATGACCGCCCAGACTACCGAGCGCTACCAGAGCTTCGCCGAGTTCTATCCCTACTACCTGCAGGAGCACAGCAACCCCGTGTGCCGCCGCCTGCATTACGTCGGCAGCCTGCTGGTGCTGACGATCCTCGCCTATGCCCTGCTTACCCAACAATGGCTGTGGCTGCTGGCCATGCCTCTGGCCGGTTACGGCTTCGCCTGGATCGGTCACTTCATCTTCGAGAAGAACCGCCCGGCGACCTTCGATTACCCGCTGTATAGCCTGATGGGCGACTGGGTGATGCTCAAGGATGCCTTTACCGGCCGTATCCGCTTCTAGCCCGCAGCCCCACGTGCCGCAGCAAGGTTGACCGTCATGCCCCAGAACAACAAGAACGAGAAATGCCATGAATAGCCGAGCCCGCTTCACCCATATGCAAGACGGCCAGGCAGAGGATTGGGCCATCATCGCCCAGGACTTCGCCGCCTACGCCACCGAACTGCCCGCCCGCATCCTCGCCCACCTGCGCCTGCTCGACGGCGATTTCGGTGGTTTTCCGGTCGACCGCCTGACCCACTCGCTGCAGACCGCCAGCCGCGCCCACCGCGACGGCCGTGACGAGGAGTACGTGATCTGCGCGCTGCTGCACGATATTGGCGATACGCTCGGCAGCTACAACCACCCAGACATTGCCGCGGCTATCCTCAAACCTTTCGTCAGTGCCGAGAACCACTGGATGGTGGAGAAACACGGCATCTTCCAGGGCTATTACTTCTTCCACCACCTGGGCATGGATCGCCACCTGCGCGAGCAATTCAAGGACCACCCGCAATACCAGGCGACCATCGATTTCTGTGCCAAGTACGACGCGGCTGCCTTCGACCCGGACTACGAAAGCTTGCCGCTAAGTTTCTTCGAACCCATGCTGCAGCGCGTGTTCGCCCGACCGAAGAATTCCATCTACCTGGCCGCCATGGACAGCACCAGCACCTGACCGCTGGCCTCTGCTGCGCCACCGTTCGACGGTCGTGCTTGGCTGGCCGCCGCCCCCTTGGTTATGATCGCCGCCCAGCGAGCCTCTGGCTCAGGTCTTGCCGACCAGCCAGGCGTCCAGTAGAGGCGCCAGAAATCCAGCAGGGACAGTTCCAGCAGATGAAGCCAGCAACCCCTAGCCGTGCCAACGGGCTGCCGACGCCGCCGTTGCGTGAATACTATTCGCGCGTGCTGGCCTATATCGCCACGGCTGCCAGTATTGCCGCCGGCACCTACGTGGGGCACTTCGGTTACGACATCCTGTGGATGGTGCCCTACGCCCTGCTCTATCCCCATCTGGCGCACAATCTCAGCCGCCGTTTCAAGCGCGACTATCCGCAGCAGACCGACCTGGCCCTGCTATTCGTCGACGCCCTGCACGCAGGCGCGTCCTGCGTGCTGCTGAGCTTCTCCGTCGTACCCAGCCTGATGTTCCTACTGATCCTGTGTTTCAGCGCACTGGTCATCGGTGGGCTGCGTTATCTTAGCCTGTCGCTGCTGGTGGCCAGCAGCGGCATGGCACTGTGCGCCGCGCTGGTGGGCGTTCATCCCAATACCGACACTCCAACGCTGGTGGCGCTGGTCAGCATCCTCTTCGCCACCCTGTACATCTGCATCACCGCTTATTTCGTCAACCAGCAAGGCCTGCGCCTGGCCCAGGTGCGCAGCGAGATCAAGCGTGAGCAGGAAAAGGCCGCACGCCTAGCGCGCAACCTGGCGAAATACCTGTCACCGCAGGTGTGGGAGTCGATCTTCACCGGCAAGAAAAGCGTGCGCCTGGAAACCCAGCGCAAGAAGCTCACGGTGTTTTTCTCCGACATCAAGGGCTTCACCGAACTGTCGGAAGAGCTGGAAGCCGAGGCGCTGACCGACCTGCTCAACACTTACCTCAATGAAATGTCGAAGATCACCCTGAAATACGGCGGCACCATCGACAAGTTCATCGGTGACTGCGTCATGGTGTTCTTCGGCGACCCCAGCAGCAATGGCGCCAAGAAGGATGCGGTCGCAGCGGTTTCCATGGCCATCGCCATGCGCAAGCACATGAAGGTGCTGCGCCAACAGTGGCGCGCCCAGGGCATCACCAAACCTCTGGAAATTCGCATGGGCCTCAATACCGGCTACTGCACGGTGGGCAACTTCGGCGCCGATACGCGCATGGATTACACCATCATCGGCCGCGACGTGAACCTCGCCAGCCGACTGGAGAGCGCCGCAGAATCCGGCGAGATCCTGATCTCCCACGAGACCTATTCGCTGGTCAAAGACGTGATCATGTGCCGCGACAAGGGCCAGATCACGGTCAAGGGCTTCACCCGCCCGGTACAGATCTACCAGGTGGTGGACTTCCGCCGCGACCTGGGCGCCACCTCCAGCTACGTCGAGCACGAACTGCCGGGCTTCTCCATGTACCTGGACACCAACGGTATTCAGAACTTCGACAAGGAACGGGTGATCCAGGCACTCAACCAGGCCGCCGAAAAGCTGCGCGACAAGGTCATTCTGTAAGGACACCGAGTTGTCGGACCGGAACGCCGGCCGCTCGTAGGGCGGACTCAGGAGCGAAGCGAACAGTCCGCCGTTTTCCGGTGCTCCACACATACGACGGCGTACTGCTTCCGAGCGGCCGGCGTCCCGGTACGCCTTACCGGCAATACGTCCTACGCCTCCAGTGCCTCAGCCAGCGCCGGCTTCCCATCGATCAACGGCTGCAACGCCAGAAACTCTAGCGCCGATGCGCGCCAGGACTGCGCTGCCGCCAGTTCTGCGCAACGCACCCGATCCAGCTCCAGCGCAGCCAGGCAGGCGACGCGCAGATCCTCGTCCATCACCCCACTGAGCCCCTGCTGCAGCACATCCAGTGGCCCGGCCACGGGAAACGCAGCCACCGGCGTACCGCAAGCCAGCGCTTCCAGCATCACCAGGCCATAGGTATCGGTACGCGAGGGGAACACGAGCACCGAGGCCTGCTGATAGATCTCGGCCAGCGCCTGGCCATGGCGATAGCCGAGAAAACGCACCGACGGATACTGCTGCTGCAACACCTCACGCTGCGGTCCGTCACCGACCACGCGTTTCTCGCCGGGCAGGTCCAGATCGAGAAAAGCCTGTAGGTTCTTTTCCGGTGCGATGCGTCCGACGTAGAGAAACACCGGTCGCACAGGTCGGGGGCGCGTCTCGTCCGGCCGAAACAGCCGGGTGTCCACACCTTTGCGCCACAGTTGCAGCCGCTGCAGAGCCCAGCCGGCGAACTCTTCACGCAAGCGCTCGGTGGTCACCAGCACGGCTTGGCTGGGGCGATGAAAAACGCGCAGGAAGGCATACCCCCAACGCGGCGCAATCCACGGCCAGCGTGTGCTGACGTACTCCGGGAAGCGCGTGTGGATCGCCGTGGAAAACGCCAGCCCGCGCTTGCCCAGCCAACGCCGTGCTGCCCACCCCAGCGGTCCCTCGGTCGCGAGATGCACGCAGTCCGGGCGAAAGTCGCGAATCGCCGCCCCCACGCGCCACAGATCCCACACCAGCGGAATTTCCGGATAAGTGGGGCACGGCACGGCGCGGAAATCGGCGGGCGACAGCAGCTTGACCTGATGCCCCAGCCCACGCAGTTCGCCGACCAGCGCAGCCAGACTGGTGACCACGCCATTGACCTGAGGCGCCCAGGCGTCGGAGACGATCAGTATCCTCATGCGCCGGTCTCGAGGGCGACAGCCGGCTCCTCGCTGGCCAGCTGCGCCTCGGCCAGACGATAAAGCTCGATCTGCCCATCCCAGTGCTCGATCAGCGCCGTACAGGACTCCACCCAGTCACCGCAGTTCATGTATTCCACGCCACTCACCTGGCGAATCTCGGCATGGTGGATGTGACCACAAACCACGCCCTGCAGCCCGCGCTTGACGCATTCGTGGGCGATGGCTTCCTCGAAGTCGCTAATGAAGTTCACCGCCGTCTTGACCTTGTGCTTGAGGTAGGCCGACAGCGACCAGTAACCGTAGCCCCAGCGGCTGCGCCAGTGATTGAGCCAGCGATTGAGGGTCAGGGTGAACTCGTAGGCCGAGTCGCCGAGAAAGGCCAGCCAGCGGTGATAGCGGGTGATCACGTCGAACTGGTCGCCATGGATGACCAGCAGTTGCCGACCATCGGCCGTGACGTGCACGGCCTCGTCGACCAGTTGGATATTGCCCAGCAGCAGGCTGGAGTAGCGACGCAGGAATTCGTCGTGGTTGCCGGTGACGTAGATCACCTCGGTGCCGCGCTTGCTCATGGTCAGCAGGCGGCGGATCACATTGGTGTGCGCCTGCGGCCAATAGATGCCGCCACGCAGCTTCCAACCATCGATGATGTCGCCTACCAGGTAGATACGGTCGGCGTGGTAACGCTTGAGAAACGCTGCCAGATGCTCGGCCTGGCAATCACGCGTACCGAGATGCACGTCGGAAATCCACAGGGTACGGACACGTTGCTTGCGGCTGGGCTTGGCGAGCTGGGCGCTGGTCATGGGCGACCTCCGGCTGGGTTTAGTCGAGCTTGAGGTGTCGCGGTGTAAGGCTTGTGACGGGAAAAAGACAGTTCCATGACACGGCATTGCCGCGCCCCAGGCGTTACACTGCGGCGGTTGCCGAGGAAACCACCATGCTCCCGACCATGTCCCTGCGTCACTACAGCCACGAAGTGCTCAGCCATAGCCACGATCACGCGCAACTGGTGTTCGGCTTGGCGGGCGAGCTGCAATTCGAAGTGGACGGCCAGGGCAGTCAGGTACTGCGCCATCACCTGGCCGTGGTACCAGCCGAAGCGCGCCACACCTGCGGCAGCCCGCGTGGCAGCCAATGCCTGGTGCTGGACCTGCCGGCCAATGACTGGCTGGAGCGCCAGCTTGGCCACCATGCGAGCGACATCCAGCGTCTGTTGGACAAACCCAACGCACTGCAACTTGATCCCTCGCAGGGGCAGCTACTCAACTGGTTGGCCAGCAGCCCGATCAATGATCCAATCATCGCTGGACAGGGTGCGGCCTTGCTGCTCGGCAGCCTGGCCTGCAGCCGCCAGCATGCCGAGACGACCGGCTTGCCGCTGACAGCCCTGGATCGCTATATCGAACAGCACGCAGCGCATCCGCTGCAGGTGGCAGATCTGGCACGCCTGGCCGGTCTGTCGGTAGCGCGCTTCCATGCGCGTTTCCTCGCCGAGACCGGGCGCACGCCGATGGAACATATTCGCCAACGGCGCCTGCAACTCGCCGAACAGCTGTTGCGTGGCAGCGACCTGGCGGTTGGCGAAATCGCCGCACGGGTCGGCTACAACTCGCAGAGCGCCTTCACCGCCGCCCTCTCCCGCCACCTGGGCATAACGCCACGGCAATTGCGCCGCACGCGTTAACAAGCACACGAACCGTAGGGTGCGCCGGGCATCCGGCCGTTAACGATGCCCGCAACTTTCCTCGATAGCCTGGCGACAAAACTCACCACTCCCGCGACAGACAGCTATCGCACGCAGCCCTAGACTGCGCCGCATCATCGAAGGAGTACCTTATGCAAACCATCGAATGGCAGGATTTCGAGAAGGTGGAGCTGCGCGTCGGCACCATTCGCAACGCTCGTCCCAATGAAAAAGCGCTGAAGCCAGCCTACGTGCTGGAAGTCGATCTCGGCGAACTGGGCATCAAGACCTCCAGCGCCCAAATCACCGCGCATTACGATTGCGACGCGCTGATAGGTCGTCAGGTGCTGTGCGTCTGCAACTTCGCCCCTAAACGAATCGCCGGGGTGCGCTCGGAAGTGCTGGTCACCGGTGTCTATGACAGCGAGAACCGCGTCGTCTTGGCAGGTTTCGACCAGCCACTGCCCAACGGTGCGCGCCTGGCATGACGCAGCGTAACGCCCTGCTGGCGATTCACCTAGGTGCCCTGCTGTTCGGCCTGTCGGGCATTTTCGGCAAACTCGCGGCGACCACGCCGAACATGATTGCAGGCGGCCGCGCACTCTTTGCCGTGCTCGCTCTGGGCCTGGCTGCCACGCTCTGGCGCAGCCGCAATGCGGTGCGTCCTAGCCTGAGGCAGATGGCCCTGCTGGCACTCGGCGGCTTGCTGCTGGGCACGCATTGGGTCACCTTCTTCGAAGCGGTGAAAGTCTCCGGCGTGGCCATCGCCACCCTGGGCTTCGCCAGCTTCCCGGCCTTCACCGTCCTGCTGGAGGGCCTGCTGTTTCGCGAGCGCACCCGCCCCGGCGAGTTCGCCATGGTCGGCGTGGTATGCCTGGGCCTAATTCTGGTCACGCCCGAATTCAGTCTCGACAGCGACGCCACCGTCGGCCTGCTGTGGGCCGTGCTATCGGGCTTCTTGTTCGCCCTACTGTCACTGCTCAACCGCGCCAGCACCCGTGGCCTAGATCCGGTAAAGGCTGCTCTGTACCAGAACATCACGGTGCTGATCTGCTTCCTGCCGCTAGCCTGGCCACTGCTGCCCAGCGTGCGCCCGGTGGACTGGCTGTGGCTGGCGATGCTCGGCATCTTTTGCACGGGCCTGGCGCACAGCCTGTTCGTCGCCAGCCTACGCGTGCTCAAGGCGCGCACCACGGCGGTCATCTTCGCTCTGGAGCCGGTCTACGGGATTCTGTTCGCCTGGTGGCTGTTCAGCGAGCAGCCGACTCTGCGCATGCTGGCCGGCGGCCTGCTGATCGTCAGCGCAATATTGGTATCAGCGCGGATGGCGCGTTGACGCCTGAACGCCTTGCTGCAACGCAGGCAAATGTAGGAGCCGGCTTGCCGGCGATGCGGTGATCATCGCCAGCGAACCGGCTCCTGCAACATCCAATAGACATGCGCCCTGCTTATCAGTTGACGCTGTAACCACGCCCCGTCAGGCAGGCGCCTAATGCCCGGCGATAACGCTCAGTGGCGTCGGCACCCACCGGACGAGTTGTGGTGGCAGGGTCGAAACCGCTCTGCCCCACCGCCCAGCTATGGCACTCATAACGATCACGCCCCTGTTGCTCGACACTCTGCCCGTTGGCTGGATAGGCGATCACTTCATAGCTGGCGACGCTGTTGCCTTGTATGACTGGCGGCGGTGTGACGACCTCATAACGCTGGGCGTTGGTGTTCCACAGGTAGTAGGTGCCTGCTGCGACGAAGTACAGCACGCTGCCAATCCACAGCTCACGAGCGCCATCCGGCAAACCATGGCGATGGCCGCCAGGGCCCGGTCCCCACTTACCCCAACCAGGGCCACCTGGCGCTGGCCCGCCAGGACCAGGCGGGCCTGCCAGCGCTTGGGCAGAAAGCACCAGGCTCATCAATATCAGGATCACGGAGCGTTGCAGCGACATACTTCACCTCTCACAGAATGGCCATATCGGCCCGAGGCAAATTATTCGCTCGCAGTGGCTGGATCGGGGTAAACCCTTTGTAAAGAAGGGGTAAAGCTTCTGATACTTACTTTATGAGGCGCGGTCGTTGTGGCCCAGATCGCGACCTGGATCGATCAGATCGCGCACCCGCTGCTTGAGCACCTTGGCCTCTGGGAAGCCACCATCGGCCTTGCGCTCCCATATCTGCTGGCCATCACAGAGGATGCGAAAAACGCCACCGGTGCCTGGCTCCAGACTGACCCGGCCCAACTCGTCGGCAAAGGTGCTCAGCAGCTCCTGAGCCAGCCAGGCGGCGCGCAGCAGCCACTGACACTGAGTGCAATAGGTGATGACGATTTCGGGCTTCTGATCCGGCATGGCAGCGGCTCTACTGTGGGGCTTGATGCCTATAATAACGGCCTTTGTCTTTGCTCCTGCCGGAATCCGCCATGCGCCGCCTGCTCTTTTCGTTGCTCTGCCTGTTCGCTCTCTCCAGCCTGCCCGTCATCGCCGCCGACCGCGTCGGCCTGGTGTTGTCCGGCGGCGCCGCCCGTGGCCTGGCGCACATTGGCGTGCTCAAGGCGCTGGAGGAACAAGGTATTCGCATCGACGCCATCGCTGGCACCAGCATGGGAGCCATCGTTGGCGGGCTGTACGCGGCCGGCTATTCGGTGGCGGAACTTGAACGCCTGGCGCTGGAACTGGACTGGCAACAGGCACTGTCCGACTCACCGCCACGTGAGGACGTACCTTTCCGGCGCAAGCAGGACGACCGCGATTTCCTGATCAAGCAGAAGCTCAGCTTTCGCGACGACGGCAGCCTTGGCCTGCCGCTGGGCGTGATCCAGGGCCAGAACCTGGCGCTGCTACTGGAAAGTCTGCTGGTACACCGCAGTGCCACTCGCGACTTCGATCATCTGCCGATCCCTTATCGCGCCGTGGCCACCGATGTGGTCACGGGCGAACAGGTGATTATGGGCAACGGCCACCTGCCGCAGGTGATGCGCGCCAGCATGTCGATCCCGGCGGTGTTCGCCCCGGTGGAAGTAGACGGTCGCCTGCTGGTCGACGGCGGCATGGTCAACAACGTGCCCATCGACGTGGCGCGACAGATGGGCGTCGATCACGTCATCGTCGTCGACCTGGGTATGCCACTGAAACCGGCCAAGGAGCTGCTCACCGTCGTCGACGTGATGAACCAGTCGATCAACCTGATGATGCGCAAGAACTCCGAGGCGCAACTCGAAACGCTGGAAGCGGACGACGTACTGATCCTGCCACCTCTGGCTGGCTTTGGCGTCGCCGACTTCAATCGTGGCGAGCAGATGATTGAGGCCGGCTATCGCGCCACACAGATTCAGGCAGAGCGTTTGGCTCGCTTGCGCACCGGCAGTGCCGGCAACCCGGCACTGGCCATGGCGCGCTCGCGCGAACAGCGCACACCGGTGATTCGCGAGATCCATGTGGAGAACGACTCGAAAGTCGGCGACGCGGTGATTCGCCGGCACATTCGCCAACCGCTCGGCGAGCCACTGGACATGGATCGCCTGCAAAAAGACATGGGCACCCTTTACGGTCTGGACTACTTTGAGCGCGTGCAATACCGCGTAGAGCCACTGGACGAGCGCGGTAGCGCCCTGGTGATCGATGCCCGCGGCAAGCGCACCGGCACCGACTATCTGCGCCTGGGGCTGAACCTGTCCGACGACATGCGCGGCGACAGCGCCTTCAATATCGGCGCCAGTTACCGCATCAATGGCATCAACGAGCTCGGTGCCGAATGGCTGACTCGCTTGCAGTTAGGTGACCGCCAGGAGCTCTACAGCGAGTTCTATCAGCCGCTGGACGCCGGCTCACGTTACTTCGTCGCGCCCTACCTGTTCGGCGAGGCGCAGAACGTCGAAGCGATTCTGGACAACGACCCGATCGCCGAATATCGCCTGGAGCGCTACGGCTACGGTCTCAACCTCGGTCGGCAGATCGCCAACAACGGCGAGATTCGCTTCGGTATCGCCCAGGCCTGGGGCGAGGCGGATGTGCGCGTCGGCGAACGCGATCTGCCCAGCTTCAGCTTCAGTGAAGGGTATTACGAGCTGCTGTACTCCTTCGACACCCTGGACAATCTCGACTTCCCGCGCACAGGCGAGGACATCGGTCTGATGCTGCGCAAATATGATCGCGGCCTGGGCTCGGACGAAGAATATCGCCAATGGCAGCTGAAACTGGACAAGGCCTATAGCCACGGCCCCAATACCTGGCTGTTCGGCGGTCGCTACGGGCGCACGCTGGATCAGGCGGAGGTGGTTACCTCGGGCTTCATTCTCGGCGGTGCCCAGGAATTGTCAGGCTTTCGCCAGGACTCGCTGAGCGGCCAGAACATGGCCTTGGCACGGATGATCTACTACCGGCGCATGACGCAAACCTCGATGCTGCCGCTGAACTTCCCGCTGTACCTGGGCCTGTCGCTGGAGCGCGGCCGCGCCTGGAACAACGACAACGCCTTCGACAGCGGCTATATCAACGCAGCCAGCATCTTCCTCGGCCTGGACACCCCGCTGGGCCCGCTGAACTTCAGCTATGGCTTCAACGACGAGCGGGAGAAGGCGCTGTATCTCAATCTGGGCAAGAGTTTCTGAAACGACGAGGCCGCGCATATGCGCGGCCTCGTCAGGTGCAGCAGCAGAGGCGCTCAGGCGATTTCCGCCAGCAACTGGCGCGCGGCCTTCCTCTGCTCGTCATCGCCGTGGTCGATCACCTCGTTGAGGATGTCGCAGGCGGTGGCGATATCGCCCTGTTTGATATAGGCCAGCGCCTGGTTAAGCTGGGCCATATGCTCCGGGTTGCCTGCCAGGTGGTCGATGTCGCCCTGCAGCGCGGCAGTGGCATCAGCATCGCCGGCAAAAACGTCGAGGAAGTTGTCATCCAGCCCCGGCGCGTCATCACTCAGCACCATTTCCATCTCACCCAAGGCGCTCAACTGCTCGTCTTCATGATGCAGCTCGAACACCTCCGGGAGCTCCTGCAGATTGCTGGCGAACGACGGATCGAACTCCGGTTCTGCAGCAGCCTTGGGTTTGGCCTTGGCGGCAGCAGGGAAAGGGCTGACCAGATCCCAGTCGGCATCCAGCGACAGGTCGTCGAGGTTGAGCTGGAAATCAGGTTCAGTCGCAGGCACTGCCGCTGGCTGCAGCGCAGCCACAGGCTCGGTCGGTGCCTGCTGAGTCGCCAGCAGATCAGGATGACGCGCCTTCAGCGCATCGATGCGTGCGGTGTCGAACTCTTCGGCACGCAGCACGGCCTCCTCACGCGCAAAACCCGCCCCATCGCCCAACAGCGCCAGCACCTCCAGTAGACGGAAACGCAGATCGTTGCGCTGCGGGTCCTGAGCCAGTGCCTTGCTCAGCTCACCACGCGCCTCGCTGACACGACCGTAGGCAATGTAGACATTGGCCGCCTCGAGCGGGTCGACCGGCCCTTGAGCACGTGCCGGGGCTGGCGTCGGTACAGCCTTGGCCACCGGAGCAGCATCAACGGGAACGGCAACCGCCGCGAGTTGCGGACGAGGCTGCGCCTTTGGCTGGACCTGCACCACAGGTTTGGTTTTCTCGCCACGGCGCCGCACAGCCCAGAACAGCGCGCCGAGCAACAGCAGAAGCCCAATGCCACCAGCCAACAATGTCGACCACCAGCCACGTTCTGCGGGCACCTGCTCGATACTGATCGGCGCGGCGGCTATGGGCTGGGTGACCGGCTCGGCCGGCGTACGCGCTGCCAGCTCAGCCAACTGAGCATCCTTCTGCGCCAATTGCTCCTGCAACTGCTGCAGCTGCACTTGCAGTTGCGCCAGCCCTTGTTGCAGTTGCAGGTTTTCCGCAGCCTGGTTGGCCAGCTCCAGATCGACCTGACGCTGTTTCTCGGCCAACAGCTCCAGGCTTTCGGTTTGTTGCGGTGCGGATTCGAGGGCAGCCAGAGGTGCGCTTACAGGCCCTTCGGCAGTGTTTTCAGCGAGCGCAGGTGCGGCCTCGGCAGCGACCGGAGCAGCGGTCGGCTGGACAGCCTCCGCACGGGCGGCATCCGGCAGCAGCAGGTCGGCGCCAGCCTGTAGACGACTTGGATCGCCGCCAGCAAAGGCATTCGGGTTGAGAGCAAGAATGCCTTCCATCAACGCCTGTTGAGACAACGTGCTGCCCTGCTCACGCAGACGCGCGGCGATAGACCAAAGGCTGTCGCCACGGCTGACCTGATGACGGTGTCCAGCAGATGCACGCGGCGGCGTAACCGCTCTGACTGACGGGGCTGGTGCTGCGGTGCGGCTAGAGGGCTGCGATACGGCAGCAGCGCTTGGCGCGGCTACAGCGGAATAAGCCGAAGAGCCAGGTGGATCGAGCAGAACCGTGTATTCACGCAGTAGCTGGCCGTTGGGACGCGCCACTTCGACGATAAAGTTCAGGTATGGCTCGCGCACCGGGCGGTTGGATACTACGCGGATTACGCTACGTGAACCCTGCAGAAGCGGCGTAAAACGCAGGTCATTGAGAAAGTAGAAGCGCTCGACACCTGAACGGCTGAACACCTCGGCTGAGGCCAGACCGACACGCAGATCCTGCGCGCCCAGGTCGCCCAATTCGAGCAGCTCGATTTCCGCCTCGAAAGGCTGATTCAGCGCCGAATGCAGCGTGATTTCACCCAAACCGAGCGCTGGCGCCATTCCCGAATAGAGAGCGGACCCCGACGCCAAACCCAACATTAACTGACGCACCCGAGCCATGTGACCTCCAGGTTTATCCGGCTCGAACGCCACCTCCTCGACTTCCTGTCTGAGCTTCCCTTGGCCGGGAGGCTGGCGCCCTTGATAATTCCGAGAACGAGCGACAAGGTCCTTGTCGAGACCGCCTCGAATTGCATTATGGCTACTAATTCACAAAGTAGCGGCTTGGACGCCAGTTTGCCGACGAAAGCACAGTGCCATCAAGCTGAATCAGTCAAAAACTAGGCACAAAAAATATCCGATCAAAAAATGATCGGTTTTTTGACGGTCCAGGTAGTCACTTCATCAGGTTGCCGAGCACTCGAGCATGCACCTGCTGACAGCGGCGAAGATCATCCTCGTCGATACCGGCGAAGACTTCATGGCGCAGTTGGGTAGAAATCGCCTCGATCTTCTCGATCAGAGGCTGCGCATTCGGTTGCAACGCAATCTTCTTGGCACGGCGGTCTTCGGGTACCGCCACACGAATCACCAGCCCCTGGCTTTCGAGGCTGTCGAGTAGACGCGCCAGAGTCGGCCCTTCTACGCCGACGCTCTGCGCCAATTCACGCTGGGTCGGCATTTCGCTGAAACGCGCCAGGTGCAGCAGCACCAGCCAGCGAGCCTGGGACAAGCCAAGGCCCACCAGGCGCCTGTCGAGTTCGGAACGCCAGGCACGGGAAAGCTGGGCAACCTGCATGGCAAAGCGATGTTGATCGGGATAAGACATGGGCAAGCGGACTCATACAAAGGTCAAAAACTAATTATTAGCCAGCTAGCCATAACCCGATGCACAGGGCAAGCGCAGATTGCGCCACGTGCATTGCAGAATGCGACCGACACCTTGCCCACCACTCCAATTCAGAGCGCAACCCTGTTACGCCCGAAAGCCTTTGCCTCGTATAGCGCTCGGTCAGCCTGTTCGTACAGCTGGCTCAATTCAGGTTGGCTATCGGGGCTCAGGCAAGCGATGCCGATGGACATGGTCAGTACATCGGCGCTCCCGGAGCCGCGGTGAGCAATGCCCGCTTCCTCCAGCGAATGGCGCAAAGCCTCGGCACGTAGCCTGGCTTCATCGGCGCTGATGTCGAACAACAACAGCGCGAACTCCTCACCGCCAAGCCGTACGCCCATATCCAGTGGCCGCCGCGCAGCCTGCTCGATCAGTGCTCCGACACGCTGCAAAGCCGCGTCGCCAGCCTGATGGCCGTAGCAATCGTTGTATGTCTTGAAATGGTCGATGTCGCAGAGTAGCAGTGCCAGCGATATGCCCTCACGCTGCGCCTGGCGCCAAAGGCGCTCGAACTGTCGGTTGAAACTGCGACGGTTGTGCAGCCCAGTAAGACTGTCGTGGTGGGCAAGCAGATGCATCAGGCGGCTGATCAGAAAATGCTCGCGTGATTTGTATTCCAGGAGGTAGCAACCGACGGCGCCGATAAGATTGCCGAACCCCAGGAACAACAGGTTGTTGATCAATCGTGGAGCCGGCAGCCCTGCGGCCAATTCCGCCAGCACATAGGCGAGCAACACCACCAGAGAACAGGCAAGGGCCTCGCTCAAACGCAGGCCGACCAGAAAGTACGCCGCCATGCTCACCAGCAGCAGACCTTCATAGGGGTAGCCAGGGTCGGCGCGATGAGCGATACCGACAATCACCGTTGCCCCCACACCGAGCACGAGGATGCAGATCATACTCAGCGGCAACAGAAGATGGCTGTGGCGCCGCCGCAGGATCAGGGTCGCGCAAACCAGCAGGATGACCAGCGCCACCAGGCGCACTGCGATCACCCAGCCCAGGTGCGATGCAGGCACCACCAACATGTCCAGCACCGTCAGGGCCAGCCAGATGACCGTGGCGACGCACAGCGCGATACGTTTGAGTTCGAAGCCGTCCTCAAGCATATACGCACGATATTCACGCTCGAGAGCGCGGGAAAAACGCAACCGCCGAAACCCCAGGCTCAACTGCTCGGCATAAGGGCTCGGACGAACCTCGTCGTACCAGGCGTGATAGTCAGGCACCCTCACCTCGTTATCTGGCGGCCTGCCCACACCTTAGCCCTGCGATCGAAATGCCGCCAGAATCAGGCTGCCAAGTTTCACCGAGGACGCTTAGATCTCGAACTCGGCCTGCAGCGCCGCACGCACGCAGTAGAGCACCGCTTCGTCGACCCGCCCGGCGAACAGCGGGGCAATCTCGCTGACCGCCGGTAACTCGCCCTCGCCATCGAGGAAGGTCTCCTGAATCTCGCCCAACAGCTCCTCAGGAAGATCCAGCGCCTGCTCCAAAGTCAGTTGCTGCTGGGCAATTGCCTCGGCCAGCAGGCTGTAAACGTTCTTCTCGCTGCAACCCAATTGGCCGGCGATTTGCGTCGGGGTCATACCGGCGCGAGCCTGGCTGACCAGCTCATGACGCAGATCGGTCACCGGCGGTGGCGTGTCATCCGCGCCGATGCCGTTGAGTACTTCCAGGAAGGCCTGGCCGTAGCGTTCCAGCTTGCGCGCACCGACGCCGCTGACCTCGGCCATTTCACTCAGCGAGCTGGGCTGGCTGCGCAACATTTCCAGCAACGTGGCATCAGGGAAGATCACGTACGGCGGTACGCTGTGCTCTTCGGCCAATTTACGACGCAGACTGCGTAGCGCCTCCCACATGTCCCGCTCATGGCCGCGCACCAGTTGGCTGGCGGCGCTACTGGAGGCCTTGGCCGCCTGCGCCGGCTTGGGCTCACGACGCAGTTGCAGGCTGACCTCACCACGCAGCAGCGGCCGGCAGGACTCAGTCAGGCGCAAACCGCCGAAACCGTCCAGATCGACATCGGCCAGGCCGCGTGCGACCAACTGGCGGAACAGGGTTCGCCACTCGACTTCGGAAAAACCCTTGCCGACGCCGAACACTGCCAGGTGCTGATGACCGGCGGCGCGAATCTTCTCGTTGTCGCGGCCCAGCAGAATGTCCACCAGATGGCCGACGCCGTAGCGCTGGCCACTGCGGTACACCGCCGACAACGCCTGACGCGCCGGCTCGGTGGCATCCCAGGTCTCGACGCCATCGATACAGTTATCGCAATGCCCGCAGGGGTTGGGCAATTCTTCATCGAAGTAGGCCAGCAGCGCCTGACGGCGGCAGCGTGTTTCCTCGCACAGTGCGAGCATGGCATCGAGCTTGTGCTGCTCGATGCGCTTGTGGCGCTCGTCGCCTTCGGAATTGTTGAGCATCTGCTTGAGGAAGATCACGTCCTGCAGGCCGTAAGCCATCCAGGCATCGGCCGGCAGACCGTCGCGGCCGGCGCGACCGGTCTCCTGGTAGTAGGCTTCCAGCGATTTGGGCAGATCGAGGTGACAGACGAAGCGCACGTTAGGCTTGTCGATGCCCATACCGAAAGCGATGGTGGCCACCATGATCAGGCCTTCCTCATTGAGGAAGCGCTTCTGATTGAAGGCACGCAATTCGTTGGGCAGGCCGGCGTGATAAGGCAAGGCCGGGAAGCCCTGACTGCTGAGAAAGTCGGCAACCTCCTCGACCTTCTTGCGCGACAGGCAATAGACGATGCCGGCATCGCCCTTGCGCGCTGCGAGAAAACCGAGCAGTTGCTTGCGCGGCTGATCCTTGGGCTGAATGCGATAGAAGATGTTCGGCCGATCGAAGCTCGACAGAAAGCGCTCGGCGTTGTCCAGATGCAGGCGCTGGACAATTTCCTCACGGGTACGTTTGTCCGCGGTGGCGGTCAGGGCGATACGCGGTACATTGGGAAACAGCTCAGCAAGCTGGCCGAGCTGCAGGTACTCAGGCCGGAAGTCGTGCCCCCACTGTGACACGCAGTGCGCTTCGTCGATGGCAAACAGGGCGATATCCAGGCCCTGCAGGAAGCTCAACATACGCGGCTGCACCAGGCGCTCGGGCGCCAGGTAGAGCATCTTGATCTGCCCGCGACGGATACGGTCGGCGATCTCGCGCTGCTCGTCAGGGCTCAAGGTGGAATTCAGCGCCACAGCTGCCACACCCAACTCGTCGAGGGTGGCCACCTGATCGTCCATCAAGGCGATCAGCGGTGAAACCACCACCGCCAGGCCCTCGCGCATCAGTGCCGGCACCTGGAAGCATAGCGACTTGCCGCCACCGGTAGGCATCAACACCAAGGCATCGCCGCCGCCGGCCACACGCTCGATGATCGCAGCCTGATTGCCGCGAAAGGCGTCGTAGCCGAAAACGTCTTTGAGAATGCGCATGGCGTGATCGAGCATGAAGGCCTCCAAATCTAGCCGCGCATTATGCCGCAGGATCGCAGGTAACAGGGCGCCTACCCGTCCGAAGCCGTTGAATCGCCGTCAGTAGAGCACCCGCGCTGGTCGCAGAGGCAGCGGTGAACTAGCAGGTCGTTGAAAAACGTAGGCGACGACTGCATGGATGCAGGAGGTAGAGCGAAGCAGGAAGCCCGAGCCGAGGCAGCCAGTGCAATACCGATGGCGGCCCCGCAAAAACAGGCGAAAAACGACCGGGGGCGCGTCCGACTTATACGAGTTGTAAATGAGCATTGGATTCGCTTCGCTCACCCCTTCGGGGCCGCGCTGAAGCGCGTTCAGCCCCCGGCTGTGAGGCTGTTTTTAACGCAGCAATGGCAACGTAGGTAGTTTTTCAACAGCCTGCTAGAATCCTTCCTCGTTTATCCCCTAAGCCTCAAGGTAACCCCACGATGTCCTTCGCTGAGCAACTGTCCCGCCTGCAAGCCTTTCTCGATGCCGATGAGCTGCACGAAGAGGCGTTGGACTACGTGGCCGCCCATGGCTACCTGACAGCCCTGGCGATCTGCCCCGATCAGGTGCCAGACCGCGAGTGGATCGATGCGCTGTTCGCTGAGCCGCCGCACTACCGCAGCGACGCCGAACGCGAAGAGATCGAAAGCACCCTGATCCACCTGAAGGCGCATATCTCCCGTCAGCTGGCTGGCGAAGAAGAGCCTGAACTGCCCTGCGACCTGGACCTCGGCGAAGAGCCGGACGACTCCGACCTGCGCGGCTGGTGCATCGGTTTCATGGAAGGCGTGTTCCTGCGTGAAGCCGTGTGGTTCGAAGATGCCGAAGACGAAGTCAGCGAGCTGCTGCTGCCGATCATGGTCGGCTCGGGTCTGTTCGACGAGCAGCAGGAATTTGCCGAGATCGCTCGCGACCGCGACCTGGTGGACAGCATGATCGACCAGATTCCCGAGCTGCTGACCGCCCTCTTCCTGCTGTGCCAGGCTCCGGAAGAAAAACCTGCGCTGCTCAAACCCCGCCACTGACAGTGCCAGCCGGGGCCCGGCCCCGGCTGCCGCCAAGACCCACACATGCCGCGTGATATCCAGCCAAGCCGCCACCGCAGTGTCCGCTACCTGCTGCTGAGCATCGGCTGGCTGAGCGTGGCCCTAGGGGTCATCGGCATCTTCCTGCCCGTACTGCCGACCACGCCGTTCCTGCTGCTGGCGGCGGCCTGCTTCGTACGCAGCTCACGGCGCTTCTACCTCTGGCTGGTCACCCACCCGCACCTGGGTCCATGGATTCGCGATTACCTGGAAGGCCAGGGCATCCCGCTCAAGGGCAAGATCTACGCCCTGGTGCTGATGTGGGCCAGCATCAGCTTTTCCTGCTATCTGGTGCCCATGCCATGGGCGCGCGTATTCATGCTCAGCAGTGCGGTGCTGGTCAGCCTGTACATCCTCAAGCAGAAAACCCTGCCCAATCCCTGAGCGCTCGACGCATTCCGGATGCATTCGGGCTATTCGACAAACGCAGTGCGCCGCGCGCACCTCATTAGCGCAGGTGATTGCGGATGAAGACCTCTTCCCCCATGGCCGCAATCTGCCCCTCGATCAAGGCATCAAATGGCTGCAGCAATGCCTCGAAACCCCGTGGTGCCTCAAGCACATCCAGCGCTGCAACAACCGCCTCGATGGTCGACAGCGCCCCCTCTTCCGGTGCCTTGCGCAGACGGTAACGCGACGGCGCCACTGCCCCCAGGCTCACACGCGGCAGTGCCGCCAGCGACGGGTTGAGATGCAGCAGCTTGCGTGCCTTGCGCCAGGTGCCATCGGGCACCACCAACAACAACGGTTTCTCGTCGGGCGCGTAAGCGCTCAAGGCGACGGACTCTTCGCCGGGAAACAGCAGACAGGCTCGATAGTCAGGCTGCGCGAGCAATTGCGGCAGATCATCGAACACCTCCCCCACGCGCAACTCGGCGTTGCGCAACCCAAGCGCAGCCAGGCGAGCAGTATTGAGGGCATGCCCGACCTCGCTCGGATGCTGCAGGATGAGCACACGCGTGCGACTCTCGAGGCAGGGAATCAGCGGACAGAGGCAATGGCTGAGTGGGCGCTGGCAGCGGGAGCAGGTCGGACGAGGCATGCCGCGCAGTGTGCCAGAACGCCCTGCCAACGCGTAGTCCGGATGCAACCCGGAACATCGAAGCATGCCTCGGATTACATCCGGCTACGGTTCAGCGGTTGAAGCGCTCCGCCAGGCTGTGCAGGTAATCCGCCATTTCCTCCAGCTCGCGGCTGATCGCCGCGCCCTGATGCGCCTGGCCAGCACTGTGATCGGAAAGCTGGGCGATACGGGTGATCTGCCGGCTGATGTCCTCGGCCACGTGGCTCTGCTCCTCGGAGGCGGCCGCCATCTGCTGGCTCATACCGGTGATACGCGTCACCGCCGAGCTGATGCCCTCCAACGCATCGCGGACCGACTCCACGCTCTGCACGCTGCCACGGGAAATTTCCTCGCCCTTGCCCGCCGTCACCACGGCGCGCTCGGCTCCAGCACGCAGGTCAGCGATGATCTGGTGAATCTGCTCGGTGGACTGACGGGTACGCGATGCCAGAGAGCGCACTTCATCGGCGACCACAGCGAAACCGCGCCCCTGCTCCCCTGCCCTAGCCGCCTCGATGGCAGCGTTGAGCGCCAGCAGGTTGGTCTGCTCGGCAATCGAGGTGATCACGTCGGCGACGCTGCCGATCGACTGCGTGGAGTTGGCCAGTTCGTTGACCGCCTGACCGATATCGTTGACGGCCTTGGCCATCTGCCGCATGGAGTCGAGACTGCCGACGGCCAGATCACGTCCCTCACACGCCAGACGATCCGCCTCCTCGGCAGCATGCGAGGTGTTCTGTACGTTATGCGAGACCTCCTGAATGGTGGCGGCCATTTCATTGATAGCGGTAGCTGACTGATCCGTCTCGGCCCGTTGCTGGTCGAGCAACTCGGCACCCGCACTGGCCAGCTGGGCAGCCTGCGCAGCTCGCCGCTTGACGTTTTCACCTGCATCTTCAAGGCGCGTCAACGCGGTCTGCAAACGAGCCTCCTCGCTGATCATGGCCATATCCAGCAGCGCCTGCGCGCCCCGGTTGTCGCTGTAGGTCAGGGCCACCAACTCACTGGTGAAAGCCTTGGGATGTTCGTCGAGGGTATGCAAGATCAACGTGCGGCTGCGATGCAACTGATAAGCGCCCAACGCAATCATCATGGCGAAGGTAACGCCGACCAGTAGTCCGCCCGTCATGAAATGCTGGGCTAACAGAATGAGCGCGGCCACCAGGATCAGCGGCCAGGAGCGCACCAGGCCATAGGTCCAGCGTTCAATCGCCTGCACCGCAGGCTTGCCCTCACGCAAACGGGCATAAAGCTTCTCCGCGCGCTGCTTCTGCGCCTGGGTCGGTAACGAGCGTACCGACTCATAACCAACCATGCGCCCGCCTTCATAAACCGGCGTCACATAGGCACTGACCCAGTAGAAATCACCACTCTTCGCCCGGTTCTTGACGATACCCATCCAGGGTTTGCCCTGCTTGATGGTGTCCCACATATGCCCGAATACTGCCGGCGGCATATCCGGGTGACGTACAAGATTGTGAGGCTGGCCAATCAGTTCCTCGCGGGTGAAACCACTGATCTCGACAAACGCATCATTGCAATAGGTAATCCGGCTATCCATATCGGTCGTGGAAATAAGGCGATCGTCCGCAGGAAACGTGCGTTCACGTTGGGTCACGGGCAGGTTCTGGCGCATTCGGGGGGGTGTTTCAGCGGGTAAGAGATACTGCTTTCTTCTAGAAGTAG
This sequence comes from Pseudomonas sp. NY15364, assembly GCF_048068235.1. NCBI lineage: Bacteria > Pseudomonadati > Pseudomonadota > Gammaproteobacteria > Pseudomonadales > Pseudomonadaceae > Pseudomonas > Pseudomonas sp. NY15364. The sequence goes on along the minus strand of NZ_JBLUPX010000007.1, from coordinate 72,812 downwards.
TAGCACAGCGCCAGAGGAGCGCTAATCAGCGATTAGGCGCAAAGTCTGATGAACAGTGCGTATCAGGCTTTCGGCTGGCACCAAGTCTTTAACAGTGTTCTGGATCGAGTTGAGCCTTCAGCAGATCAAGACATATCGGATAGAAGCTCACGGTTTTCATCCCGATACGAAAACAGACAGAACGACGTCTACCGTGCAGACGCGCCCAGTCATGCTGAACCCAATAAGAGTGGCCTGAACGGCATGAAAAAGTAGACGCTCAGTCAGAGCTGATAGGCACTTGGCTCAAGGCCCACCGGCTCAACTGACGAGTTTCAGCGACGCTGACGTTCGCGGCGCAGACGTTCCTGCTCGGCTTCGCTGATACGAATCGGCTGAGGTTGCGGGACAAGGCCAAGGGCCTGCAACAGGGCTTGCAGTTGTTCTTGCAGCTTGGCGAGCATGGGTACGACCTCCTGCCAAGTCAAGGGAAGAGCCAGCGGCTCATTTATCAGATTAGGCCGGACAAACCGGATTTCAACCAAGCGCCGTCAAATTACCGGGCTCTTGCGCCGATAAGGGAACACGTCAATCACCTTGCCTGCGCGAATCGCCTCCTGCAACTGTTTCCAGTAATCGGCTTCGTACAGGTTGCCATGCAGCTGGCTGAATAGACGGCGCTGCTTGATATCGGCGAACAGGAACGGCGGAAACTCCTCGGGGAACACGTCCATCGGCCCCACCGAATACCAGGGTTCGGAACTCATCTCGTCCTCGGGAAAGCGCGGCGGCGGAATACGGCGGAAATTCACCTCGGTGAGAAAGCAGATCTCGTCGTAGTCGTAGAACACCACGCGGCCATGGCGGGTGACGCCAAAGTTCTTCAGCAGCATGTCGCCGGGGAAGATGTTCGCGGCGGCCAGTTGCTTGATGGCCAGGCCATAGTCGTCCAGCGCCTCGCGCACCTGCGCCTCGTTGGCGCTCTCCAGATAGAGGTTGAGCGGCGTCATGCGCCGCTCGGTCCAGCAGTGGCGTACCAACACGGTGTCGCCCTCCACCACCACGGTGGAAGGTGCCACTTCCAGCAGCTCAGCCAGGCACTCGGGCTCGAACTTGGCCTTGGGGAAGCGGAAGTCGGCAAACTCCTGGGTATCGGCCATGCGCCCTACGCGGTCGACGCTTTTCACCAGGCGATACTTCTCGATCACCGTCTTGCGGTCCACCGTCTTGGCGTGGGCGAATCGGTCCTTGATGATCTTGAACACGGTATTGAAGCCCGGCAGGGTGAACACACTCATGACCATGCCGCGCACACCGGGCGCCATGATGAAGCGGTCGTCAGTGCTGGCTAGATGGCCGATCAGCGCGCGGTAGAACTCGGACTTACCGTGCTTGTAGAAGCCGATCGAGGTGTACAGCTCAGCAACGTGCTTGCCTGGCAGGATGCGTTTGAGAAAGCCGACGAACTCGGCCGGGATGGCCACGTCCACCATGAAGTAGCTGCGGGTGAAGGAGAAGATGATCGACACCTCCGCCTCGTCAGTGATCGCCGCATCAGCCTGGATACCCTGCCCTTCGCGGTGCAGCAGCGGGATCGCCAGCGGCCACTGCTCCTCACGGTTGTAGATGCGCCCGATCAGGTAGGCGCCCTTGTTGCGATACAGCACCGAGGAGAACAGCTCGATGCACAGCTGCGGGTCCTTGCAGACCCAGTCCGGCAGGCTGGCGCGCAGTTGCTCTTCCAGGCGCTGCAGGTCGCGAGGCAGGTCCTCGTAAGGCGCATCGAAGCGGTAATCGTCGAAGATCATCTGCAGTGCCAGATGCAGCTCGCCAGCAGGCCGGTAGCTGCGCGTCTGCGCCGCGCTGGGCTGGTTGCGTAGAGACGGCCGCGTGGTGTGGATGAACATGCAGCCATCGCTGATCTGGTCATGGCTGAACAGGGTGCAGAAGATCGAATTGAACCAGGTTTCCGCCAGTTCATCGTCGAAGCGCAGGTCGATCAGGGCAATGTAGGCACTCTTGACCAGCGGCCACTGCCCGACTTCCAGCAGCGAAGCATCGAACCCTTGCAACAAGTGCTCGCGGGTTTCTGCGACCTTCTCTTCGTAGAGGTTGATGCGCGCCGCCGAAGCCTGCTGCGCCTCCTGCCATTGCGCCTGCTCGAAGCGTACGCGCGCGCCATCGGTGATCTGGCGAAAATGCTCGCGGTAATCATCGAACCCATCGAGGATCAGGCGAGCGATCTCGCCAGCCGGCCATTGCTGCCCCATTACGCATGCCTCATCCGCAGTGATCAGCCGAGCTTAGCCGACAACGCTGGCCTGGATGCAACCGGGAATCGCCAAAGCCTCCACGATTGCATGTCGCGGCTAAAGCCCCTCCCACATTTTCGCTGCAGCAGCGCCCCTCCCAAACATTCGAAAGTGCAATGCGGATTGCCAGAACCCCGCCCAGCGGCAACACTCTCGGCCCCACCCTGCCGGATACTCCGCCTTGCGTACCGCCGATCTGCTCCGCCTGCTGCTGCTCGCCGCCATCTGGGGCGCCAGCTTTCTGTTCATGCGCGTTGCCGCCCCCGTGTTGGGAAGCATGCCGACCGCGTTCTTTCGCGCCAGCTTCGGCGCGCTGGGGCTGCTCGCACTGCTTTTGCTGCTGCGCACGGACTGGGACTTTCGCGGCAAATTTCGCATCTGCCTGGGTTTAGGCGTGATCAATGCCGGCCTGCCTTCAGCCATGTATTGCCTGGCGGCATTGATCCTACCGGCTGGTTACTCGGCGATCTTCAACGCCACCACGCCGTTGATGGGCGTATTGATCGGTGCGCTGTTCTTCCATGAGGGCATCACCCCAAGCAAGGCGGCGGGCGTATTTCTCGGCCTGCTCGGTGTGGCGGTGCTGACCCGCACCGGGCCGGTGGCCTTCGACCTGCAACTGCTGCTCGGAGCCGGCGCCTGCCTGGTGGCCACCACCTGCTACGGCTTCGCCGGCTTCCTGACCCGGCGCTGGATCGGCCAACAGGGCGGCCTGGACAATCGCCTCACTGCCTTCGCCAGCCTCGCGGGTGCCAGCCTGTTCCTGCTACCGCTGTTCGGCGGCAGCCTGGCGCTGCAACCGCCACCGAGCTGGGGCGGCATTGAGATGTGGCTGTCGCTGGCCGGCCTTGGCCTGGTCTGCACCGCGTTCGCCTACGTGCTTTATTTCCGTTTGCTGGCCGATATCGGACCAATCAAGGCCAGCACCACCACCTTCCTCATCCCGCCATTCGGCGTGCTGTGGGGCGCTTTGCTGCTGGGTGAGCCACTGAGCTGGGCCTACCTGCCTGGCTGCGTGTTGATCGCGTTGGCACTGTGGCTGGTGGTGCGCCCAAGCGTGAGCAGAACGTAGTCGGGACGTCGGTGGATCACGCTTTATCGATCCACCAAAGCGGTGGATGTGAAAAGCGACATCCACCCTTGGCTCAGCTTTTAGCCTGTAGCCTGCAACTGCCTTACTGCTGCAGCTCCTGCTCGGTGAACATATCGCTGAACAGCATGCTCGACAGGTAGCGCTCGCCCGAGTCCGGCAGGATCACCACGATGGTCTTGCCCTGCATCTCCGGCTTCTCCGCCAGACGCACCGCCACCGCCATCGCCGCGCCGCAGGAAATCCCGCAGAGAATGCCTTCCTCGCGCATCAGGCGCAGGGCCATGGCCTTGGCCTCATCGTCAGTGACCTTCTCGGCCTGATCGACCATCGCCAGGTCGAGGTTCTTCGGTACGAAACCGGCGCCGATGCCCTGAATCTTGTGCGGTGCCGGCTTGACCTCGTCACCGGCCAGGGTCTGACTGATTACCGGCGAACTCACCGGCTCCACCGCCACCGACAGAATCGGCTTGCCCTGGGTCTGCTTGATGTAACGCGAAACGCCGGTGATGGTGCCGCCGGTGCCAACGCCGGAGACCAGCACGTCGATGGCGCCTTCGGTGTCACGCCAGATTTCCGGGCCGGTGGTCTTCTCGTGAATGGCCGGGTTGGCCGGGTTCTCGAACTGCTGCGGCAGATAGTAGTCAGGATTGGCGGCCACCAGCTCGTTGGCCTTCTCGATCGCGCCCTTCATGCCCTTGGCCGGCTCGGTCAGCACCAGCTCGGCGCCCAGGGCCTTGAGCACCTTGCGTCGCTCCAGACTCATCGAGGCCGGCATGGTCAGCACCAGCTTGTACCCGCGCGCAGCGGCGACGAAGGCCAGGCCGATGCCGGTGTTGCCCGAGGTCGGTTCGACAATGGTCATGCCCGGTTTGAGCACGCCGCGCTCCTCGGCATCCCAGATCATGCTGGCACCGATGCGGCACTTGACCGAATAGGCCGGGTTGCGCCCCTCGATCTTGGCGAGGATGGTCACACCTTTCGGCCCCAGGCGATTGATCATCACCAGCGGCGTGTTACCGATGGCCTGGGAGTTGTCAGCGAAAATGCGGCTCATGATTCCTTCCTAAGCAGATGGACGATGAATAAGGGGCACCAGCCTATGCCCAGGTGCAGCGTCAGTCCAGCCGAACAGAATGCCGCGCACGCAGTCCATCGAAGATAGATCACTCGATGGACTGTCCGATGAAACGACGCTACAGCTGGCCCCTTAGGGCTCTGTTTGTTGCACTGCTGCTAGTGCTCGCGGCGCAGCTTACGCTGCCCTGGTTGATCCGCGACTACCTCAACGGCAAGCTCGCCGACATGGGCGACTACCGCGGGCATATCGCTGATATCGACCTGGCCTGGTGGCGCGGCGCCTATCGCATCAACGACCTGCGCATCGTCAAGAGCAGCGGCGACGTACCAGTACCGCTGCTCGACGCGCCGCTTATCGATCTGGCGGTAAGCTGGCGGGCATTGTGGTCGGAACATGCCGTGGTCGCGGAAGTGTTCTTCGAGCGCCCACAACTGAACTTCGTCGATGGAGGCGAAAACGACCAGGCCACCCAGACCGGTGCCGGCACCGACTGGCGCGATCAGTTGAACAAGCTGCTGCCCATCACTCTCAACGAACTGCGGGTGATCGACGGCCGCATCAGCTTCCACAACTTCAGTACCGATCCCCAGGTGGAACTGAGCGCTGACCAGGTCAACGCCAGCCTCTACAACCTCACCAACGTCGGTGACGAGCCAGGCGACCGCGTCGCGCACTTCGGAGGTCGTGCGCTGTTGCTGGAGCACGCGCCACTGGAAGCCGAGGCGACCTTCGACCCGTTCGAGCAATTCGAGGACTTCGAACTACGCCTGCGCGCGAAGGACATCGACCTGACGCGCTTCAACGACTTCGCCCGCGCCTACGGCCGCTTCGACTTCAAACGCGGCAACGGCGACCTGGTGATCGAAGCGCAGGCCAAAAATGCTCAGCTCAACGGTTACATCAAACCCCTGCTACGTGATGTCGAGGTGTTCGACTGGGAGCAGGACGTCAAAGATGAAGATAAAGGCGTCCTGCGCTCCATATGGGAAGCCATCGTCGGCGGCAGCGAGATGCTGTTGAAGAATCAGCGCCGTGACCAGTTCGCCACCCGCGTCGAACTCAGCGGCAGCGTGCACGACCAGCAGACCAGTGCATTCCAGGCCTTCATCGCCATCCTGCGCAACGCGTTCGTCGAAGCCTTCACACCCCGCTACGAACGCCCACCACCCCAGCAGGACGGCAGCTGAGCTGTAGTCATAAGCAGCGGTGACCGCCCATTCAGTGACTGAATACTGCGTCTGCGTTCACAGCCACCTGAGCTGCGCGTTATAGTCGCGCTCTGAATTTCTGCTGCGGGCCGGCCCCGCGCGTTACCGTTCCGAGGATTTTCCGATGAAGTTCGAAGGCACCCAGTCCTACGTCGCCACCGACGACCTCAAGCTCGCGGTCAACGCCGCCATCACCCTGCAGCGTCCGCTGCTGGTCAAGGGTGAGCCGGGCACCGGCAAGACCATGCTCGCCGAGCAACTGGCCGACGCCTTCGGCGCCAAGCTGATCACCTGGCACATCAAATCCACCACCAAGGCGCACCAGGGCCTGTACGAATACGATGCGGTCAGCCGCCTGCGCGATTCGCAGCTCGACTCCGACAAGGTCCACGACGTTCGCAACTACATCAAGAAAGGCAAGCTGTGGGAGGCGTTCGAGGCCGACGAGCGCGTGATTCTGTTGATCGACGAGATCGACAAGGCCGACATCGAGTTCCCCAACGACCTGTTGCAGGAACTCGACAAGATGGAGTTCTACGTCTACGAGACCAACGAGACGATCAAGGCCAAGCAGCGCCCGATCATCATCATCACCTCGAACAACGAGAAGGAGCTGCCGGACGCCTTCCTGCGCCGCTGCTTCTTCCACTACATCGCCTTCCCCGATCGCGACACCCTGAAGAAGATCGTCGACGTGCACTACCCAGGCATCAGCGGCGAGCTGGTGGCCGAGGCGCTGGACGTGTTCTTCGACGTGCGCAAGGTGCCGGGCCTGAAGAAGAAGCCCTCGACCAGCGAGCTGGTGGACTGGCTCAAACTGCTGATGGCCGACAGCATCGGCGAAGCCGTGCTGCGCGAACGCGACCCGACCAAGGCCATCCCGCCGCTGGCCGGCGCTTTGGTGAAGAACGAGCAGGACGTACAACTGCTCGAACGCCTGGCCTTCATGGCGCGCCGCGCTTCGCGTTGATCATCTCCCCTCTCCCGCTTGCGGGAGAGGGGCCGGGGGAGAGGGTGTAGCCGGCTACGCCGATCTGTCTGAAAAGCCCCTCTCCCTAACCCTCTCCCATGAATGGGAGAGGGAACCGTTCGTGCATCACCGGGAGACCCGCAGCCATGCTGCTCAACCTGTTCAACGAAATGCGCGCGGCCAAGGTGCCGGTGTCGGTGCGCGAGTTGCTCGACCTGATCAACGCGCTCAAGCACAACGTCGTGTTCGCCGACATGGACGAGTTCTATTACCTGGCGCGCGCGATCCTGGTCAAAGACGAACGTCACTTCGACAAGTTCGATCGCGCCTTCGGCGCCTACTTCAAGGGCCTGGAAAACCTCAACGAACACATCGAGGCGATGATCCCCGAAGAATGGCTGCGTAAGGAATTCGAGCGCCTGCTGAGCGACGAGGAAAAGGCGCAGATCCAGAGCCTCGGAGGCCTGGACAAGCTGATCGAGGAATTCAAGAAGCGCCTCGAAGAACAGAAGGAAAAGCACGCCGGCGGCAACAAGTGGATCGGCACCGGTGGCACCAGCCCGTTCGGCTCCGGCGGCTACAACCCCGAAGGCATTCGCGTCGGCGATGCCGGCAAGCGCCAGGGCAAGGCCGCCAAGGTGTGGGATCAGCGTGAATACAAGAACCTCGACGACCAGGTCGAGCTGGGCACGCGCAATATCAAGGTGGCGCTGCGCCGTCTGCGCAAGTTCGCCCGCCAGGGCGCTGCCGAAGAGCTCGATCTGGACGGCACCATCGATCACACGGCGAAAGATGGCGGCCTGCTCAACATCCAGATGCGCCCGGAGCGACGCAACACGGTCAAGCTGCTGTTGCTACTGGATATCGGCGGCTCGATGGACGCCCACGTCAAGGTCTGCGAAGAGCTGTTCTCAGCCTGCAAGACCGAGTTCAAGCATCTTGAATATTTCTACTTCCACAACTTCATCTACGAGAGCGTGTGGAAGAACAACATGCGCCGCACCAGCGAGCGCACCTCGACCCTGGACTTGCTGCACAAGTACGGCGCCGACTACAAGGTGGTATTCGTTGGCGACGCGGCCATGGCTCCCTACGAAATCACCCAGGCCGGCGGCAGCGTCGAACACTGGAACGAGGAAGCCGGCTACGTCTGGATGAAGCGCTTCACCGAGAAGTTCAAGAAGATCATCTGGATCAACCCCTACCCCAAGGACACCTGGAACTACACCGCCTCCACCGGCCTGGTGCGCGAGCTTATCGAAGATCGCATGTACCCGCTGACCCTGCAGGGGCTGGAAGACGGCATGAAGTACCTGTCCAAGTAAGACATCGAGCCGCAACGAAAAACGCCGCGAACCCTGTATAGGGTTCGCGGCGTTTCGCTATTCGGAGGCAGACGCCTGGCTTGCATATTCCTGGGCCAACCGACCGAGCATCCTCTCGGTGTAGTCGAAGCAGTAGTCCAGTTTCTCGTGCGCCTTGAGATAGTCCACGGCGGAACGGAGCGACATGTCGCTCAGACATTTCTCGACCAGAGCGCTACTAATCGGCAACCCTTCCTCAGGCATATCGGGTATGCGCTCGCGGACGAAATCAGCGCTGGTGGCCAGTCGATTGGCATCGACGGCAAAGGCCCATTCACGCATGCTCGCGTCATGCAGCGTACCGCCACGGTCCCAGCCGTCAGCGAAGCGATTCGCTTCGCCACAACCGGCGCTCAGCATCAGTACAACGGCAACAGAGGCACCGCGTAACGCATTCCTGCACATGGCGCTACCACGCTTCAAACTCACCGCTTGTCCGCATCGTCCGGCTTGTTCAAGTCCATCACCGTCTGCGCCGGGGTCTGCAAAGGCTCTTCCGGCTTGCTCTCGGCAGTGACTACGGGCGCTTGCGGCGCACTCGCCGCTTCGCTGGGCGCGTCCTTCTTGCGCAGGCCGATGCGCTTGAACAGCCAACCGCCCAGCACCACCGGGATGAACCAGAACTTCTTCAGCAGTACCAGCAACAGCGCCAGCAAACCGGTCTTGGCCGCTACCTTGCCAGCCACCAGCGCACCCAGGCCGTAGGCCGCCACGGTGTCCAGATCCGGGTCGAATTCGGCATAGCGCTGGCCGGGGTTGAAATCGGTCGCAGCCAATACGGCCGGTACATTGGCTTCGATTTCCGCCAGTTGGTCCATGTTGGCGACGAAGTTCAACACCAGCACACCCTTACGGCCGAGCACACGGATGTTGTAGTTCAGGGTGTTGGTCTCACTGTCACCGAACTTCAGTTCCTTGGCCCAATGCAGCTTCTTGCCTTCGGCATCGTAGCGTGGCGCTGCGGCCCAGCCGACCAGTTGTACCGGCTCGTAACCGTTCTCTTCACGCCAGGTGTTGGCCTCGCGCATGTCGGCCTGCATGTCCTTGAGCATGTCGCCATAGTCGATGTCAGCGGCGTCCTCGTCGGACACGTAGCCACTGTCTTCATATTCGACGGTCACACCCCAGGATTCATCGGCCAACGGCGACACACCGGCCGGCAGGATCATGCCCAGCGGAGGGACGTCATCCGGCGGGTTGCCCCAAGCGTCGACCAGCAGGCGCTGGGCATTCTCACCGTCGAGAAACACCAGCGAATCGGGCAGGTTGAGGGTGGCAAGGTCATTGCCCAGGACAATGCGGCCGCTCTTGAACTCAAGGCTGGCGACGAATTCTTCCGGGCTGATGTACTGCGCCGAATCATCGCTCTCGCTGACGTCCTCGCTGACCGCAGCGCTATCTGGCGCGGTCTCGGGGTTGGCGTAGGCAGCACAGGTAAATGGCAGGACAGCAGCCAGCGCGGCTGCCAGGATCGAATCCTTGATCGACATGGAAACTCCAGTAACACGAGATAGGGATAAATGTAACGCCGTATTACATTAACACGCCCTGCCTCGTGCCCAGGCGAACCAGTGCACTTTTTGTGGCATTTGATCCCAGGCAACCAACCGCCGGATCAGCGCAAAACACGCCCGGCGCTCGCCTGTCGTCAGTGCCAGTGCCGTTGCTGCGCTCGCCGGGTGCGGCCCGCTCCGAACAGCCAGCCGCACAGCACCACCAGCACCTCGACCAACCAGGCCAACAGCAAGGCGCTGATCACACCCCAGAGAATTGCATCCGGGGTGAACAGCACCTGGTAGCGGTAAGCCTTCAGGGTTTCCTGGAACAGCTCATGATCGGCGCCAGTGGCCAGGTGCCAGGCCTGGGCGTACCAGGGCCCCTGCATGGCCTGCCATTCGCGCTCGAGCAAGGCCGAGCGCTGCACCAGATGCCCCACGCTGTTGGCGTCGCTGCGCATCACCGGGTCATCGCTTACGCGGTAGTGCGCCACCAGCGCATCCATGTCGCCCTTGAAGAACTTCTGGGCGGTTTCCTGAAACCCCTTGAGACTCTGTTGCGATTCCAGGCGGTGCGCTTCGACCCGCTTGGCATAGTCATCGATGAAGCCCGGCACCTGTACGCCAAGCAACAGGCCGAAGGCGAACAGCGTCAGACGCAGGTAGCTTCTAAGCATGGGATCAGGCCTTGCCGTGAGTGATGCATTCGCCGCGTCGCCACAGGCGCCATTCGCCCGGCTGGTACAGCGACCACTGCTCGTTCTCGGTCAACGGCTCGGTGGCGATCACCGTGACCACATCATTGGGTGTGGTTTCCGACTGGAAATCCACCTTCAGGTCGGCGTCCTTGAGTTGCGCGGGGCCGAACGGCGCGCGCCGGGTAATATGCGCCAGCTTGGTCGAGCAGAAGCTGAACAGCCAATCGCCGTCGCTGAGCAGGCAGTTGAATACGCCAAGCTGACGATAGCTGGCACACGCCGCTACCAGCACCGGCAGGAGCATTTCCACCGATACCGGCTCGGGAAAGGCGCGACGCACGCGGTTGAGCAGGTCGCAGAACGCCGCCTCGCTGTCGGTCTCGCCTATCGGTCGGTAGAAACTGGTAGCGCCCTGCAGGCCGGCCAGTTGCCCGTTGTGTGCGAAACACCAGTTACGCCCCCACAGCTCGCGGCTGAAAGGATGAGTGTTGACCAGGCAAACCTTGCCGACGTTGGCCTGACGAATGTGGCCGATCACCACCTCGCTCTTGATCGGGTAGCGCTGCACCAACTGCGCCACCTCGGACTCACTGCTCGCCCGCGGGTCCTGAAACAGACGCAGGCCGCGCCCTTCATAGAAGCCGATGCCCCAGCCATCGCGATGCGGGCCGGTGCGGCCACCACGCTGCATCAGCCCGGTGAAACTGAACACGATATCGGTGGGTACATTGGCGCTCATGCCGAGCAATTCGCACATCGAATCAATTCTCCTTGCCGAGGATCAGACGCAGACGATCGGCTTCATCTTGCAGACGCGCTTCGATTCGCTTGCGGCCCATTGGCAGAAAACGCACCAGCAATCGCCAGAGCAGCGCCGGCAGGTCGCCTGGCTGGCGTGGAATCAGGTGTAAATGAAGGTGGGGCACGTGCTGATTGGAATCTGGGCCATCGTTGATCAGCAGGTTGATGCCGTTCTTGCCAAAGCCCGCCTCGCGCAGCGCGGCGGCGATACGCTCGGCCAGCGTCAGCAGACGTTCACGCACCGGTGGCGGCAGATCTCGTAGAAATGGCGCATGCAGACGACTGACGATCAGCACATGGGCCGGCCGCATCGGGAAGATATCCAGCAGCACGATGAAGTCATCGTCCTCATATAGGCGATGAGCGGGCAGCCGTTGCTCGGCAATGGCACAAAACACGCAATCCATCAGGCCTCCCTTGCACAAGGCCATCATGCTGAACGCCTGGGCCGGCAGGCGCAAGGGGTCAGATCAAATACGCGGTTCCATACGACCCGAACGATCACGTCCGTAGTCGCGGACTGGCAGGTCTTCGTCTTCTTCCATGCGTTCGCGCAAGGTACGCGGATCTTCGTCGGCTTCGGCCACCTGCTCGCCCTTGCGGCCCTTCCACCAGCGCTCGATGGGCCAGCGCACGGCGACGAACAGCAGGTATACGGCCAGCGCAATGAGACTGTAGAGCGCGAGATCGGCGACAGCACGCCAGGCGTTGTTGCCGACCTTGAGCAACACGTCCATGGCGGTGACCGCAAGGGCCGGCGCAAACAGTTCACGCGTCGGGTCGACAATGGTCGGGCTGAACAGCAGCACGGCCACCAGCACGGCGAGCGGTTCGCGCAGGTAGCGCCACATCCAGCTGGTCAGGCGCATCCACACCAACAGGCAACCCAGGGCAGCAATCCCGTAGGCCGCCCAGGCCATGAGGTAGTCGTTTTCATTCATCATAAGCAGGCGCCGGCGTGGCAGGTCTGGCAAAGGGGCGCTTATGATAACGGCTTTTGCCCAATGCGGCGCCCCCGCCGTCGTCCTCTCGTTATCTGGAGCTACGTCATGTCCTCTGCCCCCATCGCCCACCAGGAAAGCGGCAAAGATCCCTATCGCTGGCTGGAAAACCGCGACAGCGATGAGGTCCTGGCGCACCTGCAGGCAGAAAACGCCTACCTGGATGCCGTGCTGGAACCGCAACGAGCCCTGCGCGAGCAACTGTTCGAGGAGATCAAGGGGCGCATCCGCGAGACTGACCTGTCGCTGCCAACGCCCTGGGGCGACTACCTCTATTACCAGCGCACCACGGCCGGTGACGAGTATCCACGGCACTACCGCTGCCGTCGCCCAGCCGATGATTCGCTGCAGGTGGACGCGGCCAGCGAAACGCTGCTGCTCGACCCCAACGCGCTGGCCGACGGCGGTTTTCTTTCCGTCGGGGCTTTCAGCATCAGCCCCGACCAGCAGCGCCTGGCCTACAGCCTCGACAGCAGCGGCGACGAGATCTACCGCCTGTTCGTCAAGGAGCTCGCCAGCGGCGAAATCAGCGAACTGCCCTTCGACGACTGCGACGGCAGCATGACCTGGGCCAATGACAGCCAGACGCTGTTCTTTACCGAACTGGACGAGACCCATCGCCCCTACAAGCTCTACCGTCACTGCCTAGGTGACAGCACTGCGCAGGCCGTATTCGAGGAAGAGGATGGCCGCTTCTTTCTGCATTGCTACCGCTCCAGCTCCGAGCGCCAGCTGATTTTGCAACTGGGCAGCAAAACCACCAGCGAAGTCTGGGTGCTCGATGCGCAGCAGCCACAGGGCGATTTCAATTGCCTGGCTCCGCGCGAGGAAGGCCATGAATACGACGTCGATCACGGCATGCTGGACGGCCAGTGGTGCTGGCTGATCCGCAGCAACCAGAGTGGCATCAACTTCGCGCTCTACCGCGCCACTGAGGCCAAGCCGCAGCGCCCGCATTGGCAACAGATTCGCGCTCACGACCCGCAGGTGATGCTCGAGGGCGCCACACTGAACCAACGTGCGCTTACCCTTGCGCTACGTGAGGGCGGCCTGCCGATCCTCGAAGTGCAGCCACAGGGGCAGGCGCCCTATCGCGTGCAGTTGCCGGATGCGGCCTACAGCCTCTACTTGCAGGACAGCCTAGAATTCCACAGCCCGGTAATCCGCCTGCGCTACGAAGCGCTGAACCGTCCCGCGCAGGTACGTCAGCTGGAGTTGGCCACGGGTGAACAGCAGGTACTCAAGCAGACGCCGGTAGAAGGCCCGTTCGATGCCGACGCCTATGAAAGTCGCCGTCTCTGGGCCAGCGCGGCCGACGGTACGCAGATCCCGATCAGCCTGGTAGCACGCCGCGAGGTGTTCGCTGCCGGCAAACCGGCGCCGCTCTATCTCTATGGTTACGGCGCCTACGGGGCGAGCCTCGACCCCTGGTTCTCCCATGCGCGCCTGAGCCTGCTGGAACGCGGTTTCGTCTTCGCAATCGCGCACATACGCGGCGGCGGCGAGATGGGCGAAGCCTGGTACCGCGCCGGCAAACTCGAACACAAACAGAACACTTTCGACGATTTCATCGCCAGCGCCGAGCGCCTGATCGCCGAAGGCCTGACCACCACTTCACAGCTGGCGATCAGCGGCGGCAGCGCAGGCGGTCTGCTGATTGGCGCCGTACTCAACCAGCGCCCCGAGCTATTCGCCGCCGCCATCGCCGAAGTGCCGTTCGTCGATGTGCTCAACACCATGCTCAACCCGGACCTGCCGCTGACCGTGACCGAGTACGACGAATGGGGCGATCCGAATCAGCCCGAGGTCTTCGAACGCATCAAGGCGTACGCACCTTACGAGAACGTCCGCGCCCAGACCTACCCGCCCATCCTCGCTGTCGCCGGTTACAACGACAGCCGCGTGCAGTACTGGGAAGCTGCGAAATGGGTGGCGAAACTGCGTCGCGACAAGACCGACGACAACCTGTTGCTGCTCAAGACCGATCTCGGCGCCGGCCATGGAGGCATGAGTGGGCGTTATCAGGGCATCAAGGATGTGGCGTTGGAGTACGCGTTTCTGTTCCGCGTGCTCGGGATCGCACAACCGTAGGAGCGGTTGTGCGGCATTGCGCTTCAGCAGCGAGACAGCAAGCATCGCGGCTGAAGCCGCTCCTACAAAAACCCGATGATCAGTCCTGCTTGCGTTGCCCATCCAGCCCCTGGCTGTTGCGGCGCAGTTGCTCATCCAGTTGCGGAATCGGCTGGTCACCGGTGGATTTCGGTGCAGTCCCTGGGGGAGTTTGTCCTTGGGGCGGCGGTAAAAGGGGCGCCGATCCCTGGCGCTTGATCGTACCGGGTGTGGAAGGCTGGCCGTATGGCTGCGGCGTGGCGGTGCCCGGTGCGCCCGCCCCAGGGGCGGACGGCATGCGCATCGGCTCCTGAGCCCAAGCAAGACTGCCAAGGCTGGAGGCCAGAATCATCACGGCGAACAGAGACAAGCGCATGACATTTCTCCTGTGCAGCTGGCTTTCGTTCTATTCTGGCAACATATCCAGACAAGCGTTCACCTTCGATAACAGGTTCCGCCATGAGCACCAGCAAAAAACCCTATTATCTGTCCGCCCAGGCCGAAGAAGGCTACCGGCAGAAAGCGCTGAAAATGTACCCCCACGTCTGCGGCCGCTGCGCCCGCGAGTTCTCTGGCAAGCGCCTGAGCGAACTGACCGTGCATCACCGCGACCACAACCACCACAACAACCCGGCCGATGGTTCCAACTGGGAGCTGCTGTGCCTGTTCTGTCACGACAACGAACACTCGCGCTATACCGACCAGCAGTACTTCGCCGAAGGCTCCACCGCCAGCCCTCAGGCCGCCAAGTCGACCTACAAGGCCTTCGGCGATCTGGCCAGCCTGCTGAAAAAGGACTAGGGCGTGGCACTCGGCACCGTATAATCGGCGCTTTTGCGAGTGCCACCGTGGCCAACAAGAGATACGCCTGCATCGGCCTGTTCAATCCGAAATCCCCGGAAAACGTCGGTTCCATCATGCGTGCGGCAGGCTGTTATGGCGTCAGTTCGGTGTTCTACACCGGAACCCGCTATGACCGCGCCAAGGACTTCATCACCGATACCAAGAAGGTTCACCAGGATATCCCGCTGATCAATATCGACGATCTGCGCAAGATCCTGCCGCTGGGCTGCACCCCGGTGGCGGTGGAACTGGTCGATGATGCCCGCGCCCTGCCCGCCTATACCCATCCCGACCGGGCGCTATACATCTTCGGCCCGGAGGATGGCTCACTGCAGCAGGAGATTCTCGACTGGTGTGGCGCCGAAGTGGTGTACATCCCGACCCAGGGCTGCATGAACCTGGCCGCGACGGTCAACGTAGTGCTCTACGACCGCTTGACCAAGGGTAACAACACCCGCTCCGGCCCCCTGTTCTGACCACGAAGCGCTAACGCTCAACGCAGCAAACGCGTGTCCAGGGTCTTCGACGGACCGCCGATGACGTTCTCGGTGATGTCGATGAAATCCTTGGTGCTGACCTTGTCCAGGCGCATCAGGCCACGAGTGACGTCATCGAGCGACAGATTGCCCTTTTCCTTGGTCTTCTGCCGAATCTCGCGATCCAGTTCCTGCAACAGCAGCACTGCACGCGCCGTGACCGGGCCACTGGCGTTGTCGGTACGCAGGCTGTTGACCGGTTTGCTCCAGCGAATCAGTTGTTCACGGATTTTCTGATAGCGGTCTTCGCTGATGCCGCCAGCACGGCGCATCAACTCGATGGCGTAGTACTCGGCCAGGCCTTCGGCGATCCAGTCGCTGCGCTCACGGCCATAGATACGGCCGAATACATGCACCAGTTCGTGCACCAGGGAACTGGTGCCGTTCTCGCTGACCAGCGGGCGATCAGCATGCATGAAGTAGGAGTTGGCCGCCGACAGACCGCCGCGCCACATCGGGTCGCCAGCGCCGACGATCAGCAGTTTGTCGGGATCACGTGGGAACACCTGCTGCATCTGCGGCCAGACGAAGGTGAGGAAGGTCATGATATCCATGCGCCGCATGCCCTCGCCGACCGGCGCGGAGATGGCGATTTCGGTATCACCCAGGCGGGTGCGCCGGGTACCCAGCTTGCCAGCGAGCATCCAGCCGGTCGGGCGGTCGAACTTGCGCTGCGGGTTGTCGATACGGAAACGGTTCTTGCCGATACGCGGCCAGCCGGTCTCCACACTTTTCCAGCCCTTGGGCAGGTCGAACTGCAGGCGAGCCACCAGATCGGTCTTGTCCTTCTGATCGAGCTTGGCCGCCGGCACCAGGTCGTCACCGCGAAACAGCGCCCAGTCCTGGGTCATCCGTGCGTCGTAGCGACCGGGCTTGCGCTCGTTGTCGATCAGCACGCGGTAACTCAAAACGCTCTTGCCCTCCCCGGGCTGCCACTTGCCGCGGCCGGCCTGCTCCTGTGACCACTGGCCGTCGGCCTTGAAGTCGCTGAAGCGACCGTCTTCGCCGAGGTTGAAGTCAAGACTGCGCACGCGCTCGCCCTTCTCCAGGGTGATGCTAACTTCAGCCTGATTGCTCTCCGGCAAGAAGCGCACGCGGTAATCCAGATCGACCTTCTGCGTGGCGGCGAAGGCCGGCAGACTCAGAAGCAGCAAAGACGAGTACAACGGCAAGCGAAGGGACATCGAGCGAACTCCTGATGCTGAACGTGGCGGAATATGACAGCTGCGCCACAGGGCAAATTCCATGGACGGCAAACAGAATTGCCATGAAGCCGCGCGGCAATCAACCGGCGCGAAAAATCAGATGATCTTCCCAGTCGTCTTCGGCCACGCTGTTCTCACTGAGCATACGTCCTGATTGGGAAATGCGCTCGGCGTGCACCGCATCCGGGTCGCCGCAGACCAGATGATGCCAGTGCGGCAGGTCCTTGCCTTCGCTGACCAGGCGATAACCACAGGTGGGCGGCAGCCAGCGGAACTGATCGGCCTGCGCCGGGGTGAGCTGAATGCAGTCAGGCACGTGCTTGACCCGATTGGGGTAATCGCTGCAACGGCAGGTTTGCAGGTCCAACAGCTTGCAGGCGATGCGCGTGTAGTAGACGGCGCCGTCGTCTTCGTCCTCGAGCTTCTGCAGGCAGCACAAGCCGCAACCGTCGCACAGCGACTCCCACTCGCGCGGATCGAGCTGGGCGAGTGTCTTGCGTTTCCAGAAGGGTTCGAGGTCGGCAGCCATGGCAGCAGTATGGACTCAAGGGTAAAAAGCGCGGCAGTCTAGCTTGAGCCCCAGCCCTGGCCAAGCGGCGCATGCCGAATGGCGCCATCAGGGATGTATTGTACGAGCCGGTCATCGCCGCTGGCGGGTTGCACCCGCCCTACAGATCTGCACCCGTAGGGCGGGTACAACCCGCCAAGTGCTTCAATAACCGCGGGCGAAATCCACTTCACCCCGTAACTGCTGTCCGACTTGCCAACGCGCCAGGTTGTCGATGAACAACTCGCCCATCAAGGCCGGATCGGTGGGCGCCGAGCTGTGGCCGGTGAGTAGCAAACGCGGCGCCGTCCAGAACGGATGGGTTGGCGGCAGAGGTTCTTCACGGCAGACGTCGATCACGGCTGCGGCCAACTGGTTCTGCTCCAGCGCGGCCACCAGGTCGGCATCGACCACGGCAACGCCACGCCCGGCATTGATCAGCACCGCCTCCGGGCGGAAATGGGCGAGCAGCCGGGCATCGTACAGATCGTGCGTGGCCGGCGTGTCCGGCAGCAGGTTGACCACGTAGTCGGCCCAGGCGACCAACTGCGCCAGTCGATCCATGGCCGCGACCTCGAGAAACGGCATCTGCTCACGCGCCTGGCTGGCAACGCCACGCAACTCCACCCCAAAAGGCTGGAGAAACTCGGCAACGGCCTGACCGATATCACCGCAACCGACCACCAGCACGCGGCGCCCGCGCAGGCTACGTGGCAGGCTGTGATCCCAATGCTGCTCGACCTGCGCCGCCAGGCGGGCGAACAGGCGCCGCTCGTGGGCCAGCATATGGCCGAGCACGTATTCGGCCATTACCTGTCCGAAGATGCCGACCGCACGGGTCAGGCGGTAATCACGCGGCAATCCTTCCGCCAACAGCGGCGTGATGCCGGCCCAGGTCGATTGCAACCACTGCGGCCGCGCGCCGTCGCGCAACAGCGGTGCGAGCAGATCCGGCTGCCCCAGCCACAGGTCGCACTCGCCGGCCTGCTCACGCAGCGATTCGAGCTGCGCACTGGCGACCAACTGCAGGTCGGGGCAGGCGCTACGGATACGCTCGGCGTAGAACGCATGCTCCTCTTCGGCGATCAACAGGCGCATCGGTCACACCGGGTCGTTACGGCGCAAAAGTTCGTCAGGCAGGTGCTCGATGTACTCCTCCTCGGGCGGCGGCATCTGCAGGTGATAGCCCTGCTTCTCGAGGTTCTCCAGCACCTGGGCGATGTCCTCACGGGCCAGCTGACGCTCAGGGCTGAGCACCAGGTCGAAGGCATGCGCGGGCGGGCCGAAGACGCTGAGCAGTCCTTCCGGTACGCGCGCCAGAGCATCGGCCTTGAGTACGTAAAGGTACATCTCGTTCTTGCGCGAACTCTTGTAGATGGAACAGATGCGTTTCACGCGGATTCTCCTTCGGCGGCCAGGCAATCCAACAGCGCCTGGCCCATCAGCTCCCGGCGCCAGCCGCGCAGGGAGTCGGGCAATTGGTACGGGCCATGGGGGAAGCCGGTTTTCAACAGGGCTTCCAGGGTTTTCTTGCGCAGCATCAGCTCAGGGACGATGTCCAGGCGCTCACCTTCTTGCTGGCCGATGACGCGCAATTTCTTCAGCAGCGCAGAGGCTTCGATGGGCAGCGGCTCGGGCAAGGCTTCGGGCCACTGCTCGGGCGGCAGCGCAGCAGCATCACGAATCAGCTGCAGCAGTGTCTCTCCGTCCTGGCGCACGGTTTTCGGGTGCATGTCCTCGATGCGCGCCAGCGTCACCAGGTTATCTGGCTGGGTACGTGCCAGCGGCCACAGCGAATGCTCGCGCAGGATGCGATTACGCGGCTGGTTACGCGCGCGCGCCTCACGCTCGCGCCAGGCGCATAGCGCGCGCAGCACGGCCTGCTGTTGACGCGACAGTTTCCAGGCCAGCTTGGCCTCGCGCCAGGCATCCTCGGGCGCCACTTCACGGCTCAGGTTGGCCACCAGTTCGGCACCATCCTCCAGCACCCACTCGACCTTCTGCGGCGCCAGCCGAGCCATCAGCGCACGGTACACCTCGACCAGATGCAGCACGTCTTCGGCGGCGTAGCGCACCTGCAGTTCGGACAGCGGCCGCTGCAGCCAATCGGAGCGGGTCTCGCCCTTGGGCAGCTCGATATCCAGCAAGGCCTGCACAAGGCGCGAGTAGCCCATGGAGAAACCGAGATTGAGATAACCGGCGGCCAGTTGCGTGTCGAACAGCGGCGTCGGCAGGCTGCCGGTCAGGCGTAGAAAGACTTCCAGGTCTTCACTGCATGAATGCAGCACCTTGACCACTGTAGGCGCCTCAAGCAGCGCGGCGAACGGCCGCCAATCGCTGATGCGCAAGGGGTCGATCAGGTAGGCGCCGTCGCCAGCGCTGACCTGCAGCAACCCGGCGATGGGATAGAAGGTGTCGACGCGCATGAACTCGGTGTCCAACGCGACGAAGGGCTGCGCCTGCCAGGCGGCGCAATGCTCGGCCAGGCTGGCGTCGTCGAGAATCCAGTGAATGTCGTTAGCCACGCGGCTCTCCCGTCTAGAATGCCGCGCAGTATATATGCCCAGGCCAGCGCACGGGGCAGCAGCCTGCCGCCGATAACGGGAACTGTGTAATCTGTGCCGCGCACCACCTCCGACGCGGAAGAACAACAATGCTGAAGAAACTACTTGCCCTGGTCGTCATGCTGCTGGCCGCAGCGGCCAGTTACCTGGCCCTGACGCCCAGCCCGATCGATCCGCTGCCCTGGGATGCCGCGCCCGCCCCGGCGATGACTGGAACACTGGAGCCCAACGACACCCTGATGAAAGCCGAGCTGGTGGCTCGCGGCCAGGTGCATGGCCCGGAAGACACCGCCGTCGACAACCAGGGGCGGGTGTACGCCGGCCTACATGATGGCCGCATCGTTCGCGTGCTGGAAGACGACAGCCTGGAAACCTTCGCCGACACCGGCGGCCGCCCGCTGGGCATGAACTTTGATGCCAACGGCAATCTGATCGTCGCCGATGCCTACAAGGGCCTGCTGAGCATCGACCCGCAGGGTGCGATCAAGGTGCTGACCACCGAGGCTGAAGGCCTGCGTTTCGCCTTCACCGATGACCTGGACATCGCCAGAGACGGCACCATCTACTTCAGCGACGCCTCCTCACGCTTCGAACAGCCGGACTACCTGCTCGATCTGCTCGAGGCACGCCCTCACGGCCGCCTGCTCAGCTATGACCCGGTCAGTGGCGAAACCCGCGTATTGCTGAAAGATCTGTATTTCGCCAATGGCGTGGCGCTGTCGGCGAACGAGGACTTCGTGCTGGTCAACGAAACCTATCGCTATCGCATCACCCGCTACTGGCTCAAGGGCGACAAGGCCGGCCAGCACGACATTTTCATCGACAACCTGCCGGGCCTGCCGGACAACCTCCAGGGCGACCGCAACGGCACCTTCTGGGTGGCCCTGCCGACCCCACGCAAGGCCGATGCCGACTTCCTCCATCGCCACCCCTGGCTCAAGTCGCAAATGGCCAAACTGCCGCGTGCCCTTTGGCCGAAGGCGATCCCTTACGGCTTCGCCATCGCCCTCAACGAGCAAGGCGAGATCGTCCGCAGCCTGCATGACACCAGCGGCACGCACCTGCGCATGGTCACCTCGGTGAAGCCGGTAGGCGACTACCTGTACTTCGGCAGCCTGGACAACGATCACATCGGCAAACTGCAGATTCACTGAGCACACAGCTGCCCGGTTCACTCAAGACCTGGGCAGCCCACTCAGACCTTCTGAGCAATCCAGATGGTGTGCCGCGTACCCCGATTGCCGTGGGCATATACCTGAACCGCCTCGCCCTTGAAGCCGGCCTTGCGCACCTTCTCCGAGAACGCCCAGTCGGCGCTGGATGACCACACCGCCAGCATGCCCTTGGGCCTCAGTGCCTTGGCGCACCGGCGCAGGCCGTCCATGCTGTACAGCCAGTCATTGCCCTTCTGGGTCAGCCCCTCGGGGCCGTTGTCGACGTCCAGCATTATAGCGTCGTAGCACTGCTCGGCGGCCTGCAGCACCTTGGCGACGTCCTCCTGAATGATCACTGCACGCGGGTCATTCAACGGATAACCGGACTTCGCCCCGAGCGGACCACGGTTCCACTCGACCACGCCCGGCACCAGCTCGGCCACCGCTACCTCGGCATCGGCCCCCAAGTGCTGGAGCGCAGACGCCAGGGTGAAGCCCATGCCCAGACCACCGATCAGTACCCGCACCTGCGGCCGGCTCGCAATCTGCTTGCAGGGAATCGCGGCCAGGGCATCTTCCGAACCGTGCATGCGCGTATTCATCAGTTGCCCGCCATCGCCGCCAGCAATCTTGATCACGAAATCTTCGCCGTATTCGAACAGATTGAGCGCACCATCCGTACCGGGGATAGGAGCGGTATCGAGCAGAACGAAGCGTTTCATAGAAGGCGAAGACCTGAGTAGCGAGCGTGAGGGCAGGCAGCATGCCTGAATCGGCCGGGCAACACAGCCCCACCAGAAACGACGAGGCCCCGCGTTCTCACGCGGGGCCTCGAGTCTACTGCGATGGGCTCAGACTACGCCTTGCGCCAGCATCGCATCGGCGACCTTGACGAAGCCGGCTATATTGGCGCCCTTGACGTAGTTGATGCGACCATTCTCTTCGCCATGGTGCACGCAAGCATGGTGAATGTTCTGCATGATGCCGTGCAGACGCTCATCCACCTCTCCGGCGCTCCAGTGCAGGCGCATGGCGTTCTGGCTCATTTCCAGGCCGCTGGTGGCCACGCCACCGGCGTTGGACGCCTTGCCAGGTGCGTAGCAGATGCCGGCCTCGACGAACAGGTCCACCGCTTCCAGGGTCGAAGGCATATTGGCGCCTTCGGCCACGCAGATGCAGCCGCTCTTCAGCAGCGCGCGAGCATCCTCAGCGTCCAGTTCGTTCTGCGTCGCGCAGGGCAAAGCGATATCGCAGGCCAGGCCCCACGGACGCTGCCCGGCGAGGAACTGCAAACCATAGTGCTCAGCCATCTCGCGCAGGCGGCCACGACGCACGTTCTTAAGATCCATCAGGTACAACCACTGCTCATCGCTCAGGCCGCTCTCGGCATAGAGAGTGCCCTCGGAGTCCGACAGCGAAATCACCCGGCCGCCTAATTCCATGACCTTCTGCGCCGCGTACTGGGCAACGTTGCCGGAACCGGAGATGGCCACGCGCTTGTCTTCGAAGCCCTGGTCGATGCGCTTGAGCATCTCCTGGGCGAAATACACGCAACCGTAGCCGGTGGCTTCCGGGCGGATCAGGCTGCCGCCGTAGCTAAGGCCCTTGCCGGTCAGCACCGAGGTGAACTGATTGGACAGGCGCTTGTACTGGCCGAACAGGTAACCGATCTCGCGCCCACCGACGCCGATGTCACCAGCCGGCACATCCAGGTCGGCACCGATATGGCGATACAGCTCGGTCATGAACGACTGGCAGAAGCGCATCACTTCGCCCTCGCTCTTGCCCTTGGGATCGAAGTCCGAACCGCCCTTGCCGCCACCCATGGGCAGCGAGGTCAGCGAATTCTTGAATACCTGTTCGAAAGCCAGGAACTTGAGTACGCCCAGGTTCACCGAGGGATGGAAACGCAGGCCACCCTTGTACGGGCCGATGGCGCTGCTCATCTGGATACGGTAACCACGGTTGACGTGCACCTGACCACGGTCGTCGACCCAGGGTACACGGAACAGGATCGCACGCTCGGGCTCGACCATGCGCTCGAGAATACCGGCATCGCGATAACGCGGATTGGCTTCGAGGAAAGGCCACAGGCTACGCACGACCTCTTCCACCGCCTGGTGGAATTCCGGCTGGTCGGGATCGCGCTGTTTCAGGCGCGCCAGGAAAGAATCAACGGACAACGACATGCGGCACCTCGACACCACAAAGACAAAAGTGGCCGGCACTCTATCAGGCAGCAAAGCACCAAAACAAATCAAAATGTCGCGTTGATGAAACCTTTTAGTGCGCGAACTGCAAATAAAGCCTCTATCGCGCAATTATCTCCACCCAATAACGCACCAAATAATTGCATTCAGCGCACGAACATCGGCCACCCATGATTGGGTCAGCATCAGCGCTGGCGTTACAGCTTTTCCGAATCTGTGTGAGAAGGCTTTTCTTCAAGCGAATCCAATAGCAGGCCAGGCGGTATGATGCCGCAAACCCTGCTACGTAACAGGAGGCTGCATGCCACTCGCTCAACTGATCAGCGCGGAACACCTTCAACAACGTATTGGCCAGAACGACCTGCTGGTGCTGGACTGCCGCTTCGCCCTCGAAGACCCAGCCTATGGGCGCCGCAGCTACGTCGAGGGGCATATCCCGGGCGCGCACTTTCTCGATCTGGAGCAGGACCTGTCCGCCCCGGTGGTCAAGGGCGTAACCGGTCGCCACCCGCTCCCCGACCCGAGTCATCTAGTCGAACGCCTGCGCAGCTGCGGTCTGCGGGGGG
The DNA here is from genome assembly GCF_048068235.1 of Pseudomonas sp. NY15364. Classification (NCBI taxonomy): domain Bacteria; kingdom Pseudomonadati; phylum Pseudomonadota; class Gammaproteobacteria; order Pseudomonadales; family Pseudomonadaceae; genus Pseudomonas; species Pseudomonas sp. NY15364. Next base: position 49,078 of record NZ_JBLUPX010000007.1, on the reverse strand, counting down.
ATAGCCAGGTCGTTCTGTATGACGACGGTCCCGGTGCTTTCGCCGCACGCGCCTGGTGGTTGCTGCTATGGCTGGGCAAGCGTGATGGTTTGTACCTGCTCGATGGTGGCCTGAAAGCCTGGCGTGAAGCCGGACAGGAACTGACCACCACGCCACCTAACAACACCCCGGGCGATTTCTCCGCGCAACCCGACAGCAGCCTGCTGCTGACTGCCGATCACCTGGCCCAGCACTTGGGCAACCCGGAGCTGACCCTGCTCGACGCGCGGGCACTGCCGCGCTTTCGCGGCGAGGTCGAGCCGCTCGACCCGGTCGCCGGGCATATTCCCGGCGCACGATGCGCCGTATTCACCGACAACCTGGGTAAGGATGGCCGCTTCCTTCCGGCAACGGTACTGCGCGAGCGTTTCGACGAGCTGCGCGGCGAACGCCCGATGGAAAATCTGGTGGCTTACTGCGGCTCGGGGGTCACGGCCTGTCACAACCTCTTCGCCATGAGCCTCGCCGGTTATCCATTGGCGCCGCTCTACGCAGGCTCCTGGAGCGAGTGGATCACCGATCCGACGCGCCCGGTAGCAACGGGTGATTGATCGAAGGTTTTAAGCACCAATCGAAATATGCCCAATAACTCAAATCCAGAATCAATTTAAAAACAGACCTTTACAGCTGAAATATCGCACTAGACTTGAGAATGAGCGGCTAACCCCGCTCCCGGTGGGGCCTTTATCGAAGAGCCCAGACCGTTGAAAAACGTTAGCGAGGCAGGCAAGACAAGGCAAAAACAGCCGAGAAACGGTCGGAATCGCGCTCGATTTTACAAGCGTAAATGAGCATTTCGACTGGGCTCGCACACGAGGCTGTTTTTAACGCAGGATTGCCGACGCACGACTGCATGGATGCAGGAGTTAGAGCGACGCAGGAAGCCAAAGCCGAGATAGTTTTTCATCGGTCTGGAAACAGCTGCCACGCGCCCGGCCCTACCGGCACCCTTGCGAGGATGCCATGGGAATTGCCGCCTGCGATCTCAGCCAACATGTGATCCGCCCTACCCTGCTCTATCTCGAACGCCATAGCGCCACCGCCGAGGCACTGCTGCTAGGGGCTGCGGCCTGTCAGTCAGCACTGGGCAGTGCGCTGGACACCCCGCAAGGTCACGGCTTGTATCGCATCAGCGAACAGCGCCACCAGATACTCTGGGACCAGCATCTGGCCTTCGACCCGGATCTTGCCAGCCGTGTACGTGGCCTCGCCAGCCAGCACGCATTCTTGGAAATGCCGCACATGGAGCTGACGGTCAATCTGCGTTACGCCACTGCCATTGCCTGGCTGATGATCGAAAGCGAAAAACTCGAACTGCCGGCCGCTGATAACGTGCTAGCCATGGGCCGAATTTGGCGCAAGGTTTTTCAGCCGCAGGGGAGCCAACATGACTTTCTCGATGCCTGGCAACGCTGCATTGAGCCCCTAAGCCAGGCGGCCTGACCAGGCAGTCAGCAAATACAATTTAGAAAATCCATACATTATCCAACCAATTGTCCGACAATACGCTCTATTTCGGGAACTTCAGCGCCTTGGCAGGGGTCAGGAAAAACTGTAGCGTGCGCCCCCGCCTCACCACAGGAGCTTCCCCGTGAGCAAACGTCTTCTCAAGACCGGTCTTGCCGTCGCCATCACTGCCACCTCGAGCCATGGTTTCGCCAGCGGCTTCGCCCTCAACGAACAAAGCATTTCCGGTATGGGTACTTCCTTCGCCGGACGCTCATCGTCGGCCGACGATGCCAGCACCGTGTTCGGCAACCCGGCCGGCATGGCCCGCCTCAAGCGCGACGAAGTCTACGTCGGTGCTGCGGCGATTCGCGCCAAGAGCGATATCGACCACGTCAGCGCCAGCTCCCCGGCCGGTGCTATCAGTGGTAGCAACGACGGCGATATGGTGCCGACCACCGGCGTGCCAATGGGCTATTACGTCAAGCCGCTGGACGAAAAGGTCGCCTTCGGTATCGGTATCTATGTGCCCTTTGGCCTGATGACCGATTACGAAAGCAACTTCCAGGGTCGCTACTATGCGGATAAGAGCTACGTGCGCGTGATCACCGTGCAGCCGACCTTGAGCTATCGCTTCAATGACAAGCTGTCGGTGGGTTTCGGCCCAACCTTCAACCACATCGAAGGGGAACTGACCTCGTCACTGTTCACGCCCCTCGGCGATGGCAAGGTGAAGGTCAAGGGTGACGATGTCGCCGTTGGTTTCAACGCCGGCGTGCTGTACGAGTTCACTCCGCAGACCCGCGCTGGCCTGACTTACCATTCGCGCGTCAAGTACAAGTTGGAGGGCGACACCCGTGTCGAAGCATCGCCACTGGCCGGCATCGCCGGCAAGTACGACGCCAACCTGGACCTGACCACGCCCGAATCTGTGGACATGTCCATCACCCACGATCTGACCGATGCGCTGACGCTGCATGTCGGCAGCACCTGGACGCGCTGGAGCCGCTTCAAGGAAATCCGCGTGGAGAACGACTCCGCCACCTTGCCGGCCAACCTCGCCACCATCGTTGAGGAGCAGAACTGGCACGACACCTGGGCTCATGCGGTCGGCCTGTCCTACAAGGTCAACCCGCAGTGGACGCTGCGCACCGGTATCGCCATCGACCAGTCGCCGACCAACAACGTCGACCGCTCGCCGCGCGTGCCATCCGGTGACCGCACCATCTTCAGCGTCGGTGCCGGCTGGAGCCCGAATCAGGACATGACCATCGATGTGGCCTATTCCTACCTGCAGGAAGAGTCGGTGGACGTGAACCACGCCAGCGCCACCCGCGGCACCTACAGTGCACGTTACAAGAACAGTGCACACGGTCTCGGCGCCTCGCTCAGCTACCGCTTCTAATCGAGCCTCTGCATTGGCTAAACTCACGCGGCAGAACAACAATAAAAGCCGCGTGAGAACATCATGACTGCCCTCTGCACTACCCTGCCCGACAATCTCCGTCTGCTGTTGGTCGACGACCACCGCATTTTTCTCGATGGCCTGTCCCTGGCCCTGTCGCCGCTCAGTGCGAACCTGCAGATCCACACCGCGCACAGTGCCACTGAAGCCGAGCAGTGCCTGCGCCAACACAACTATGACCTGATCCTGCTCGACCTGCGCTTACCTGACGTGCCTGGCCTGGAGCTTTTGCAGCGTTGGCTGGCGCGCGGCGAAAGCACGCCAGTGGCCATTCTCAGCGCCAGTGACTCGGCGCTGGATGCCCAGGCTAGCCTGGCGGCTGGCGCGCTCGGTTTCATCCCCAAGAGTTCCGATGGCCATGCCCTGCGTCAGTCGGTGACTCGCGTCCTGCTGGGTGAAACCCTGCCGGCGCCGACCAACGCCTCACCGCTGACACCGAGGCAGCTGGAGATTCTCCAGCTACTGGCCGAGGGTCTGCCGAACAAAGCCATCAGCCGCCAGTTGGGCCTGGCCGAAGACACGGTCAAGACCCACCTCAAGGCCCTGTTCGAAACCTTCGCCGTGCATACCCGCACCGCCTGTGTCAGTGCCGCCCGCCAGCGTGGCTGGCTGTGATCAACTGACGGTCTGGCGCGCTCGCAACTGAGTGGCCAGCACTTGGCGCAAACGCGCCGGCAACAGCGGTTTGCCCAGGGGAATGACGTGAGCGGGCAGGCAGCGCTCGTGCAGCTCCGGACTCAGGTCAGCGCTGATCAGTAGAGCCGGCAGCATCAGCCCGGCCGCCTCGCGCAGGCGCTCGATGGCCTGCAGGCCATCCTCCTGCTCGGCCAGCCGGTAATCACTGATCAGCAAATGCGGCGTGTCGACCCGCAGGACCTGCAGCGCAGTGGCCAGGTCAGCGCAAGCCTGCACCTCGCAGCCCCAGCGACGTAACAGACCAGCCAGCGCTTCACGCCCGGCTGGGTCGTCTTCGAGTAGCAGCACGCGCCCCTGCAAGGTCAACCCAGCATCGGCGCGCGGCGCCGCTACTGGCACCTCGGCCAGCGGCAAACGCAGGACGAAGCGTGCGCCCGCGCCCGGCTGTGAATGCAGGTGCAAGGGGTGCTCCAGCACCTCGGCCAGCTGCCGCACGATGGCCAGACCAAGACCGAGTCCGCGCTCGGCATTGCGCCCGGGATTGTCCAGTTGACGAAATTCCTCGAACACCAAGGTCTGCTCCGCCTCACTGAGGCCGCGACCATCATCGGCCACCTCCAACACGATCTCGTCGCCATCAGGCGCTGCACTCAACCTCAGGTGCTGCGCCTGCGCGTGTAGCAGGGCATTGTTCAGCAGGTTACGCAGCAGGCGCTCCAACAGCAGCGGGTCGCTGTGCGCACCACAGTCGTCACAATGCAGCTGTAGATCTAAACCCTGCTGTTGCGCCTCTGGCGCCACTTCAGCGATCAGCCGTTCGAGCAAGGGGCGCAGGGCGAACGCATGCGGCCTGGCCTGCACACCACCGGGCAAGGTCAGACGGGTGTAGTCGAGCAGCGATTGCAGCAGGCGTCCCAACTGCTCCACCGACGCGGCCAGGCGCGAGCTGATGCGCCGGGTCTGCAGGTCACCGCCCTGTTCCACCAGATGTTCGGCGTACAACCCCATGGCGTTGAGCGGCTGGCGCAGATCGTGACTGGCCGCTGCGAGCAGGCGCAGCTTGCGCGCGTCATCGGCTTCGGCGCGCTGACGCGCCAGATCGAGCAGGCGCAGGTTCAGCCAGGCACCACGCTGGCCATGCTCCTGCATATAGGCGCCGACGCTGCCGATCAAGTTGGCGCAGAACAGAAACAGGCCCTGGTAAGCCAACGCGCCACCGGTTTCACCGAACAGCACGCCGACGCCAATGAACAGCAGGCAGAAACTCCAGCTGCACAGGCTGATCGCACGAAACGACAGCCCGAGCAGGGCGTAACCGAACAACAGGATGAGAAACAGGCCGTCGTAGGGCATCGCCACGCCCTGCTGCCAGCACAGGTGAACGATCAACGCGACGCTGACGCCGTTGACCCAGTAGGCCGCGGCATAGACCAATGGCACCCTGGCAGGCGGTGCCTCGACCCGACGGCAGTAAAAAAAGGACAGCGCCAACACCGCCAGCGCAAGCATACGCAGCGGTAGCACCGACAGGCTGACCGGCAGCGGCATGAGCAGAAAATCCAGCAGCGCATAAATCAACTGAAACAACGCTGCGATGGGGGCGATCAGCGGCAGGCGTCGACGAATACGCTGCACCCGATGCTCGGCAAAGCCCGCCTCCAACTCGGTAGCGAAACGCAGCGAGCGATAGCCTCGGCGCTGCTGGGCCAGCAGCAGGCGCTCACTCATGGGCGGTATCCGTCAGGGGTCGAGCGGCTCCGGTTGCTTCGCGGCGATGGCGTCATAGGTTTCCACACGGTGTCGGTCTTCACTGCTGAACAAGCGCTCGCGCAGCTGACGCTGCAGTTGCTCGCCATCTGCTTCGCTCAGCCCCCGGCCTTGCAGGCTGGCCAGCTCATTGCGATAGGCCTGGTAGTGCTGCTGCCAATCGCGCTCGCGGCGCTGTTCATCCAGCAGGCGCTGCACGGTCTGCGGATCATAGGTCATCGCCAGGAACTCGCGCACCTGCTGCTCATCCGCACCATCACGCCACAACTGCTCACTGCGCTGCAATTGTTCCAAAGCCAATTGCTGGCGCTGCTCGCTTTCTCGCAGCGCCTCGGGCAGACGCTCACGCAACTGCTCGAGCCTCTGCGCGCGCTGCGCCTCGCCGAGGTCATCACGCTGTTGCAATGCCAGGCTATCGAGGGTGTAACGGGCATAAGCCTGTTCGGCGCCGAACAGCGCCTCTTGCGCGGCCGCAGAGAAATGGGCGCGGCGCAACTCGTCGAGACGGGCAAAAGCCGACTGCAGTGCCTGCAACTGCGCCTTCGGTTCTACCTGCTGCTGGGCATCCAGCGGCTGCTGCATCAGCGCCATGCTGGCGCGCTTGTAGTCCAGATAATCACCGAGCAGGCTGATCATCTGCCCAAGCGCGGGCTCCGGCAGACGCCGCCCGGCATCGGCCAGCAGCGACTCGATCACCGCATCGAGCCCGGAATGATCGACTGCGCTGAGGAAATAATCGAAGTAGTCGCGTACCGCCAGGTCCAGCACCAGATTACCGGCCGCGTCGGTGAGCAGTTGGCCGTCCACCTCGGTATCGGCCAGGCTCGGTAAGGACTCGGCCACTGACGGCTGCGCCTCGGAAGATGCCTTGGCGATGGGGACAGATAGCGGTTCAGTCGACGTTTGCCGTGACGGCACGGCGACAGCGGCAGTTGGCAATACCTCGGGTACCGCTGCCGGCCAGCGCCAATACAGGGTAAGACCACCCGCCACCACCACGGCGACCAGGGAAAGACTGAAGAACTTGGACATGCAACCTCGTTGCGGCGGGTCACCCCGCCGCGTTCACCGGGATCAGACGCCCTTGTTCTTCAGACGGTTGGCATGCTGGCGATACAGCGATACCGGCTCGGTCCAGCCACGGATGCCGAACAGATGGTTAATCGCATCGACGTGGTTCATGTTGTAGCTGTCGTCGATCACCTGTCCCAGGTAGGTGGAACACACGCCTACCAGGCCGTCGTTCTTCTCGCTGCCGAACACCAGGCCGGTGAAGGCCAGGAAGGGATCGGCCGCGTCGAACACGTTGGTATAAGAGGAATTACCGGTCCAGGAGTAGTAGCGAATGCTGTGCCCACGCACGTTATGCACTTCAGTGGATTTGGCGCAGTAACTGCTATTGTTGACGCCCCACGGATGGCGACCATTCAGGGCAGTGGTACCGGCAGTGGTCAGGGTACCCAGCGCGTTGATGCCGTTTTGCGGGTTGCTCGAGCCGGACAGCAGATTGATCACCGCGCCCAATGCATTGGCGATGGCATTGGCACCACCCTCGATACCACCACCCGGGGGAATCGCCCCACGTATCACATCGGCTACTTTCGAACCCTTGTTGACGCCGTTGATCGAGGTCACCGAGGCGACCAGATCCGGGCGTAGCGAAGCGGCCACGCGCGAGGTCGGCGAACCCTGGCTGTGACCGATCAGGTTGACCTTGCCGCCACCGGCAGCGGCCCAGGGCACGATCTGCCGGGCCAGCTCGGCGCCACGCTGCTCGCTATCGTTGAAGGCCGCGACGCTGGCGACGTGCACTCGCGCGCCGTCGCGCTCCAGGTTCCAGGGAATGGTGTGGAAGTAGTTGACCAACCCACCGATGGTGTTGAAACCGGTCACGCCGTGTACCAGCACGATCGGGTACTTGGTCTTGGTGTAGTTGGCCTGGGCCTCGACGGCGCCAAGTAGAGCGAGTGTCGCCAGGGCAGCGGTATAGACGCGACGCATGGGTGCCTCCTTATTGTTCTTGTAGGGCACGCCGGGTGAACTGCGTCCGGCGCCAGGCCAGTCTAGGCAGGCGGACGGACACGGCCCATCGCCCAGATGGGTGAAGGGCCGTGAAGCGAGAAGAATCAGAGCCTGCTCAGAGACTCTCAGGGTTGCGAAGCGATGGCCTTCTCAACGGCGGCGATCAACTCGGGATCATCCGGTTTGGTCAGGCTGGAGAAAATCGCCACCACCTTGCCCTGGCGGTCGACCACGTACTTGAAGAAATTCCAGCGCGGCTGCCGGCTCTGCTCGGCCAGGCCCTTGAACAATGGGATGGCGTTGGCACCGGAAACCGGCTGCGGTTCGGTCATGGCGAAGGTCACGCCGTAGTTGACGTAGCAGACAGTGGCCGTTTCCTTGCTGTCGGCGGATTCCTGGCGGAAGTCGTCAGATGGCACGCCGAGCACTTCCAGGCCCTGATCCTTGTAACGCTGGTACAGCGCCTCGAGCCCTTTGAATTGCGGGGTGAAGCCGCAGAAGCTGGCCGTGTTCACCACCACCAGCGGCTTGCCCGAGAACTGACAGAGTTCGATGTTTTCACCTTTGGCGCGCAGCTTGGGCAGCTCGCCCTGCAGCATGGCCGGACATTCGGCGGCCAGCACCGGCAGCGCCAGGCTGGACAGCAATAGGGAACAGGCAAGACGGCGAAGGGACATGGCAGTGACCTCAAGCGATGACGCGATTGCACCACGCTACTCGCAGGCCCAGCCGCAAGCAACTCGGGTCTGTACGAAAAGTCGTCGAGCGAAGGTCAGGCAAGGCAAAAACGGGTGAGGAAGCGGAGTTTACGAGTTGTAAATGAGCATTCCGAACCCGTTTTTAACGCAGCATCACCGAGCGCAGGCACTTATCGTGCAGAACCTAGCAGATACCGACACCCAGCTGCAGCAAAGCCAGTCCACCCTGGCGCCAGCCCCACCAGGCCAAAGCCAGCAGCGTACCGAAGCCCAGCGCCGCGGCACTGAGCGTCAGCACCTTACGGCTCATGCCGGCGCACCCTGCAGACGCGCCACCGGCACCTCACGTACCGGCCAGTTGAGCGCGGCGGCCATCAGGCTGAGGCCGATGGAAATCTGCCAGACCAGGTCGTAGCTGCCGGTGGTGTCGTAGAGGTAACCGCCCAGCCAACCACCGAGGAAGGAGCCCAGTTGGTGGAACAGAAAGACGATACCGCCGAGCATCGACAGGTTACGCACGCCGAACAGGGTCGCCACGGTACCGTTGGTCAGCGGCACGGTGGATAGCCACAGCAGGCCCATGGCGATACCGAACAGGTAGGCGCTCCATTGCGTCAGTGGCGCCACCAGAAACAGCGTGATCACCACCCCACGCAACAGGTACAGGATGCTCAGTAGACGCGGCTTGGCCATGCGGCCGCCGAGCCAGCCGGCGATGTAGGTACCGAAGATATTGAACAGGCCGACCAGTGCCAGCACCGTAGTGCCGGTCAGCGCCGGCAGGTGATGGTCAACCAGATAGGCCGGCAGATGCACGGCGACGAACACCACCTGGAAACCACAGACGAAGAAACCCAGCGCCAGCAGCCAGAACCCCGAATGGCTGGTGGCCTCGCGCAGCGCCTCACCCAAGGTTTGCTGCGGGCCAGTACTCACCGGTGACGGCGCCTCGTTGATCATCGCGGCCAACGGCAGAATCAGAGCGACCAGCAGGCCCAGCGCCAACAATGCCGAAGACCAGCCCAACCAGCCGATCAGCCCCAGCGTACCCGGCAGCATGGCGAACTGACCGAAAGATCCGGCGGCCGCAGCAATGCCCATGGCCATGCTGCGCTTCTCCGCCGGAACCGCACGGCCGACTACGCCCAGAATGACCGAGAACGAGGTACCGGACAGGCCGATACCGATCAGCAGGCCCGCACTCAGCGACAACGACAGAGGCGAATCCGCCATGCCCATACACAGCAGCCCCAAGACATAAAGCACCCCGCCGATGACAATGGCCTTGCGCGCGCCAAAACGGTCGGCCAGTGCTCCAGTGATCGGCTGCGCCAAACCCCAGATCAGATTCTGTAGCGCGATGGCGAAGGCGAACACCTCGCGGCCCCAGTCGAACTCCGCACTCATCGGCGGCAGGAACAAGCCGAAACCATGCCGGGTGCCCAGCGACAGCGCCAGGATCAGTGACGCGCCAAGCAGCAGCCAGGTGGTTGAGCGCCATGCAGTTGTCATCAGTCTCTCCAGCGAACGCCCGTTAACGACCGTTCAGGCAGTAAAAATGAGTTGGCCATCAGGCCAGTTGTTCGAGCAACCTCATCAATTCGGCACGGCGACCTTCGCCCAGTTGCGCGGTCACCTCGCGCTGTGCCTGTTCCCACAGCGGCAGCGCCAGATCGATGCGTTGCAGGCCGGCCTCTGTGAGCCGTACCTCGCGAGCGCGCAAGTCGCGCCCCTCTCCCAGTTGCACCAGACCCTGTTCCTCCAGCACCCGCACGTTGCGCCCCAACGTACTACGATCCAGCCCCATGGCCTCGGCTAGCACGGAAATGCTCGGCTGCCCGAGCCGCTGTACGTGCCGCAGCAGGGAAAACTGCGCACCGCCAAGCCCGACAGCAGCCAAGGCGTCATCGTAGAGACGAGTAACGCCGCGACTGGCGCGGCGCAGTTGGGTACAGAGGCAGGAGGTCGGCAACATAGATACAGGTATATACCCGCATCAACGATTCACACTCATACAGTTATGCACTGGGTCGGCATAACAGTTGTGTCAGAGATTCAGCGCTAGCGCTAAAAGTGCGCTGCACTCAGCCAGCTCGACCAGTGCACCGGCCGTATCACCCGTGGTGCCGCCGAGACGTTGCAGCAAGGCGCGGCGCAGCCAGGCGAACAGCAGCAAGCCCGTCGCCAGCACCAGCAGGCCCTGCCAGCCGAACAGCAGCATGCCCAGCAGGTGCAGGCCCAGCACCCAGGGCAATTGTCGGCGCGGCAAGTGATCGACCAGCGCCTGCCCCAGTCCACCGGAGCGCACATAGGGCGTGGTCGCCAACAGCAGTGGCAACAGACTGCGTCCCAGCCAGGGCAACAGCAGCAGGTAGATCCCCTGCCCGGCCTGCAGCAGCGTGAACAAGGCGGCGAACTTGAGAAGCAACAGCAGAACCAGCACCACTACTGCGATAGGCCCGCTGCGAGGGTCTTTCATGATCGCCAGGGTGCGCTCACGGTCACCAAAACCGCCGACCCAGGCATCAGCGGTGTCGGCCAGGCCATCCAGATGCAGGCCACCGCTCAGCCCCACCCACAGCGCCAGAATGATCGCTGCCTGTAATAAGGCCGACGTCTGCCCCAACAGCAGGTGCGCGCCCCATAACAGCAGGCCGAGCAACAGGCCCACGGCCGGATACCAGAGCAGCGAACGCCCCACCTGCTCCGGCGAGGGCATGCCAGGCAGCGTGACAGGCAAGCGAGTGAGGAACTGCAGGGCGATCAGCAGCGCAATCATGGCAATTCCGTCAGTTGCCCGTCGGCATCCAGGCTCAGGCGAAAACGCTGAGCGTAGCCGACGTTGACCTGCAGCAGCTCCTGGCGTGGCAGACAGCGGGCTCGCGCCAGCAGCAGACGCATGACACCGCCATGAGTGATCAGCAGCAGGCGCTCGTCCGCATGGTTCTGCTGTAAGCGCCGCATGGCAGCCAGAATACGCGCCTCGAACTGCAGCAACGGCTCGCCATTGGGCGGCGTGAACGCATAGGGGTCGGCCCAGAACCTGCCCAATGCCTCGGCATCGCTGCCCATCAGCTCGGCGGCGCTACACCCTTCCCAGTCACCGAAATGCAGCTCCTGCAGGCCGGGCTCAAGGTGCAGCGGCAAACCATGGGCGGCGGCCAGCTCCTCGGCAAAGCGGGCACAACGCTGCAGCGGCGAGCTGATCAGGCGATCCCAGGGGCCGGCGCCCTGCACGGCGGCACGCAACTGCGCCCAGCCCTGCTCGGTGAGCGCATCGTCCAGGCTGCCGCGCAAACCGCCACCCAGTTCGGTCTCGCCATGGCGCAGCAATTCCAGCTGCAGCATCAGCTTGGTCTCTCGGCAACGGCAGCTTCAGCGAAGGTCGCCATCTGTCCGTGCAGGGCGCAGGCCAGGCGCAGCAACGGCACGGCCAATGCAGCGCCGCTACCCTCGCCCAGGCGCAGGCCGAGTTCCAACATTGGTTCGGCCTGCAGTGCCTGCAGCACGCGCACGTGCCCCGGCTCAGCGCCGTGGTGGGCGAACAGCAGCCAGTCGCGGCAACCAGGGTTCAGGCGCACGGCAAGCAAGGCAGCGACGCTGCAGATAAAGCCATCGACCAATACCGCGACACCCTGCTGCGCAGCGGCCAGGTAAGCACCAACGAGGGCGGCGATCTCGAAGCCACCCAAGTGGATCAGCGCTTGCAGCGGATCGACGATCTGCCTCCGGTGCAGCGCCAGCGCGGCGTCGATCACCCGCGCCTTGTGCGCCACACCAGCACCATCCAATCCGGTACCAGGGCCTGCCAGTTCGCTCGCCGGGCAATCCAGTAGCCAGCAGGCCAGCGCGGCCGCCGCGGTGGTGTTGCCGATGCCCATCTCGCCACCGACGAACAGGTCGCAACCACTGGCGCGCGCGCGTTGGACGCTGTCGCGGCCAGCTTCCAGGCAAATCATCGCCTGGGCCAAGGTCATCGCTGGATCGCGGGCGAAATTCTGCGTGCCGGCGCCGACCTGCAGATGACGCACGCCAGGCAGCGGCGGCAGTGGTTCGGCAGTCCCCAGGTCGATCACCTCCAGCGCTGCGTCCAACTGACGCGCGAGCACGTTGATGGCCGCACCGCCAGTGACGAAGTTGGCCAGCATCTGCCCGGTCACTGCCTGCGGATAGGCGGAAATGCCCTCGGCCACCACGCCGTGGTCACCGGCAAAGATGGCGATCCACAGCTGGTTCAGGCTGGGCCGCTCGCGCCCCTGTAATGCGGCCAGATGGATGGCGAGACTCTCCAGCCGCCCCAGCGAACCGGCCGGCTTGGTCAATTGCTGCTGACGCGTCTCGGCCTTGACCCGCGCAACATGATCGAGCGGCTGACACGGCCCTTGCCACCATTGCAGGCTCATAACGCCTCCCCCTTCAACACCATGGGCAAACCGGCAACTGTGAACAGCACGCGTTGGCTGCGCTCGGCCAGCGCCTGGTGCAGCCAGCCGGCCTCATCGACATAACGACGGGTGAGCTCGCCCAGCGGCACCACGCCCAGGCCGGTTTCATTGCTGACCAGCAGAATGCGCCCCGGCAGTTGCTCCACGCAGTCGAGCAGCGCCTCACGTTCGGCTGCCAGACGAGCAGAATCATCCAGCATCAGCAAATTGGTCAGCCACAGGGTCAGGCAGTCCACCAGCAGGCAACGGCCGGGCGCAGCCTGTTCGCGCAGCACACGGGCGAGTTCCAGTGGCTCCTCGACCAACGCCCAATGTGCTGGCCGACGTGCACGATGCTGGGCGACGCGTGCATTCATCTCGCCATCGAGCGGCTGACTGGTGGCGATGTAGACGACCTCCAATCCGGACTCGTCGGCCAGCTTCTCGGCCAGCCGGCTCTTGCCGGAACGAGCACCGCCGAGGATCAATTCAAGCATCTTCTCTCCGTAGGGTGCGTTGTGCGCACCATTTCAAAACCTGCGGGTGCCACGCCCCCTACCCCAGGCCGCAAAGCGCCTTGAGTTTTTCGGTATCCAGGTGCAGCTCCACCTGATCCGCCAGGCGCTCGATATCGCGCTCGCGCAGCGCCTGGTAATCCACCGCCTGCACCTCATGCAGCCCGGCCCAGCGCAACAGCGCCGCGAACGCCGAGGGTTGCTCGAACAGGCCATGCAGGTAGGTACCGAACACCTGGCCATCGGCGCTGAGGCCACCGTCGCAGCGCCCGTCATCGAGCCGCACGGCGCCATTGATCCCCGGCCCACGACTGACGCCGGCATGAATCTCGTAACCGCTGACATCAGCCTGCTCCAGGCACAACCGACCGCGCACGTTGCGCAACTGTTTCTCCGGCTCCAGCAGCGTCTCGAAATCCAGCAGACCGAGACCTTCGCTACTGCCGGCAACACCTTCCAGCCCGTGCGGATCGTGAATCTGCCGACCGAGCATCTGCAGGCCACCACAGATACCCAGAACCTTGCCGCCATAACGCAGGTGGCGGGTGATGGCAGCATCCCAGCCCTGTTCGCGCAGCCGCGCGAGATCGGCGCGCACACTCTTGGAGCCAGGCAGGATGATCAGGTCCGCTGGCGGGATGGCCTGACCGGGCCCGACGAAAGTCAGTTGCACCTGCGGATGCAGGCGCAGCGGGTCGAAATCGGTGTGGTTGCTGATACGCGGCAGAACCGGCACCACCACGCGCAAGGCCTGTTCGTCCTTGGCCTGCTGGCGGGTATCGACGGCGTCCTCGGCTTCCAGGTGGAAATCCATCAGGTACGGCAGCACGCCGAGCACGGGCTTGCCGGTGCGTTGCTCCAGCCAGTCCAGCCCCGGTTTGAGCAGTGCGATATCACCGCGAAAGCGATTGATCACGAAGCCGCGGATGCGCGCCTGCTCGCTCGGGCTGAGCAGCTCCAGGGTGCCGACCAGATGGGCGAACACGCCGCCCTTGTCGATATCGGCGATCAGGATTACCGGGCAATCGACTGCCTCGGCAAAGCCCATGTTGGCGATGTCACCGGCACGCAGGTTGATTTCGGCCGGCGAGCCGGCGCCTTCGACCAGCACCAGCTGATGACGCTCCAGCAATCGGCCGTGGGACTCCAGCACCGCCGCCATCGCCACCGGCTTGTAGCCGTGATAGGTCAGCGCCTGCATATTGCCGATGGCCCGACCGTGGATGATCACCTGGGCGCCCATGTCGCTGTTGGGTTTGAGCAGCACCGGGTTCATGTCGGTATGTGGCTGCAGCCCGGCCGCCTGCGCCTGCACTGCCTGCGCGCGACCGATCTCGCCGCCATCGGCAGTCACGGCGGAATTGAGTGCCATGTTCTGTGGTTTGAACGGCGCCACGGAAATGCCCTGGCGCCGAGCCCAGCGGCACAGAGCCGTCACCAGCGTGCTCTTGCCGGCATCGGACGTGGTGCCCTGCACCATCAAGGTGGCCATCAGGGCGTTTCCTCGAGACTGGCCAGGATCGGCGCACATTCCAGCAGCCCCTGCTCCAGCCGCAGCCAGCCAGCCTCATCCGCCGGCAGACCGAAACGCAGACTGTCCAGCTCGGCGAACAGGCGCACCAGAATGCCGCGCCGCGCCAGCAGCTCCATGCAAGGCACCGCCCGACGGGTGCAACAGAACTGGAAGAGCGCCGAGCCACCGGTCACCGGCATGCCGCAATCACGCAGCAGCGCCGCCAGACGCTCGCCATCGGCCAACAGCCGTTCACGCTGGCGGCACTGCCCCTCGCCATCGACCAGCAGGTTGCGCGCCACACTGCGCGCGGGGCCGCTCACGGCCCAAGGGCCGAGCAGCGTTTCCAGCTCATCCAGCAATGCCTGGGCAGCCAGGACGAAGCCCAGGCGCAGACCAGCCAGGCCGAAGAACTTGCCGAACGAGCGCAGCACGATCAGCCCCGGCATGTCGCTGTAGGCAGCCAGGCTGTGCTCCGGCGTGCAATCGATGAAGGCTTCGTCGACCACCAGCCATCCACCGCGCTCGGCCAGTTCGTCGTGCCAGTCAAGCAGGCGCGCCGGCTCGATCAGTCGGCCGGTCGGATTGTTCGGGTTGACCACCAGCAGCACATCCAACTGCGGCAGGGCCCGATGCACAGAACCCTCGCTGAGTCGGGTAACGCGATGGCCTTCACGACGCCAGGCAGCAGCATGCTCGGCGTAGGTGGGCGCGATGATGCCCACGCTGGCGTTGCGACGTAGACGCGGCAAGGCCTGGATCGCCGCCTGCGAACCGGCTACCGGCAGCAGGCTGACGGCGCCGTAATAATCGCGCGCGGCCTGCTCCAGGCCATCGTCCGTTTCAGGCAGGCGCGCCCATGCCGAGCCTGGGACGCTCGGCAGTTCCCAACCGTAAGGTGCAACCCCAGTGGACAGGTCCAGCCAATCCTCCAGTGGGATGCCATAGCGCTGCGCAGCGGCGCGCAGTCGACCTCCATGCTCAAGCAACCCAGACCTCCCATACGATCAGGCACAGCAACCATAAGCCAACGCCCGCGGCGACTCGATTCATCGCCCGCTCGATATCCCGCGCACGCGCCGCCGGGCCTTCGCCCAACTGCGGGCGTTCATGCCGCTCGCCGTGATACTCCGCCGCCCCGCCCAGGCTCACGCCCAGGCTGCCTGCGCCAGACGCCATCACCGGGCCAGCATTGGGACTGTCCCACAGCGGCGCCTGCTTGCGCCAGCACCTAAGCGCCAGGGCGGCGTGGCCAAGCAGTGCGTAGGTCAGCGCCACCAGGCGCGCCGGCAGATAATTGAGCAAGTCATCGATTTTCGCGGCCGCCCAGCCAAAACGCTCGAAACGCTCGTTGCGGTAGCCCCACATGGCATCGAGGGTATTGCTGAGGCGGTACAGCACCACACCCGGTGCGCCCGCAACGATGAACCAGAACAAGGCGGCGAACGCTGCGTCAGAGCCGTTCTCCAGCACCGACTCGGTGCCGGCACGTGCTACGCCCGTGGCGTCCAACTCGGCAGTGTTGCGGCTGACCATCCAGCCGACGCGCTCCCGCGCCAGAGCCAGGTCGCCCAGACGCAGCGCCTGCGCCACCGGCTGTGCGTGCTCATACAGACTGCGCAGGCCAAGGGCGAAGTACAGGGCGAATATCTCCACCGCCCAGCCCAGACCACTGACCTGTACCAGCAGCCAGGTGAGCAGGGTAAGTGGCAGCACCGCCAGGCACCAGGCGGTGACGCCATGACTGCGCCAGCCGCCGCCAGCCGGGTTGAAACGCTGCTCTAGGCGCTCGGCCAGGCGACCGAAGGCCACCAGCGGGTGCGCGTGTCGGGGCTCGCCCAGTAAGGCGTCCAGCGCCACGCCGGCACAGGTGATCAGCGCCAGACTCATCGTTCAGTCACCCCGAACTCCCCATTGATTCTCGAATAGCAGCTCGCTCAGCGGCCGTGGCGTGGCCCAGCCCTCTTCCACCAGCATCGGTTTCTCATAGAAGGCGTCCACCGGCCCCAGGCACAGCAACGCCACCGGTTTGCTGCCAGCCGGCATGCACAGCAGCTCGGCCAGCGCCTCGGGGTCGAACAGCGACACCCAGCCCACGCCCAGCCCTTCGGCTCGTGCAGCCAGCCACAGATTCTGAATGGCGCAGGCCACCGAGGCCATATCCATTTCCGGCAAGGTGCGCCGCCCGAAGATATGCGCTTCGCGTCCCTCCATCAGCGCCACGGCCAGCAGCTCGGCGCAGTCGCGAATGCCCTCGACCTTCAGCCGCATGAACTGGTCGCTGCGCTCGCCCAAAGCTTCGGCGGTACGCACACGCTCGGCCTCCACCAGCGCATGAGCCGCCTCACGCAGTTGCGGGTCGCTGATACGCAGAAAACGCCACGGCTGCATCAGGCCGACGCTGGGGGCGTGGTGCGCCGCCTCGAGCAAGCGCGCCAGCACCTCAGGCGGTACCTCGCCGCCGGCAAAATGACGCATGTCGCGACGCTCGGCGATGGCGCGGTATACCGCGGCACGCTCCTGCGCACTGAAGGCATGGTCGGTCACGGACGCAACAGCGCGGCGGCTGCCTCCGGGTTGGAGGGCAGGTAGAAATGGATATAGCTGGCCGTTAGTCGCCCCAAACGATATACCGCCTCAGCCACCGGCTTGCCGTTCGGGCAGCGGCCACGCACCAGGGGCTGCAAGGGGCTTTCCAGACGCGAGTGATGGTAGCTGTGGCCACGTAGCTCGCCTTCGGGCAACGTCACTTCCTGCAGGGCCAACGCGGTCAGCCGCGGCTGCAAGGCCGCGCTGCCGCTGAGCAGGCCGAGCATGCGCCCGCTGGCACCTTGCTTGTCGCGCAGCTCATCGAGCAGATAGAGCATGCCGCCACATTCGGCCAGCAGCGGCTTGCCGGACTGGTGATGGGCGCGAATCGCGTCAGCCATGGCCTGATTGCTCTCCAGCTCGGAGAGGTACAACTCAGGGTAACCACCAGGCAGGTACAGGCTGTCGACGTCGGGCAACGCGCTATCGACCAGTGGCGAGAAGTAGCGCAATTCTGCGCCTAGCGCCTGCAGCAGGTCGAGATTGGCCTGATAAAGGAAGGCGAACGCGGCATCACGCGCCACGCCGATGCGCACGCCATTCAGCAATGGCGCAGGTTCATCGAACTGCGGCGCGGCGAAGCTCACCGCTGGCGGCAGGTCGACGTTGGCGCTGGCGGCCAGGGCATCGGCGGCGGCGTCCAGGCGCGCATCCAGATCGGCCAACTCTCCCGCCTGCACCAGCCCCAGATGGCGGCTGGGCAATTCCACCGCGGCACTGCGCGGCAAGGCGCCGAACCAGTGGATGCTGGGCGGCAGGGCATCGCGCAGGATATCGCCATGGCGCGTGCTGGCGACGCGGTTGCCGAGCACCCCGGCAAAGGGCAGATCCGGCTGGAAGGTAGCCAGACCGTGGGCCAGCGCACCAAAGGTCTGCGCCATGGCCGCACCGTCGATAACTCCAAGCACCGGCACGCCGAAATGACGCGCCAGGTCGGCCGCCGACGGCTTACCGTCGAACAACCCCATCACCCCTTCGATCAGGATCAGATCAGCCTCGCCAGCGGCCCGCCACAGCAGGCGACGGCTTTCCGCCTCGCCGACCATGGCCAGGTCGAGCTGATACACCGGTGCGCCACTGGCACGAGCATGGATCATCGGGTCGAGAAAGTCGGGCCCACATTTGAACACCCGCACCCGCCGTCCCTGGCGCGTATGCAAACGCGCCAGGGCAGCAGTCACGGTGGTCTTACCCTGGCCGGAAGCCGGGGCGGCAATCAACAACGCCGGACAGTGACGTGCTTCCATCAGAATTCGATGCCCTTCTGCGCCTTTACCCCGGATTTGAACGCATGCTTGACCAGGCTCATCTCGGTGACCGTATCAGCCGCCTCGATCATCCCCGGCAAGGCGCCACGCCCGGTCACTACCACGTGCTGCAGCAGCGGCCGAGCCTCGATATCGGCCAGCACCGCGCCCAGTTCGAGGTAGCCATGCTTGAGGGCAATGTTCAGCTCGTCCAGCACCACCAGGCCGACGGACTCGTCGCTCAGCAGGCGCCGAGCCACCGCCCAGGCCTCCTGCGCCTTGGCGATATCGCGCTGGCGATCCTGGGTTTCCCAGGTAAAGCCCTCACCCATCACGTGGTAGCTGACTTCCTCGGGAAAGCGGCGGAAGAAGGATTCTTCGCCGGTGCTGGCCGCGCCCTTGATGAACTGCACCACGCCGACCTTGAGGCCATGACCGAGGGCACGCGCGACCATGCCGAAGGCGCTGCTGCTCTTGCCCTTACCATTGCCGCTGTGCACCAGCAACAGGCCGTATTCGTCCTGGGCCTGGGCGATCTTTTCGTCGATCAGGGCTTTCTTGCGCTGCATGCGCGCCTTGTGGCGGGCATCACGCTCGGTGGACTCGCTCATGCTGTGCTCCTGTACATCAGGCACCCGCGTCGACTGTCGGTAAACAGTACGAGCAACGATGGGGAGTAGATCGCGATGGTCCGCGCTTCCTCACCCAGGCGCCAATGGCTGGTCAGGCGAGCGGAAGACAGGAAGCACAACACCCCGGAAAAACCGGAGCGTCGGCCGGACAACGCCCTCCGCGATGCCGTGAAAATGCGACAGGCCGGTCTCCGGGCTTGTGAGCGAACCAGAAGGTTCGGCACCGCGCCTTCCCGTGCAAATACACAGTGGCCTTGAGCGGTGTTTGACTCACCTACCGTTGCGGGGGCAGCGCCGGCATTCGGACCGGCTTCCCTGTTTCACCCCATGGCTACCATTCACGGCAACTCGGGGCACCTGAAGCAAGGCGCGCAGGGTAGAGGCTGGCAGCCCTGCGCGTCAACGCCAACGCCACTCAATGCCTGGGTGTGAAACCTGGCGGTTTGCTCGCCAGCCACTCGACGAAGGTGCGCAGGCGCTCATCACCCAGCAGCGCGTCACGGCTGTTGTAGGTCAGCGCCAGCTCCTTTTCGCTGAACAGCCGGTGAATCTGGTTGTGGCAGGCGCGGCAGACCCAGAGCGTAGCCGTGATGCGCTCATGACGAGCAAAACGCTTCTGCACGTAGGTCTTGTCGTGCAGAGCCTTGGGAATCAGATGATGACGCGTCAATGCAACGGGCCGCGCGCACAGTTCGCACACCTCGGGCTGAGGCGGCAGGCGAATGGGATCGACCATGGACAGTAATTCAGGGGTTACGCGCTAGCTCTGGCGTGATGACGCGCTTGGCATCGAGATAGACGCCCTGCCAATAACCGCTGGTGAGGTTGTCCAGGCGCACCGTACCGCCGGTAGAGGGAGCATGCACGAAGCGGCCGTCGCCGACATAGATGCCGGCATGGCTGACGGCGCGTCCGCCATTGGTGGCAAAGAACACCAGGTCGCCACTTTTCAGGGCATCGCGACGGACATCAGGGGTGCGCATGGCACTCAGCTCACGCGTCGAACGCGGCAGGCTGATACCGGCAGCATCGCGATAAACATAGCCAATCAGGCCACTGCAGTCGAAACCACCTTCCGGGGTATTACCGCCATAACGATAGGGCGTACCAACCAGGCCGAGGGCGCGGAACAGCACATCTTCGGCACCACCCTGATAGGACGAAGCAGAGACTGGAGGACTATAGATAGGCTGGGGAGAGGGAGCGCGACTGCTGCAAGCACTCAGCAGCAGAGCGAGAGCGATGAGGGCAACACGGGTCGTGACGGGCATAAGCGAGGCGATCCTGAGCCTGAATGCGCTCTACTCTGCCGCTTGCAGACAAACGGCGCAACCCTCAGCACCTGCTCAAGGCTGACAAGACAGCCCTTGAACAGATTCTGCAGTTACGCCGTATGCATCAGTTATGACGCTTGGCAGCGACCTGATCTTCAACCGGAGCCAGGGCGAGCACGCGCTTGGCTTGCAGGTAGCTGCGATTCCAGTAACT
Organism: Pseudomonas sp. NY15364; assembly: GCF_048068235.1. Classification (NCBI taxonomy): domain Bacteria; kingdom Pseudomonadati; phylum Pseudomonadota; class Gammaproteobacteria; order Pseudomonadales; family Pseudomonadaceae; genus Pseudomonas; species Pseudomonas sp. NY15364. The sequence continues at coordinate 28,597 of NZ_JBLUPX010000007.1, read as the reverse complement.
GTCATCCAGGCTATCGATGCGCACACCACCGCTGCGGCTGCTGCTGGAGTGGATGAACTGATCATCACCCAGGTAGATGCCGGCATGACTGACGCGACCACGACCACGATCATTGAACAGGATCAGATCACCCGGTTCCAGATCGGCGCGCGCCACCTTCGGCGCATCGAGGTTGATCAGCTCACGCGTGGAACGCGGCAGTTCCAGGCCGACTTCCTCGCGGAACAGGTAGCCGACAAAACCGCTGCAATCGAAACCAGACTGTACCGAGCTACCGCCGTAGCGATAACGGGTACCGATCAGCGAACGCCCGAGATCGAGCAGGCTGTCGGCCAGTTGCGGCATTTCATAGGGTTGATCGTCGATCAGCGCGTTGATCTCATCATCGGCAGGTTCATCCTGCTCGATCATCAGGCGAGTCACAGGTTCGACTGCTGCATCGCTGATCGGTTGCTGCGGCTGCGTCTGCGGAGCATGGCCGGCACAGGCAGCGAGAAAGACTGTGAGTGCAATAGGCACGAGGGGTGCGAAGCGTTTTAGCATGGGCACGACCGTGTCGAGTGAATTTAACAAGTCCGCGACTATGCCTTCTATAACGCTCATTTGCAAATTCTATCGACAGAATTGTGACTCAGTGGTCTCGCCATTTCATCTAAAGCGCCCAACCATCTGCATGGTCGGGCGACTCGGAAACCTAGCCGAGAATCTCGCTGAGCGGAATGAAACGCAACATATCTTCCTCGGCCAGCGTACTGCCTTCCATGACCTCGGCCAAGCCTTCTGCCCAGGCGGCGCTGCGCAAAACGCCAGAACTCTGGTTGGCGTAAGGCACCACACGCCCCTGCTCCAGACGCGCCCGCAGGTACTCGCGGCGCATGCCCGGCTTGCGCCAGGTAAAACCTGCCGGTACCGCGAAGCCCAACGGCTCGACCCGCTGCACGCCAAGACGACGCAACATATAAGGACGCGCCAGCAGTCCGAAGGTAACCAGTGTCGAAGCCGGGTTGCCCGGCAGACCTATTACCGGAACCCCCTGATAATGACCGAAGGTCAGCGGCTTACCCGGCTTGATCGCCAGCTTCCACAGCGCCAGTTCGCCCGCCTCACGCAGGGCTATGCCAAGGAAATCCGCCTCCCCCACCGAAACGCCACCCGTGGAGAGAATCAGATCGACCTCGCCCAAGGCCCCCAGCGCTTCGCGGGTACGCTGCAGATCATCGGGCAAGATGCCCGCATCCACAACGCTGCAGCCCAGCCGCTGCAACCAGGCAATCAGCAGACGGCGATTGCTGTTGTAGATCTGCCCCGGGCCAAGCGCCTGACCTGGCTCTACCAGTTCGTCGCCAGTAGACAGCACCGCAACGCGCAGACGCCGGCGCACCGAAAGCTGCGCCGCCCCCAAAGACGCCGCCAACCCTAGCTCGATAGGCCCCAGGCGCGTACCGGCTGGCAACACACCTTCGCCTACGCGGGTTTCCTGACCTTGAGCTCGAACGTTCTGGCCAATTTTCAGCGGCTCACGGAAGTGCACCCGCCCCGCCTCATCCAGCTCGACGTTCTCCTGCATTTCGACGGTATCGGCACCTGCAGGCAGCGGCGCACCGGTGAAGATGCGCGCACAGGTACCCGGCTCCAGCGACACAGGCGCAGTCCCGGCCTGAATACGCTGACTGACCGGCAGAGCCTGGCCGCTCCAATCAGCCAGGCGCAGCGCATAACCGTCCATGGCGCTGTTGGCCCATGGTGGCAAATCCAGCGCCGCAATCAGCGGCTCGGCCAGCACCCGTCCATCGGCCTCGGCCAGCGCAACCAGCTCGTTCTGCTCGATGGGCGCCGCCTCTGCCAACGCCAGCAGGCGCTCCAGCGCCGCCTCCATGGGCAGCAGACCGGGGTGATCGCAACCACTCATCCGCGTGTCTCGCAGGCGCCCACCTGTTTCAGATGCGGCACGAAGTTGCAGGGACGATGCCGTGCATCCAGTTGCTCGCCGAGAATGCCGTCCCAGGCGGTACGACAGGCATTGGTCGAACCCGGCAGGCAGCACACCAGGGTGCCGTTGGCCAGACCGGCCAGCGCACGCGACTGGATGGTGGAAGTGCCGATATCGGCCACGGAGATCTGCCGGAACAACTCGCCGAAACCATCGACCTGCTTGTCCAGCAGGCAGGCGACCGCTTCCGGCGTGCTGTCACGCCCAGTGAAACCGGTACCGCCGGTGATCACCACCACCTGCACCTGATCCTCGGCGATCCAGGTCGCTACCTGGGCGCGGATCTTGTACAGATCATCCTTGAGCAGAACGCGAGCGGCCAACTGGTGGCCAGCGGCGGTCAGGCGGTCGACCAGCAGTTGACCCGAGGTGTCGGTCTCCAACGTGCGTGTGTCGCTGACGGTCAGCACGGCAATGTTCAGCGGCACGAAAACCGCATCGGCCTTGTGGTTCATGGCAGGCATCCAATTGGGAGAGAATGGGCGCTGTTATATCACACAGCCTGCCTTCGGAGACTGCCCGCATGCCCGTATCCAACCCCCTTCCCACCTGCTCGGTGCTTCTGCTTTCCGGCGGCCGAGGCCAGCGCATGGGTGGCCGCGACAAGGGCTTGCTGGACTGGCGCGGCCGCCCACTGATCGCCTGGTTGCATGACCTGACCAGACCTTTGAGCGACGACCTGATCATCTCCTGTAACCGCAACACCGAGCGCTATGCGCCTTATGCCGACCAGCTGGTCACCGACGAAGATCAGGATTTTCAGGGCCCACTGGCTGGTATCCGCGCCGGCATGGCTGCGGCACGCCATGAGCAAATGCTGGTGCTGCCCTGCGACGCCCCGCTGATCGACCACGCGCTGATCGAGTCGCTGCTAGCGCACGCGGGGACCCAACCGGTGGTGATTCGCCAGGGCAACTACTGGCAACCGTTGTTCTGCCTGCTGCCGACACGACTGAAAGACGACCTGGAACGTGCATGGCAATCCGGAGAACGCAGCCCGCAGCGCTGGTTCGGTAAATTAGCGCCCATCGCTGTCGATTGCCCCATAGAGGATGCACGACTAGCCAACCTCAATACGCCGGAAACCTTGGCGGGTCACGCCCCTTCGCACTGAAACACCACGCACCCAGCGGAACTCATACGACAGTTTTACGTCTGAGCGAGGGTATAGCCCCACCTTTTGTACTCAAGGAGACAGACCATGAACCAACGGATAATCCCAGCCCTGCTTATGACGATCGGCCTCGCTGTACTGGCCGGCTGCTCCTCGCCGTCGGTAATCACGCTGAATGACGGCCGTGAGATCCAGACCGTGGACAAGCCCAAATTCGATGAAGAATCCGGCTTCTACGAGTTCGAACAGCTCGACGGCAAACGCGCCACCATCAACAAGGATCAGGTGCAAACCGTCAAGGAGCTCTGAGGCAACAGCCTGAGCGCCCATATCGGCCGGACAGATGGATGATACGAGTCGACAACCGGGTTGCCGACTCGTAGTTTTTTCGGGCTAACCCCTTGTGCGGTAAAAGTTTTTCGGTAGAATACACGGCATTCGGAGTGTAGCGCAGCTTGGTAGCGCGTCTCGTTCGGGACGAGAAGGTCGCAGGTTCGAATCCTGTCTCTCCGACCAATCCCTTGTTCCAGCATGTTCCTACATGTCTCGGAACCCCAGAAAACCCGGCCTCTGCGCCGGGTTTTCTGTTTCTGGCTGTCTCACCTTATCCCAGGTCATCCCTACCTAATTGGTATGCCGATTGGTATGCTGGCAAAACACCTATAACCCAGCATACCAAACAGCCATGAAACGAGCGGAAATCAAGCGCCGGCCGATGGCCGATACCACCCTCTCCAGCCTCGAACCCGAAGAAAAAACATACCGCGAACACGACGGCCAGGGTCTGTATTTTCGGGTGAAGCCATCCGGCCAGAAGCTTTGGGAGCTAAGGTACTCGAAACCAGGCTCGAAAGTCCGCTCTTGGCTGGGCCTAGGCCCCTACCCCAGCGTTGGTGGCGCCCTGGCCAGGGCCAAGGCTCAGGAAGCGCGCACGCTCATCGCCCAAGGCATAGACCCTTCCACTCAACGCAAAGCGGTTGAGGCGGAAGAGAAGGCACAATCCGAGAATCTGTTCGAACTCTTGGCGCGAGAATGGTATGCCACGCGCAAAGCAGGCTGGGGCGACGGGTATGCCAAGCGAGTGATAGGCGCCCTGGAACTGCATGTCTTCCCGAGAATGGGTAACCGGCCCTACGCCGATATCACCCCGATGGAATGGATGGAACTGTTCCGCTCCATGGAGAAGAAAGGCATTCTCGACCAGATGGGCAACGTGCGCCGATTCTGTAAAGAGATTTACGACCTCGCCAGGGTTACCGGCCGGGCGATCAACAATCCAGTCGACGGCCTCGACAAGTTCCTCCAGAAAAAGCAGTCCACCAACTATGCCCACGTCGAGCAGGTCCAGCTTCCCGCTCTTCTACGTGCAATCAGTGCCTACAACAACAAAACAGTCAGGATTGGGCTGCGCCTGCTGGTTATCAACGGGTTGCGGCCCAGCGAAGTACGAGAAGCCCGCTGGAGCGAAATCGACTTGGACAAAGCCATCTGGGAAATCCCGGCTGAACGGATGAAAAAACGGCGGGCGCACATCGTTCCGCTGTCGACCCAGTCAGTCGCCTTGCTCAAGGAACTGCAACTGTACTCAGGCTCCTACGACCTGCTGTTCCCTGGGCGGAATGACCGCACCAAACCGCTGAGCAACATGGTTTTCAACATGGCCCTTCGCCGCATGGGCTATGAAGGGATGCAGACTGGTCACGGCTTCCGCCACATCGCATCTACCATTCTGCGAGAGAACGACTTCCCGAAAGACCACGTTGAAGCGCAACTGTCCCACGCAGAGGAAGGCGTCGCCAGGATCTACAACAAGGCCACTTACCTTGAGCAACGGCGCACGATGATGCAGTGGTATGCCGACTACCTCGCCGCGCTCGAGCGCGGCAACGTGGTCCAGCTTGATAAGAGGGCCTGAACAGGCCCTCAGTCCGCCCTCACTGCCTCGATCTGCTTACCGACCTGATCAGTGATCAGGCTGCGCATCAGCGTGAGCCTGTCGATTTCCTTGCGCTTCCAGGCACCGTCCCGGTCAGAGCGGCGCACGTTCTCCATCTGCTTGTTGATCTCGCTGATACGACGCTGCTGGCGGTTGAGCTGCTGCCGCATCGCCAGGATGCCGCGCTTCTCGGCTGCCAGATCCTGCGCCTCTGCCGTTTTCCCAAGCCCTTGCAGCTCGCGCACGTCCGAGTAAATGCGGTTCGCCTCGCGCAGCCCATCGTAGAACAGCGTGCTGTACCGGGTGTAAGGCGCTGGTGCGCCCAGGTCGCGATAGAAGCGGCGAATCGGTTGGTACTCGCTCCAGCGCTTGTCCGGCGCCTCTTGGCCAGTTGCTCCGCGCCATACCGTATCGATGATGCCGGCCGCGTTCGCACCCACGGTACCGAAATAGCCACGAATCAGATGATCAGCCTGCACAGGCGAAAGCGCGAACGGCGTTTCATCGCCAAACACCCGGCTCGCGCTCGATACGGCCTGCGCCGCCACGGTGGTGCTGTCCCTGGAGCGCAGCCCCTTGCTCAGACGCTCCATGCCTGCTGTTTCGATATCGCGACCAGTGAAGGCATCCCGGTTGGAGTAGATATCGATCACCGGTTGGAACATCTGCGGCACTGGGTTGAAGCTGAAGGTCTGCATCATCATGTCTTTCAGGCGATCGGCGAACAGCTTGCCGGTCGCCTTGTCGTCGACGAGCTGCTCTGTCACGCGCTCGGCCATGGTAGCGATCGCCCCCACCTCGAACGGCTTCGGAATGAAGAACGCATTGTCACCGATGCGGATAAACCAGTAGGCGTCCTTCTGCCAATCCTCGAGCTTGCGGTATTCATCATCATCCGCATTCGCCAGGTACAGGGCGATACTGGCCAGCGTGAGCGCGCCAGTCACTGCACTGAAGCGTGCAGCAGCCTGCTTGTCACTGGCGGTACCCTGCCCCATGGCAGTCAACAGCGCCGGCTTGACGCCAGAGCGATACAGTTTGTCCAGGCCTTGCAGGCGGGCATTGAGGAACGGCACCACCCGAATCAGGAAGCGGATCGCCGGCCATGCCCCGTGCTGGCTGAAGTCCATAATGTCGCGCGCCTCATAGGCAGCACGCAGGCGCCCCAGGTCATCGACGTTCTGCAGGTAGGTGGCCGCACGGCTCACGTTCTCGGCGGTGTCTGCTACCTCTCCCCAGCGCCGCCAGCCAGCTCGCAGCAGCTTCGGTACCATGCTCACATCGGTTACCAGTTCGGCACCGGTAACGGTCTTCTTCAAGCTGGCCTTCACCTCGTTCACGTCAGCGCCGTACAGGTGGCCGAAGCTGAACGCCCCGCCGCTGGCCTGCATTTCCGCCCGAGTACGCGCATCCCGGTAACCCGCAACGCCCTGCGACAGGTTCTTGAACAGGTTCTTACTGGTCGGCGAGGTCGCCGAGGCCTGCATCAGGTCACGCATGGTGTTGGCCAGGATGAACTGCGGCGTAACCGTGGTCATGTTGGTGAACAGCCGTTTGAAGGCCGACATGGTCTGCACCGCCAGGTTATTCAAGCCAGGATCTGCCAGAGCAGTGAGCGACTCGAACACCAGGGGATCATCGATCTCGTAGAAGACACGCTCGCCATCCTTCAGGACGAACGTGCTGGTCTTGGGATCGCGGCGACTCTCCGGCACCACTCGCGCGATGCCAGCGCGCTCGGCGTTGACCATGGCCTGCGTAGCGGCCTGGTTCTTCAGGCTGGCCGAAATCAGGTGGTGGAAGTTCATCAGGGTGTTTTCCAGCAGGTCATTCAGATTCTGCTTGCCACCCTTCAGCTTCTTGTAGGCCTCCTGCCGGCTCAGCCCCTTGCCCGCGCGCGGCCCGCCAGCGGCGGCCTCTTCATCCATCACCCGATAGAACGGCACGTAGAACTCGTCACTCCACATCGCCCTGGTGTCGGCATTGATAATGCCGTTCGCCTCGGCAATGGCCAGCACATCGTCACGGTACTGCTGAAACTCGTTGAATACCTTGCTGTACAGCATCTGCCGGCTCTTGCCGTCCGCCGTCCGCCCGCCGTTCAGCTGCTTGCCGCTGGCAATTTCATCGGCGGTGAACAGGTTCTCGCGCCCTTCCTGCATCAGGCGATCAGCGCGGTTCGCGGCAATCCACCCCATGAAGCGCTCCACCTCTGCGGCCGAACCCAACTGCGTCAGCACGGCAGAAAGCCCGCCGGTCCTGTCGCCATCCTGCAGGGTAATCACCCGCTCTTTCCCGTCGAAGCGCAGGCGCCCAGTGGTCAGCATCGCATTCAGCGCACCAGAGGCCGACGACGACATACGCGCCAGCACCCACGAACTGCTGTGAATGGCGTTATCAATGAAATCTTTACCCAGCAGCTTCTCGTCGAGTTCCTTCAGCGCGGCATAGCGATCCACCACGCCCTGGCGGATCTTCGTGGCCACGCGATCGGTACGCTCGCGCACCCACTCCTTGGCCTTGGTCAGCGCCGGCGGCGAGCCGATCTTGTTCAAGAAGTCGCGCGCGCCCTGATTCAGCTCAGGGAAGGCATCTGCAGTTTTCCCGGTAACAAACCGATCAGTGAAGGTATCGAGCAAGTCGACAGTGCCCTGGCCTGCACGGCGGTAGCGGATATCAGGATCGACCTGATCGAATGCGCCCGTGTTGTTCGTGGCCGACTTTACCTGGTTGTTGTAGAGCGCAACCCAGGTACCGGTGTCACCGAGTTGTATGCCGTCATAGCCCTCACCTTCAAGCCGCTGCCGCATGGCGATCGCCTTCTCGAAGGAATCCAGGCTCTGCGATTCCGCCACGCTCATGCGGTACGGGTTCTTGATCGATGTGAACAGCGGCATAACCGTCGCGTTGCCAGGCAACCCACCGGACACGTTTTCGGCGTGGCCGCGGGCATGCTGCTTGTCTGCTGTCAGGAAAATGCCCAGCGGGGCGATGCTATGCCCGGTCGACTCGCCTGCCCGCGCCTGATCGAACACCGAGAACTCGTTCGGCGAACCATGATAGACAACGAGCGGTTCGCCATTACCGTCCGTCAGTTTCGACACGTCGCCTGGGTTGACGCGCTCCAGCGGTCGGCGTACAAAGTCGGTGACCCCGGTATGGGCCGATGTGGCGCGTTCCCCAGCAATGGGGGTATCCCGCGGAGATACTGCCGGGGTTTCTTCCCTCCCCTCCCTGATCTCTGGATCTACAAGCATCGCGTTATAGAACTGCGCGCTGCCATCCTTCAGCCTCTGCACAGTAAAAATTGCAACAAGCTCAGTGTCGGCAACACTGATCTTGGCCAGCAGTTTCTCAAACGCGGCAACGTTCGGTTCTGCAGATGGATCCTTGGGGGCCCTTGACGACGAATAGACCGCTCGCTTGAAAGCGCTTCGCAGGTCTTCGGCCATCAGCAATTTCGCGGGATCAGCACCTTCACTTATAAACTTGTTGACGCCTTTGTTCCGGCTGATGCTCACCTCGCCGATATCGTCATTCATCAACGGAACACGACTTTTAACGATGGCCTCCAGCGCCTGCTTCGCCTTTGCGCGCAGTTCCTTGATGCTCAGATTGCGCCAGCCATCAGAAACCCTGATCCTGATCGGCGACAGATTCGCCAGGCGAGCTTCCGCAGCCACAGCCTGCCAATCACCGAACCAGCGCTTGAAGTTCTCGCCGCGCGCCTGGTGCCACTGCTTCTGCGTCAATTTCGACGGCTTCCCATTGGGCGCCAGCAGGCGACCTTGTTCGTCGACGATCTCAGCCCCCATGCCGGAGCGCCCATCACGCGAGAACGCCTCCCGAGCACCAGCACGGCGCCGGCCGTTCTCGATATAGGCCCGGGCATTGGCCAGCAGCCCCTGGATATCGCCCTCAGTCCAACGCATGTTGAAGCCGATCGAGCGCAGCGCGTTGCGCATGGCGGTCACCAGGCGCGGCCAGAACGCTTGCTGCTGGATGGTGCCAGCGCCAGCCATATCGGCCAGCACTTCCTCCATGGCCACGGCCGGCTTGTAGCCGAAGCGGCGCACCAGGGTGTCAGCCTGGGCCTTCATTTCTGGATTGCCGTTATAGATGCTCATGAGCAACGGCGTCAGGCGCTGGCCATAGGCGCCCTGCAGGCCTGCATGGCCAAGTACTTCGTGCTGCAGGACGAACGCCGCATGCTGGGCGTCGCGCAGGTTGTCGGCCACCAGATACACTTGGCCCTCGGCGAAGATGCCTTCCACGTCGAAGGCGCCATCGCGCTCGACACGCTGCCGCTGGCGAGTCGGCAGATCCTTGATCGACTGCACGACCTTCACATCCGGTGCGTTCTGCCAGGCGCCAGTCAGCACCTTCATAGCAATGCGCAGTTGGCCAGCACGGGCGCCCTGGCCTTGTTCTGGAGCACGGCGGTAGCTGTTGCGCGAGTACTGCTGGCCAAACTCCTGCCGCAGCGCCTCCCAGGCCTGGCGGTTCACGCCTTCCGGGCTGTCGCTGTTCAGGTCGTTGTACTGCTCGAAGGTGATGCCGGCCGAAGCGCGGTCTACGTCCGCTTCGTACTGATCCTGCAGGCGCTGGATGGCCTGATCGTAGCCTGGCGATCCTTTCTTGATGCCGGCGGCCTTGGCCTGGCGGTCTATATAGCGCTTGCGCGGGGTCGCCAGGATATCGGGCAGAGCCGGCGCCTGGTCATTCGCTTGAGCGGGTACCGCCTCTTCACTGGCCGCTGGTTGATCAGCAGCAGGCTGCTCGCTCAGTGCGCGCTGTCCGTCTGCCCCTTGAGTTGCAGCAGGAACACCAGATCGACCAGCTCCTGCCGATCGCCCGGCAGCGGCAGGCCGTTCAGCCACAACTGGCTCTCGCGCCACGTTATCTGCCGCATCTGGCACAGCAGGCGTATCGCCTGCGGCTCGGTCATTAACAGGCCCTGGCCGACTATCAGCACCTTGCACCTCCTGAGACGCCTGATCAGTGAACGAACTGGGGAACTCACGCGCCAGCGGCAGCAAATCTGCCATCGGCGCATTGAGGCGGATAACCTTCACATCGCCGCCGGCCTCGCGTTGCGCCAGCCATTGGTGGTGGCCATCGAGAACATAGCCGTCGCCAGATACCAGAATGGAGCGCTCGGTACCTTCCCGAGCAGCAGCGCGCCCTACCCGCTCCGGGCTGAACTCAGCTTGCGTCGGGCGCAGGCTGCTAGCCGGCACGGTCTGTTCTTCATGCGTAACGCCGCGGGCGTTCATGAAATTGACCATGGCCCCGCGATGGTCAGCGCGAATCTGCGGCATGTCCGCGCGCGGCACGCCAAGGCTGCCGGACTGTTGGTTGAATCCAACCCACCCACTACCGAGGTCGTCACCCTGCAGGTCACGCGCGAAAGTCACGCCGCTGTCACGGCCATTGTCACGTGACACGTCCGTGACAGGTCGCCGCGCTGCCGGCGCCTGCCGCTCCATGCCAGGCCCGCCGATGGGGCGAACCTGGGCGCGCGGCTCAACGAATGGCGCAGTCGCACCACGCTGCGCGTTGCCCTGGCTATCCACCACCATGGTGCTCGGCGCAGGCAAGCCCAGCGGCGCGGGAGGCGGCACCGGCTCCCGCGGTACAGCGACAGCCCACCCACCTTCATGCGGGACGATAATCGGGCTCTCGCCTTCGCGCTGCAGTTGGTTGAACAGGCCCAGCAAGCGCACGTCTCGTTCGCCACGGAATGGGCGCCCGTTCTTCTGCACGCGGATCTCGAAGTTCGGATCGCCAGCCACTGGCGTGGCCTGCACCTGCTCGGTCTGCATAGGCCCGGTATCCGACTCAACCGTCGGCAGTGGAAGCGGTTGCTCGATCTGCTCCACCTGTTGCGGGCCAGTGTCCGATTCGACGGTAGCAAGCGGCGGTTGAGTTGGCAGTTCGTCTACCTGCGGCACCAGTTCATCCAGGCCGCGAGCGTCCTGAGGGTCGAAGCCCTGCTGCGCCCAGGTGTCGAGTTGCCGCTGTGCGGCGGCCAGAGCCTCAGCCTCTGGCACCTCAACCATCGTCTGCAGGTCGCGATTGTAGCGGTAGAATCGCAGATTGCCGTTCTCGTCCAGATCGGCCGGGAACAACTCCTGAGCGATCGCCAGTTGCTGGCTGATCGGCTCGTATCGACCACCAGGCTGGGTATCGGGCGCACCGCTGAGCATCGACTGACGCACAGCATCCTGCACAGGGGTCTGGCTGCCAGTTGGAGCGCCATCAACGGCAGTTGCAGCAGCGGCAGACAGCGGGCCAGCAGCAGGGTCCAGCCCCATTTGCTCAGACGGTCGGCGTGCAACGTTGACCGCGCCGCCAATCGCGGAGCCTGCCAGCGTGCCTTCCACTGCGGCGCGCGGTACGCCCTCCATCAGCGGCTTCCGCTCTGCCCAGTTCTGCAGCATCTGCTCCTGAACGGACTGCGGCAGCTCTTCCAGCACGCCCTCAGTCAGCGCGCCGCCTGCAACACGTCGGGCAAGACCTGACGATTGCCCGGCCACCTGACCAACGCTGCCAGCCAGTGCACTCTCTACGTCGATTAGGCCAGCACGCTGCGCAAGGCGCGCACCAAAGCCACTCAGGGCAGCACCAGCTACGCCAGCACCAGCAGACGCCAGGGCAGCGCGCCGCGGGTCGACCTCGCGATCGATCTGGTCCATAGTGCCGCCGGCGATCACGGCGCCCTCACCACCAGCGCCAGCAACAATGGCTTGCCGTGCGGCCTGGCCGGCAGTAGCCGGGTTCGCAATCAGCCCAGCAGCACGCCCACCGACCAGCGCACCACGGCCAATAGCACCACCCGCCAGCATCTGCGGCAGCGACTCAGCCACCAGGCCGGCGACATTGCCCGGATTGCTCGCGTATGCGCCGGCGATATCCAGGGCGTCACCCTCTTCCCAGGCCTGATCGATCTCTGCGGTACCAGCCTGGCGAGCCGGGCTGTATTCGTCACGCGCCTCTTCCTGCCACTTGCTGGGCTGGAAGCCAGTCGCCTCACCGATCCTGTCGGCAGTCTCGTCGACTACACGGCGGCCGGTCAGCGCGCCGACACCTACGTCGGCCAGGCCAGTGACCACGCCGGGCAACTGCTGCACGCCGCGTTTCAGGTCAGTACCCAGGTCGCCGATAAGGGAGGTGTTTTGCTCTGGCTTCTGACGAAGATCATCAAATAGCCCGCTACCCGAGGGCTGGTCAGTACCGGCAGTTGCAGAGCCGCCACCCATCAGGTCATCGAACAAGCCAGCCATACCACCCTCCAAAAGAAAACTCCCGCGATAGCGGGAGTTTCAGAGGCGGCGGCGATATGGCCTAACCCTACAGGGGGTGGCTTTTGCTAAGAGCTTGAAAAGCACTCCTGATCTACAACCATTCCTGGGTGATCCAGAAGGTTGTTGACGATAGCATCGTACTCTTGATGGTCATTCCGATCCTTTTCACGCAACCACCAGAGTACGAATTTAGCCTCGGCATGACTACGCGGCTTGATCTCGGCGAGCAGACCGAAGACAAACCATTCTCGAACAGTCGCCTCATCCGGACCATCACCGCTACCAAATGAGTTACGGAGCCAATACAGGTCGCTCCAATAATTAAGCTCATGCAAGCAGTCCGTGAGAGTGAAGGGCAGTAAATCGGCATGCTTTAAAAATCGCTTTTTAACTGCCTCCTTATCATAGTTAGTGCAGTCTTTAAATTTCGGGCAACGCTTCAGCGTAGTTACACAGAAATCCTCGGCAGGCGTGTTGTCCCAAATAGTCTCCCCTGGAAATCTTGCGTTCGCCTCTCGCCTCTTCATCTCCTTTTCAATGGATCGCTCTGCCAACCCCTGAATATCAGCAAATCCAAAAGAAGAAAAAGCGGCGGCCCAATTTCCGGGATTGTCTTTGATGAGCTTCTGCGTATATCGTTTCTCCAACTCTTTAAACGGGGTCTTGATGTTTTTTGCCGCTTCCAGAGCAATTGCGATAAGCCCCTCCTGCCCAGTACTAATCACCTCCCGCAACCACAGTAGTGCATCAACTTCTTTGTCGCCTGTGACAACCTTCTGAGGCGGTAAATCCTGAGCCACAAGGGCGGTCTCGTCGCTGGATTGAATTGGCGGCAAGCTGAACATGGCGCGATGCTTCTGGTTATCTTCCAGACGCTTATTCATCGTTGCGCCCTCCTGCATCCTTTCCAGAAAGCACTCTTCCTATCTTTCCTTCTGCGACCAGCTTCACCATGGTGAACTCGCCATCCCACCCCTTCTTCATTGGTAGCTTGTTCATGAGATAGAACTGATGAAGACGCTGCGCCCCTGCTAGCAACAACTGCAGGTCATACTTTATGAAAGAGTCACAGCCCTCAGCCGAAATGGTTCGCGGCTTTTCTGTCAAATAGCGGTCGCGCACCCTGCTTGCAACACGATACTTGGGGGAGCGCTCAGTATCGCGTTCGGAGTTATATATCCATCCAAGCTCCAACAAGGTCGCATTGACCTGCTGAGTATTGACACCGTTAAGACGCTTACAAAACTGCGTTGGTGTCTCTCCTGGCAGAAATAGATTTTCCAGGCTGTCAATTCGTTGTGCTTGCTGCTTGTTCTCAACCTGCAGCTTGGCCTTCTGCTCTTCCAAATCTGCCGCCAAACGCAAGGCATCGGCGAATGACTGGGGCAAGGATGGCAACTGCACCTCACGCTTGGTGAAGTACCCCTTCACCAATTGCCGCTGCACCTCCCAAGCCAGGTCGTCGGTGAAGCTCTTAACCAACATCAGGTAGCCCGATTCGGTTAGCAAGATCACATCGTTACGCCGTAGGGCCGCTGGAATGGCGTTGGGACTGTTCCGACGAATTTCGTCGGAAGTAACAAGCAGGTAGTCCTCGGCCTCAATGAAGCGCTGGCGGTTCTCTCTGAAGTTGCGACCAGCAGTGCCGTCCGGCCGCTGATGCACCTTATCCACCATCGCTAGAGTGACGACGCGCTGCCCGTTGAACTCAACGATAGGGATCTGCTGACCATAAATGCTGACTGTGGGGGATGTGAGGCTTCCCATCATGCAACCTCCCGACCGCACAGCGCGCGATCCAGATAGGTTTTCATCTGGCTCAACTGCGACTCCAGCAGCCACAGCACGTTCTTCTCATGGGTAGGCAGGTCACCGCCCTGCAGCACAACGGCCAGGCCGATCGCCCGACCGAGGAAGGTATTGAGTACATCCTGATTCAGCGGCACATTGTCGGGCAGGCTGAATATCTCCTCCGGCGTAGTGGCGTCCTCAAGGTTGCATTCCACGGACTTTGCGTTAGCATTCATCGGGTGAATTCCTTCCAAGTTGTTCACGTCCGAAGCCCTGGGTGTTGCGAGCACCTGGGGCTTCATCCTTTCAGCGTTCAGATTTCCCACTTTTCTTTCTCCCGTCCAAGCCCTCTTCAACCAGCAACTCGAGTTCAGAGTTAAGGCTGCGGCGGTTCTTGTTCGCCTCACGCTGGGCGGCCTCCTTAACTTCAGGCCGAATACGGAACCCAAACGGGCTTATGTCTCTTCGTTTCATGTAGCCTCCACAAAAGGATCACCGTGATCCCGCATCACAATAAAACCACCGTGATCCCATTGCTGTCAACCCCACGGTGATCCATCATTCGGCGCATGAGCAGAGATGACCCCCAATTCAAATTGCGAATGCAGCCCGACCTGAAAGCCAGGGTTGAGGAAGCAGCGGCCGCCAATAATCGATCCCTGAACGCGGAGATCACCACACGCCTGGAAGCCAGCTTTGGCGAGGGTGTTACCTTAGAGAAGCTGGTTCCAGCCAAGAAAGCGCAGGAACTCTCTCTGATCGCCCGTCGGCGCATCCCAGATATCGTGCGCCAACGCATCATCAAGGCGATCAACAAAGCCATCGCAATGGGGCACAGCGCCGCTAGTGCGGAGTTTTATGACCTCGAGCTTGAGGGAGGTCTAAGCGGCGAAGAAGCCTCAGACCTTCTGCATGGAATCGACGAGGAACTGCTGAACGCCGGTTACGAGGTTGAATGGGATGGGCCGGCTGCCGTCACGATCTTCCTTTGGCCGCCAGAAAGAGCCTAACCCTACAGGGGGTCGGTATCAGCCCAGCGACATGAACACTGCGAGTACGCCAGGGTCACAACGTAGGAAACTTCGTCAGGCACCACTTTGTAAGCATATGCTTACAAGCCTTATGTACTTAATCTGATGGCGCCAAGCCACCACGCAAGTCAGTCTAGCAGCCGCTAATCGGGCCACTTTGCATGCGTAGAATGGTCACGTAGCTAATACATAGCTGATACAAACGGGTTTACGTAGCAACGAGAGACGGCCGGGAAGGCCACTGAATGGATGCTCCGCCACAGGCAGGCGTCAGGGTTGGAGATCAAGTCGCGGAATTCCCCGATCAGGAGGATTGCTTCATACTCAACAGCCCGCCACCGAGCAACTACAGTTGTTAACAGCCTGCAAGGCTACGCTTCACGTAGCCATTTTTAAGTTCTAGAACGGTAATGAAATGGCCCTGTTTCTTCTAACACACACGGATGAGTCTCGATCACAAGCTGTCCTGACTAGGGCCTCTGAGAAGGCAGTGCTGGCTAGGAAGGTTGCTCCGTGCAGTGTTGCCCTTGTCTCCAAAACCATCGTGACTCCGAAGGACATGTATGAAACCTTAGCCATCCAAGACGGTGAGTTTGGCTCCCTTGTGATTGTGCGTTTTGAGTCATACTGGGGCTATCACGACGCAGATCTTTGGACTTGGCTGCAGGGCCATGGTGAAAATCTATGAGCCATCCAATTACTGGCCTGACTCCTGATTCCGTACCAGTCGAGAGCGGTGGCGCTTCAGCCTCCATGCAGCTCCAGTGGATTCAAAAAGAGCTGAATGGGCATTCAAGCAAGCTGACGACTTTTGAAGGTGCGCTGAATTCCGCTGCTGATTCGATCAAATGCATGGCGGCAGAAAGTGCCGAGCGCGCCACTAAGTTGGCTGTCATGGAGAGCCATCTCAGTCACATGCGTGACAACATTGCGCTGCTCAAGAGTTCTCAGGTAACTGAGGCTGGCATCCGTGGCCTGCATACTGACATCTTGAAGGAACAGCACAGCAAACATGTAGAACTGCTGGATAGGCTGCATGCTATACAGAGCGACCTGGCAGAACAGGTTGCTGCGGCCAAAGAAACCGCGTCAGTTGCCCTTCAGCAACACGAAGAAAGGGCGCGCTCTGGCAGACGCTGGGTTGTTGGGCTACTGGTGACTGTCATGCTAGGCATTGCTGGCCTGACTGTGAGCGCTGTGCTTACCTATATGCGGTTAAAAGGCAGCTAGACCACTCCACTTTTCGCGCCCTCCAATCAGTTGGTCTAGCGCCATGACGAAGCACTTCACCATAGTCGCCCTGCTCGCATTCTCAGGCCTGGCCCAGGCTGGGAACTACGCCACCTGCCTGCTGGATAAACTGCCCGGCGTGCAAAACCACGGTGCCAGCGTCTCTGCCGTGCGCGTGTGCCAGAGCAAGTACCCTGGCGGCCTGGCCGGAGTTGAACAAGGCGCCGGCCGTGGCCTCTTCGCTTCCTACGACTCAGGCGATGAATGCACCTACGACAAGGCCAAGGACACGCGCTATACCGGAGCTGTTCGTGTAATGGCCGAGGCGTGCATGCGGCTCTATAACAAGCCGCAGCCGCCAGCACCCAAGCAAGGCTTATTCGACGACCTTATCCCTGGGAAACAGGCCCGTTAAACCGGACCTATCCCCCACTGCGCAAGCCTCGCGTTTACTGCATCCCGTGAGGCGCCGCTGGCGATCGCTGAACGCGCCTCTGCGATCGCCGCGTCCTGGCTCACTCCCTGCGGCAGACTTTGCCCCTGCTGCCCACCACCCTGAATAGCCCGCAGTGCTGGCTGTAGCCATTCTTCGAACGACATAGGCCGTGCGCTTTCGCCTTCCCCGATGGTTGGCGGCGTCTGCAGGCTGCTGAACGACTTGTAGAGATCGCCGATCAGTCGATTCTGCTGGGTGTTGGCGTCCTGCTGTGCCTTCAGCCTGGCATCCGGCGTGATCGACAGTGCGTTGTAGGCTTCCATGGCCTGTGCGCGCTGCTGCTCGGTCAGGTTCGGGTCGTTGATCTGCGCCCGCAGCTGGTCCAGGCGCTGGCGGTCCTGCACTCCAAGGTCGCCCTCTGCGATCTGCTGCTGCAGGCGCTGCTGTTCCAGCTCGGCCGTCGCCGCTTGCCGCTGCTCACCCCTGACGCCAGCGCGCGCCTGCTGCTGCGACTGTTCGCGGTTTTGATTTATTACATCCTGCCGCTCTGCATGTCGCGCAGCCAGAATCTCGTTGTTGCTGGGTGCTCGGGAGCTGTCACGCACCACGGTAACCCGTCCACCACCCTCGCCGATTTCGCCACGTCGACTGGCCTGAATCATCTGCGCACGCTCTTGGTTGGCGCGCTCGAAACGATCAATGGCCATCTGTGCGTCACCCGGCTCACCGACGGAGAGGCCACCACCAACGCCATCGCCAACACGGCTCATGCCGCCTGCAGGCATCGTCCTGGCGCCAGATACTGCAGCGTTGTCGTTCGTGAACTCAGGTGCGCCATCGACACCGGTACGCATGGCGATACCGTTGCCGGCCTGGGTGTAACCGTTTCCGGCAGGCGATACGAACTCCGGCGCGTCAACGCTTGGCGCCGATGCTTCAGGCAGCATGGCTGCAGCATCGCGCGCCATTCCCTGGATACGCTCAGCAGTCACTCCGGTGGTTGCAGTTGGTGCAGGCGATGCGGCAGGTGCCTGGATTGCACTATCACGCGGCTGCACGCCAAGAGCCTCACGACCGGCTGCACGCAGGCCTTCGGTGGCACCGCTGATACGGTCCAGCCCCTGTTGCACGCCACTGACAGCCTCGTCGCGATATCGCGCGGCGCCGCCAGGTAAGGTCGACGGGTCGCCGCCAACTGCATATGCAGCCACATTGCGCAGCGCATCACGACCAGCAGCGATCGGAACCTGAGCTGCGCCAGCCACGGCCTGGCCGATGCCGGCCGGAACATCCAGCAGGCTACGAGCCCCCGGCATACCGAGACGCGGCGCTTCCCGTTCAGCAGTCGGCGTGGTGGTGCTTCGCGGCATGCCCAGCCCCGGCTGCTGAGTGGTAGCAGGCTGCTGCCCAGGGCGCGGCATCCCAAAGCCGCCAGCGCGCGGCTCAGCTTGCACCGGAGCCGCCTGGCTGTTGTTGCCACCAACGCCGAGGCGCGGCGCATTCTGCTGCGCAAGCGTCGTAGTGGCGCCAGGCCTTGGCAGGCCAAGGCCTGGGGTGTTAGTGATATCGAACGAGCTTTGGCGCTGCTTGCGCTCGTCATCAACCAGACCGCCATCGGCAAAGAACTGGCGCGGACCATCGGCCTGCTGCCCTTTCGCAGCAGCCATCACCGCCTTGGTCAAACCGAACCCCTTCTGCTGGTGAGTGGCATTCTTCAATTGGTCGAGCACCACCGCGCCAAGCGCATGAACGTCCTGCGGGGGCATTTCGTACTCGCCGTTACTGACGGCAACCGGCACCTGCTTACCAGGCATACCGAGCCGCGGCTGCTCCTGAGCAGGCGCACTCTGGCTCTTACGCCCAGGCATACCCAGGCCTAGCTGAGCCGTGGTGTCGGCCGGCAGAATGTAAGTCCCTTCCGGAACGTCCTTATTGATCGAATCGGACGTGCCAGTGCCTGGCCCTTCGATCAATCCGCCGTTGGCGGCATGCTTGCGCTTGGGAAGCCCGTACATTGCCTATCTCCCATTGATGATGGTGGGATGTTCTACCAAGCGAGCTAACTGGCCAAACCCTACAGGGGGGCTAAACCATCACTTCGCCGGCATAACGCATGTTCTGCCAGAACGCTCCGGCCTGTAGCGAAAACAGTTCAACAGGGGATGCTACGTTCCACACCGTCATGTCGGACAACGACGGCCCCCAGAGAGCCGGGGTGTTGAGAAACGCCGGCACCCCGACTACAGGGCCGGAGGTCTGCATTTCGTAGACGGTGTCGGCTCTAATTACGTATACCCCATCGGGGCGGAAAAACGTGCTGCCTTTCCAGCGGAACAACACGTTCTCTGTGGCGGTCAGGGAGTTGGTGTGGCCAGGCACCCCCGCGTAAACCCGGTCTATGTCTCCGGTCGTGGTGACGTGCCTGGCGCCGGCGGAGTCGATAACGATAAGACCCGTCTCGGTGGGGAGCGTGAGCACCTTTGAGTCCAACGGCAGTTGCCAACCGTCCAGTTCCCCCATGACGCCGGCCAGGGGCATCGCCGCAGCTGATGGGGCGCCCACAATAGTCCCCAGCCATCCGGTATCACTCCATCTGGATGGATTTGGCGGCAAACCTGGCATAAACCCGGCTGTCACCCAGGCAGGCAACGAGAATGGCTCGCCAGAGAATAGATCCCTTGCAGTGATTACCGCATCATCTGGATGGCGTATGTTGGTACGCCCCTCGATGATTATCCCAAGGTGAGGCAGCACAGAAAATCCAGGGGTGCCAACCACTTCAGGAATTGGCCCGGGCAACTCAGAAACGGTGCCGGGCGAAAGATAGTAGGCATAGTCAGCCTTTCCAGACACGAACGCGCCAACCGGAGACCAGCCAACCGGCTGCTGGTATGGGTCGTTCGACCCAGCACCGGCTGACAGCTCAGGCACTGCGAAGAAAGTGCCGTTTGACGCATTCACAAGATATGCACCAGACGAGTCAGAAACACAGATCATGCTGGCGTCCGGCGAGACCAATAGGCTCAGGTTCCCTTGCACACCCGAGTCGAAAGGGAGACGGGTGTGGAATCGCAGCGTCGCCCCATCGTCCTCCCACACCGAGATAAAGGCCCCATAGTCACCTATGGATTCCGTCGCCGTTGCCCATGATAGAGATGCCAACATGCCTGTCACCTGTAGTTCTTGAATGTATCGGTGTACTCGGGCGCCCATAGTTGCGATCCGATGTACATGAATCCCCGCCCTGGCGATGTCGGGCCTTCCCATATCCGGCGCCAGGTGCTCCCCCCGTCCTTGGATAGTTCGGCCCATCCTCCGGCGGTCTGGTGGCCGAGCCGATAGATCAGGCATGGCAGAACATCGTCGGCCCCTTCCTGCGCTACGTGGTGCTGATAGCAGGAAACCGCTGGCCTCGATCCGTTGGTTGGCAGCGCGTCATCACGCAACTCCGTGAAGTCCAGGCCGTCAACATCGAGCCGCAACAGTTTCACGCGCACAGGCTCGCCCTCGATCTCCGGTAGCGCGTAGGCAGCAAACACCAGGGAGTCATCCGAAACCACGGTGCCGATGTTTGCGGTCGTGCTCTCCCAGCGCCAATCGTCCTCGCGCAGTCGGGCGCGCGTCGGGCTGCGGATCAGGCTCCAGCCGAGGTCGAGCGCTTCCAGCTCCGTTAGTACGCCGTCGACCAGTACACCCACCCCTATGGTAGACAGCCAGTCCTCGTCGTCATCGTCCCCCGGGATGCGCACGCACGCTCCGAGGTTCCAATTGCGCTCGCCGTAGACCTCTTCGCCATCCGGGGCCGTGTAGGTGTAGCGCCAATCGACGCTGTGCCCGTTGTTGATCCCACTCTGCGCAGTCAGCAGCACCTGCGCGGCAGGCAGCGCCGGGATGATCGGCCCGTCAGCAGGGATTTTTCCAGTCGCAGGCTCTTCCCAGCGCTTGTGCTTGACGATCGACACCAGTGCGACTGACTTCCCACCCACGTTGCCCGCCCACCGGACTCGATACAGACGGTGGAAATCCTCCCTGTCGCCGCCCAGTGCCTCGAAGCAGTTCTCTACCGCCCCAGAAACGTCTTGCCGAACGTGATCGAGCACTGGATCACCGACAGTGGTAACCAGATCCCCTTCCTCGCTCACGCTGGTGGTGTAGGTCATCGACATAACCACCAATCCCGTGCGCATTTGGGTGGTGACCGGGGTCAGTTCGGGGTAGATGTCGATCCCCGTCCCGTCCGTGTCTCGCTCGTCAATCCATGGGGTCGCCGCCCGGTACGCAACGACCACATCAAGTCGATCGTCCATCAGCGCAATAGCCGGCACGCCGACATCATTGGTCATGTAGTCGCGCAGCTGGATTGGCAACTGCAGCGGATCTTCAGGGTTGCCGCTTGTACGCCCGCCGTACAGGTAGGTTCCGCCAGGCGGGTACGTGACAACGTGCTTGACCTCGACCACGATTGTTTCGGTTTCGTCAGTCGCCGGGTTGTACCACTGCACGGGTTCCTCTTTAGCGAACTCCTGCACCCACGGTGTATCTGCCGTCCACTGGCCAACCGTGGCGCTGCCCGGCAGGATGTCGTCAGTCGTAACATCGCGAATGTCGTCGATCAGTTGCAGCCCCGCCGTCGCGACGATCGGCATATACACGCCAGTGAGGCCGCAGCCCAGCTCAAACGTCGTGCGCTCAGGACTGGTGGTCACTCCCATAGCTGCCGCACACCTGCCCCCAGCGCGCGCGGCAGCAGGCATAGCGATCTGCCTGGCCATCCTTACAGTGATCGGCCTGTTACTGCCGCCCACGGCCGTGGTCGGGTACATCCTGGGCGCGAAGGTGTAGCCCGGCATCGACGCCTGCAACCCATCCTCATAGATGTACAGGCCCAGCATATCTGTGGGGCGCACCACTCCACGCCTGCTGGCATACCACTGGATGTACGCAGCCAGTCGAACGCTATCCAACACCGTTGCCCGATCTGCGCCCTGTGAAGGATAAGGGGTGTTGCATATAACAGTACCCCCTGCAATACCGCTATCGTCAGTGGGCGCCCCCGCCGAGAACCACCACGGGCCATTTGACCACGGCTTACCATTGATCAACGAGGACGCCCCGTACAAAGAGGTCGGGTACTGGAACGTGACCTGTGACGGGTCGTCAGGCTTGGGCGCGAGGTCGTCGGGAATAGGCACCCCGGGGGCGAATACATCCCTGGCGTAGGTCGGCCAGAGCAACGACGCCGGGAGCGGGTCTATGAATAGCGCTTCCGCTACGCCATCGGGGAACCCCAGCAGATAGCCGGGCGGGTCGATGACGCGCGTGGTGATCCTCCCACTGACCAGCGAGTGTTTGGCTATGTACCCCTCGAAGAAATCTGTCTTGCTGCGCGCCGCGTCCGGCTTACGCGCCCATGTTTGCGCGAACCTGGCCGCGAATCCTCGAAAGATACCGGCCCAGCGCATGCCAGTGACCGAAGCCACTCGCAGCGTGCGCGGAATCACGACTCACCCGAGATAATGTTGGCCTGCATGGTACCGGCGGCGTTCGCTGCACTTGCAGCAACATCACCGAACGCACGCACTGCATTTCCAACCGCAGCATTTCGGTTGTCGCCAGTTGCGGCCGAGACACGGATTCTGTCCGCATCGAGCCGGCCGTTCATGCGCAGGTTTGCGGCCTGCAGGCGCAGCTCTTCCCAGCCCAGCTCAACGCGGTGGTAGTCGCTCAGCGCACTGTTGAGCGATTGATAGGCCGCGACCTTCAGGCGCGACTCCTCCAGGGCTTTGTTCGGCAGCTCAACCCAGGTGCGGTAGAAGTCGGCCAGAGCGCTGAGAATGCCGCGCTTCAACGTCAATGCCTGTTCTTCGGCAAACTTCAGCAGATCCAGCTTGATCTCGGAATCGCGGATGGCCTGGGCAATGTTCACAGCGCCTATCGCATCGGATGCTTCGCGCTCTACCCGGCTCATCGCCGCGATCATCGCGCCGGGCGGCAGCGAGAAGCCACGCCGCGAAAAATCGCCACGCAACTGCTGCGACGCGCTATTGCGAGTTCGGTATTCCCGGTCACGGGCCTGCAGCCATACCGCTCGAAACACGTCTTCGCTCAAGCCGAACGGCTTCTGCCCAGTGATGATTCCGCACAGCCAGCGTTCCGGTTCGCTCTTCAGGCACGCCTGCAGCTCGGGGAAATAGGTGTCCAGCCACTTCTCGGACTCTTGGTCGAGAAACTGCACCCGCGCCGCGCTGTCGTCCTCTGACAGCATGCCGCTCAACGCCGCCGGCTTGGTCGCACCAGATGATGTCGGCGCCGTATACGACAGACCGGCATTCGATAATGCCGGCGTGAGATAATGAATGCGCGATGCTTGATGGCGCGCGTCCGATAGTGCCGACTCAGCGATCTTGAATAGCTGTTGGATGTTGCTGTCAATGCTGGACATATCTACCTCGACCCGAACCTACGCTGAGAGACCGCGACCTCGATCTCCATGCTGTCTATAGATGCAAAGGAGGCATCCTCGATTTCGAGCACGACAGACCACTGCCGGCCGGTGACGCCCTTAGCCAGCACAGCGCGGTGCGTGTCATGCGATTGAATTGCCCGGTACACATGCTCAGCGCCATCATCAGCACGCATGCGCAGGTACGCCTGGCCGTCGCTGCGCAGGCCCAGCCAGGCCGTTGCCAGGCGCTTGCTCTGTGCTGTGCCGTAGTCGCTCACGCCGAAGTCAACCATCGCACGAATGGCAACGTCGTCATCGCCGCTGACGCCGATCCGGTACAGGCCGTCCTGGCGCCAGCCGTAGCTCACGCCATCGATAGAAACGAAGCCCTGGAAGTCGAAGCCCTGGTAAACACTGGGCGCGCCTGTGGCCAGATTGATCGCGTACTGCAACGCCTCGCGCCGAGCGATCGCACTGCGCCCGTCATTGACGTACAGCCCCTCGCGGGAAATCAGCTCAACGAGAGATCCGATGGACGCAGAGTCAGAAAGCTGCAGGCCGTCAGCGGTAACCAGATCGATGATGACGGTGATAGATGCCGAGCAGCCGACCCCGACACCATCCACACTGACCAGCAGCAGAGGACTTTCCAAGCTGGCACTGAAGCCAATTGATATGGCGTTGAGTGAGGCGTCCTGAACGTAATCGCTCATACGACCAGTGACCGGGTAGCCCACATCCGCACGAATCCTGCCATGTGGGATCTGCTCAAGCCTGCCGAGCACCGCCGGTATGCCATCGGCAACTCGGCCAACGGACCCAGCCACGCCGGACATACCGCCCAGCACACCGCCGACCACGCTGTAAATCGAGTTCACAACCAGCACCGGCTCGCTGCGCATCTGGCCAACCACGCCATGCACAGCGCCTGCGATTGCCGACCACCGTCCCATGCGCCCGGCCACAGCCGGCACCGAGCTGTCTACCTTCGCAACCAAGTCCGACACCATCGAGCCGACTATCGCGGGGAGGTCGCCTACCAAGTTCGCATAGCCGCCGCTCGACATCCTCCCGACAACAGCAGGAATGTCGGCGTAGAGAGTGCCGATGCCCTCACCGCTCACGCCAACTGGGTCAACGTAGTCGCCGACCGTGTACGGCATAGCAATGCCAACCAGATCACCACCAACATCCTGCGACGCATAAACGATGTTGGCCGGAGCACCTTCAGCAGGAATGAAGAAGTAGCGGATCAGACCGGCAATACGCTCAACACCGAACGTCCACGACTCAAAGGCAAAGTCAGGGATGTTCGGAGAAAAGACCATCACCACACGGCCGTTCTCAATCAGCTCAAGCCTTTCCCCATTTCGGTACCAGGCATGCCGAGCAGTAGAGAATGAGTACGAAGCCCCGGGCCGGGCCAGGCCAGCAATGATCCCTAGCCCCTTGAACTTGAACGTGAAGCGATCGCCTGCCCTGACCTTCTTGACTGTTCGGCCGCCGCCATCCCATCCGGATCGGCCTGTAACTATCGTGCGCGGGCCCTGACCTGCAACAGCTGGGGTTGGAGGATAGTATGTCAGCTCCTCCCAAATGGGGTTCGACACAACAATGTGGGTGCCAATATCTGCAATGACTCTTCCGCCGACGATCCGTAGCTTTCTTTCCTCGATCATGCTCTTAGGAAAGTAGATCTCGCCAATGATGGGCCCCTGCCTGACCCACACATTGCGGCCAGGCGATGCCGGAACCGCCGGGATGGCGGCGTATTCCGTGACAACTGGCTCTCGCTGCAGGCGATAGGTCATCTGTCGTTACGACCGCGCAGGAACGGTGAAGACGCCGGAGTTGATAGCGAGAGGCGCACCATTCGCCAGGTCGACGTTGCTCAGTTCAAGGTCTGCCGAAATCTGCCCGACAGTTCCCTGCAGGCGAATAGCCGTACCGGATGCAGCGCCGGTATCGCTGGCAGGGCAGATGCGGCAGAAGGTGGCGGTTCCGTTTGCGACGTTGGTGCCGCTCCATGCCTGCGAGGCCAGCTTAACCACAGCGCCATTCTGCGGAACCGCCTCGAACTCGATACCGGCACCAGTGCCGCCGCCAGATACCGTGCAAAGCAGAACTGCAGTGCCGACAGAGTCGTCAGGAGAAGCCGGTACCGGGCCGCCGTAGATGCGAATCACGTTGCCAGTCAGCAGGCCACGGAGAGAGACGCTGACAGCGAGAGCATTGCGCGCACCCGTGCTCAATTGAAATGCCATGATTGATTCCTCAGATGACGTCAGTGGGGAGATAGGTGAGCGAGACTTTCAGCCGCGTGGCGTTTCCCGCCCGCAACTGCTCGACGCTCGAGAACCGGGCCGCGGAAAGCAGCAAACCGCTGTTGCCACCCTTGTCCGATGCAGAGACGAGGAACGAGCCATAAACACCAACGTCCTGCGCAGGCATGAACTCGGCAGGGCTGGCGTCGTTGCTGTAGGTGCCGGCGTTGTTGTAAACGCGATTCCAGATCGGCCGGGTGGCCTCGGCGTACTGCGTGAACTCACCCATGGCGATCGGCAGATCTGCCGCGCTACTCGCATCCGACGGGATGTAGTTCTTGGTGAACAGGCCGCAGTAGACGTTCGGGATCTGCGCGTGATCGCCGAACGGCGCCATGATCAGGAAATCCAGCGCCGTCTTCGGCACGCGGTTGCAAACACGCTCGCGTGACACGACCTCGCCGAATCGGTCAACGATTTCGAGCTCATGCACGAAGCCGATCAGCTTCTTCATTCGTCTATCTCCAGGGAGTGATGAAACCCGACGCCGAGCCCGCTGGTGCGGATCGGGCCACGCATGGTGGTGACCAGCATCTGGTTGCCGTTGTGCTCGATCAGCCCGGCCGCGCCATCGGCAGCCAGATCGGGGGAAAATTTGCCGCTGTTGATCAGCGCCACCGAACCGTCAGCGGCGCCGATGGCTTGGCCATAGCGGGTGAACCAGGCGGCGCGACCATCCGGAAGCGCCACGCCGGTACCGGCGATCGCACCGATGTTCAGCGCCAGGATCTGCGCCGGCTCGTTCTCAAGTCCGGACAGGAAGAACGTCGCGTCATCAGTGCCGATGAACACACCACCATCAGTGGCAACAAGAAGATTCACCGGGCTTGCGTACTGGAAGAAGCCAGCAACAGGGTTGTGCAAGTGCGGCATCATCGGTTCCGACATGACCACGTAACGGTCAAACGCCCCGACGATGACGCCGTGATGCGAAGCCAGCATCGAGCAGGCCGGGAATGGCCGCAGCCCGTCAGTGACAAGCCGATCCGTCTCGTCACGCACATTCGAGACGACAACCTGCCCGCGCAGCTCGCTCTGGTAATAGAGCGTTTCGTGGTTCGGCGGCGAGACGTACAGGCGCAGCGTGCGCGGGTCGCTGCTGCTGACGACAATCGACTGATTGCTCAGCGTGAGCACGAACGGCTCTACGCCTGATTCCTCGCCGCCGGCGCCGAGCGCAGTCACGCCGACAGTGACAACGCCGCTCAGCGGCCCAGGAACGAGGCTCACAGAAACAGCAGGCTCAGGCACACCCCACGGCTGAAGCTGGGCACCATCACAGCGCCAGGTCTCTGCCGGCGTCGAAATGAAGAGCTGGCCGTTATGCGTGACGCACGCCACGGCACCAGGGCCAACAGCGCCAGCCAGTTGCTGCGTCGAGTCCGTCATCGGGTCGTAGGCAGCAACGGTGTCGCCGATCGCAATAACCTTCCGGCCGGCAGCACCGCACGCACGCAGCGCACCAGCGTGCACACGGCGGTACGGTGCGCGCAGCTCAAGCGTGCCACCCGCCGACGCATCGAGGTTCACAAGGTTGCGCACCGCACCATCAGGCAAACGGTCAGGCTGGGCACTGTTGTTAATGCCCTGTGACCAGTTGCTGATGCGGGTTGTAGGTGCAGGCATTGCGCCAAACTCACGGCAAGAATCGATGCCGCAAGTCTGATGTGGGACTCAACGAGGGTGCGAACCCTACAGGGGGTCAGGCTGCGCACCCTCACTTCTGTGAGGGCTACGGAATGTCACTGGCGGCTGCCTGTCCAGCGATCACCTACAGGTAGTGCGCTGGTCGTGCCACTTACCCTCAAACACATGCCGGACTTCGTGCGTCACGCACTCCGGGTAGTAGCCGCGCAGTATCTCGATGGTGGATAGACCAGTGCCCGATCCGCGAGTGATCGCTGCCGAGCCGGAAGGCCAGTCGGGCGCTGGTGCGTCCACGATCTTGACCACGATCAGTGCCTCGCTGATCTTCGGCTTCGGCTGATCGTCGCAGCCGGTGAGCATCACCAGCGCAAGCGCACAGACGGCGGCGAGTGTCAGGGATAGCAGCGCGGGAGACTTGCTGCTGCCTCTCACCTCCAAATCCTCCACGGCGTCTGCGGATTGTGCTGCGTCACCCCGGCAGGCCACTCTGCGGGCACCTCGGGCAGCATCAGGTTGAAGTGCCACCCTGGTAGCGCCTGTGCATCCTCCCCGTCGATGACGTACCACGTCCCGATGATGCTGTGCTCGACATTGATGTACCGCTCGCCCTCATGCTCGGAGACATAGCCCAACTGGTCGAGAGCCGCCCACATGCCAGCTTCGGTGTCTGTTTGCAGGTAAAAGGGCGTCATGCTGTGATCCCCTGGAGTTCGGCGTTAGATAGACGGCGTGGCCAGTAGCGGATGGAGCGGATGTGGCCGTTGACCCTGCTCACAGCCGCCGTGTTACCTCCCCCGATGCTCAGCTGGCTTACCGGGGGTAAAGCGCCGACATAATTGGTGCTTGATCCCATCACGCCGTTGAACGCCGCAGCCATGTCGGCCTGCTGGATACCAAAAGCAACCTTGCCGCTCCAAGTTACCCCATCGTTGAGTACGATGGTCGAGACGTTATTGCCGTCTTTTGTGACGGCCCCATTTAGCCGCTGGTTGCTACTGAAGCCGGCGATGAAGATGCGGTTGGATGCTGTCCCATCGTCAAAACTTGCGACCGTCCCCGGTCGAGCGTTTAGCTCATAGGAGAACTCTGCATACAGCGTGCCCTCTGCGACGTTATGCCAAGGAGCCAGCTGCGTGACCTTTGCTACCTCGCTAGAGCGCGTGACCTGGGCAGTGGTCGTGGGGATGTAGGATGTGGGGAAGGAGCCGGCCTCAAGCATGGCGCTGGTCACGCTGCCGGATACCGTCAGCGTCAGAGTGCCGGCAGTAGGGGTAAAAGTCAGCGATACACGGTTGCCTGCGCCTGTGCCAGTTAGCGTGCCAGTAGCAGCGCCGGACAGCGTGACA